>JAFTWV010000062.1 GCA_017465155.1 Clostridia bacterium
ACACCTACATCAAGTACTGCCGCATGGACTGGCTGCGTGCTGTGGGTTATGACCATGTGCCCAAGAGCTACGCCGAGCGCGTGGATGCCATCAACAAGATCATCGCTGCCGGCCTGACCGATCAGGCGCCTCTGGGCCTGGGCATCCCCACCGCTGCTTACGTACAGAACTTCGGCTACCGTGACATCCCCGTCAACGAGGCCGAGTGGGCCATGCACTCCTCTCTGGGCACCCCCAGCCTGTCCTGGGAACCCACCAAGAAGCTGCTCAAGCGTCTGAACAGCGAGTACCACATGGGTTGGTATTCCTCTGAGTTCGATCTGGAGAGCAACTCCTCCGGTGCTGCTGCCGATCAGCTGCAGACCGACTTCATCAACGGCAAGACCTACCAGTACGGCGGCTACATGGCTGCTAACGTGGACTGGCTGAAGGCCTTCTACGCCAACAATCCCAACGCTGAACTGGCCATCGCCAGCAACTACGCGGGCGTTGAGCCTGGCGTCATCGAAGATGCTCAGCTGCGTGCTGACAACCCCTTCGGCATGATCGTTGGCTTCTCCTCCTTCGCTACCGAGGATCAGCTGAAGGCTGCCTGGATGCTGATGGAGTGGATGATCCAGCCCGAGAACCTCTTCGTTCTGGAGAATGGTGTTGAAGGCGTTACCTATGTGATGGGCGAAGACGGCCTGCCCGTCGTCGACGGCGCTTACATGGGTACTGAGATGCTGAACCACAACATGAACATCGACATGACGTGTCTGGTGCTTGCCTCCAAGGTTGTTGGTACCATCGAAGATTCCATCAAGGCGATCACTCCTCAGGGCATCCCGCAGGACTTCTATCAGGGCATCCTGGACAACTACTATGCTCTGAAGGCCATCGCTGACAAGGGCAACGCCTACTCCGATCCCATCTTCGCCGTGGCCATCGAGTCCGAATCCGAGTACAGCGCCACCCTGCTGGCCCTGTATCAGGAAGCCTACGCCAAGCTGGTCAAGTGCGACCCCGCTGAGTTCGACGCCCTGTACGAGCAGCTGGCCAAGGAATTCCTCGAGGCCGGTTATCAGGAGATCATCGACGAGCGTCTGGAAGCTTATGAAGCCGGCAAGACCACTAAGCTGCCTGCCCGTCCCGCTCAGTAATCACAGTTGAACCCCACGCCGGGGCCCGCAAGGGCTCCGGTTTTTTTGCAATCGGCAGGCACTGCAGCCTCTCCCTTGACAGATATCCGCATCTGTTGTAGTGTATAAGCAGCAAAAACGCATCTCATTATCCTGCAAGGAGGTTCCCTATGAAGCGAATCACATCCCTGCTGCTGGCGCTGCTGATGCTGCTTTCCAGCCTTCCCGCGTTCTCTGAATCCACAGAGGCGTGGACGCCCCGCGAGGCGCCTGCCATCCGCAACGCCATGTCCGAGGCCGAGAAGCTGGCTGCACAGGAGACCATTCTGGCCGACGCGACCATCCTTTTTACCGGCAAAACCAACGCCGGTTATTACCCCGCCAACATCGATTGGCTGACCGAAGCCCAGCCCACGGACGCCATTGCTCTCCTGTGGGCCTGTGACGATGTGACCCACGGCGGTTGGGGTGTTCTGGGGCTGTCCGTGAACGGAAAGCAGCTGAACATCGCCGCCGTCTCCGACCAGCCCGACAAGGAACGCCTGACGGTTTACACCGTACAAGAGCTGATGGCTCAGGCACAGGTCAGCAGTCCGGCCGAAATCACCGCCTTCTCTCTGGGCGCATGGAACGGCGGACGCATCGCCGCGCTGTACTTCTTGTCCGCCGAGGTTGCTTTGGCGCTGAACACGCATCTTGATACCGTCGCAGACGCCGAGCAGATTATCCACACCTACAACGGCGGTCTCTCCAACGTCAACGCCATCGACTCTGCCAAGGCTGTCTACGCCTATCTGCAAGAAACCTGGGGAACAGCCTGCCTGACAGGCCAGATGGAATCCACATGGATGACCTCCCCGGATTATGAGATGAATTTCATCTTCAAGCACACCGGCAAGCTGCCTGCCATCCGCGGCCT
The DNA here is from genome assembly GCA_017465155.1 of Clostridia bacterium. GTDB lineage: Bacteria > Bacillota > Clostridia > Christensenellales > Aristaeellaceae > UBA11524. The sequence continues at coordinate 2,041 of JAFTWV010000062.1, forward strand.
TGATTTCATGCACAACGATTTTCAGGGTGTGGTGAACCGCTCCATCGCATGGTGGAAGCAGGGCGGCATCCCTCACATCTGCTGGCATACCGGCAGCGACTTCGCTTCCGGCTACAACGAAAGCAAGAGCCATAATCTCGACTGGGATGCAGCCCTCACCCCCGGCACAGAGGCCTATACCGTGCTGCTGTCCGCCATGGATCGGGCGGTTCCCTACCTCCAGCAGCTGGAAGACGCAGGCGTACCGGTGCTCTGGCGGCCCTTCCACGAGCTGGACGGCGGCTGGTTCTGGTGGTCCAAGGGCGGCAGCGACAGCTTCGTCAGGCTCTGGCAGCTGATGTACAGCCGTTACACCGATTACTGGGGACTCGATAACCTGATCTGGCTGCTGGGGTATTCCGGAAACGGCGGCAACATGGCCGCATGGTATCCTGGTGACGCCTATGTTGATCTGATCGGCGCTGACAGCTACACCCCCGGCGCAAACGGCCGCCTGTACGCAGAGGTTGCGGGCGTCGCACCCGAGGGCATGCCCATCGTATTCCACGAATGCGGCACAATCCCCACACAAGCGCAAATGGAAGCGGCTGACGCACCATGGCTGATGTTCATGGTCTGGCACACCAGCCATCTCACCGACGGCAAGAGCAACACCCCCGCCTCCCTGAAGAAGATCTACACCAGCGAGTACTTCATCACCCTCGACGAGCTGCCCGCCTTTCAGTAATCACTCCGCTCAAAGATAACCACCATCAATGTCGATACGCATAAATCAGTCAACAGGCACAGCAGTATGATCCGCTGTGCCTGTTCTTATATAGCCAGCCGAATGATGACACTACAAAAAGGCACTAACAAAGAGGACTGTCCCCCAAGGAGACAGTCCTTTTACTAAACCAGCAGCGTGTGCTTTTTCAGACTTCCTTCCGTCTGTTACTTCAGGATGTCTCCGTAAATCACACCAGCCATGTTGACCGTATCAATGAGCAGCTGCTTATACAGCATGACCTCTACATCACTCCGATCGTAATAATCATTAAACCAGCGTTCAAGGTCCGCATCAGTGCAGCCATCAAGCGCGTAGACATAGTACAGTGCACTTCCTGCCACCGGCAGCGGACAGGTTCCATGATTTTGTGTCCGGTCTCGTCTGGCGGTGTTCAGTATCTTTGCGGGAATCATTCGCTGATAGTAACTCATTCCGTCGACATATGGACCGTATGCAGGGTTTTTTTCGAAGATATTCCGTACTTCGCTGATTGACAGATGGATGAAACTGCGCAGACGGTTCATATCCTTTTCATCTGACACCCGCTGGAAGTTCCGGTGAAGCATATCGACCAGTTTACCGGCAGTGGAAAACGTTCCCATCTTATCAAGAAGCGTATTCACCCCCAATTCAGCCGTCATGCTTTTTTCGATCTGATCGTACAGCACAATGTCATCCAGCGTCACCTTCAGTTCCTTATAGGTAAACGGATCATAGTCGTACACCACCCGAAGCGCCTTTACCAGTGTCTCGAAGGCATCGTCTCCGACCGCCTCCAGATCCAGGCCATAATTTTCGCCATTGCTCTTCAGATAGGGCACCTTATCAACAATCGCCTGCCAGATCTTATCTGTTGACATTGTCGAAGGATCCAACGCTGCGTCCACCAGACTTCCGTACAGCACCTCATACGCTGCGCGTGCCGCACCCTGATAGCCGGATGAGATCACCTCCTGTACCCAATTTTCCGAAATCTGATCATCCCACTGCGCAAACACGGTGGGCGTGATCGTTTCGCTGACAATCTTATCAATGTAGTTTCCGATCACCTGATCTGTCATGCTGTCGAACGCTGCATGTACCTGCGCATCAATCTGATCCATGGTCACGGCCGGCTTGATCCAGCTGTCATCGACATTGTATGCTCGTCCTCCCATGTACAGCCATTCATTGGGAACAATGCGCCAGGTGCCATCCGTCTTTGTTTTGTATTCAAACTTCAGCTTTGCAACACCATCGCTGTTATAGTACTTGATGACAAGCGGCATAATGGTTCCTGCTTTAAGCTCCATTCCTTTTGTTGTCACAGACTTTGCAAAACCATTGTACCATTTTTTGCCGCCATATTCCTTCAGCTTTTCATAATCATCTTCCACAACAGCATATTGCAGACTCAGTTCAATGCCATCATCGCCCGTCAAGCGGAAGGTATATCTATCATCAGTTGGCACCCGAAGATATCCATTAAAGAATGCCGCAAAGTTCTTTGTGCTGACATACCTGATGATCAGATCAGACCCTGAACCGTCGTACTTTGTAGTGCTCACATACGAATAGCTCTTCTGCGATCTACCATTTGTCCACCGGAAATCAATCTGCCGAATATAGGAGTTCTGATATTCCGGTTTCAGTACGCCATTGGCAAAGTCATATGGACTGTAACCATACTCCCATCTCTTATTCGCATCGGAGAATGCTCCATTTTTATTTCCGTCACGGAACTGGAAGTATTCTGCCCACAGGCCATTCGGCTTGTCCGCAATGATTGAACGGAACCAGCTCTGATGTCCATCACCCAATTTGGGAATGCCGGTAATATCGCCGGTTTCATTTTCTCCTGCGTCCGTAGCCAGCGAATAGACAGCATCTTCAAGGTCAACCGTCGTATTCGTTCTGCTCTGCAAGGCAAGAATCTCTTCCCGGCTCAGGGTAGCAAACTCAATATCATTGCTGGTTAACTCAATGATGTATGTTGCTCCTATTTCACAGCCTGTAAAGGTAAACAGGCCGTCTGCGCCGGTCACCATGGAACCTGCGTTCAGCTTCTCCGTTTCCGTAATTTTGAACAGCTCGACTGTGATATTGTCCAACGGCAGCATGTTGATCGTCGCTTCGGTGACAATATTACCCGATTCGTCCGTTTCCTCGCTGATATATTCATATTCGCAAACGCGGCCTGAAATCGTTGCATCCTCTGCAAGTACCTCCGCAGGCGTCGAGAACACGCGCTCGCTCCAGCCAACCATGGAGTCCGTGGATTCCAGCCCCGGAGGCACTGCGCCCACGGCTATCCGGTACTCACGTCCCATGAAGAAATACTCTGCAGGAAGCAGCGTTGTGCATGCAGAGCCCAGCGCCTGTTTCTCATGATAGATCAGCAGCGTGTCTGTCGTCAGATCCCGCAGCGAGATCACATAGTAGGCCGCGTTTTCGACTGCCTCCCATGTAACGGTCACAGAATCATACGGCAGCTCCAGCCCATCCTCTGCCGGCGTTGTGATCGTCGGTGCATCCAGCTTCGCCGCCGTCGCACCCGCCTGAACAACCGGGATGCTGATGCTCTGCGAACCGCAGGTGACCTGGATTTGCCCGACGCGCACCGCCCCTTCATTCGCAGAGACGACCGCTGTGACGGTTTGCCCGGGAGCTGCGCCCGAACCAGCCGAAAGCGTGATCCAATCCGAATCAACAGATGCAGTCCATGCGTCGCTGCTGATGATGTTCAGCTCGACTGCTGCTGCCCCGGCCTCGGCACGCACTACCGTCATCGGCACAAGCACATATTCCTCCGCAACCTCCGCAACCAGCGTCGGCACCGCTTCAGACACATCGGACGTCGTAAAAAGCACATCCTCAAACGTCAGCGGTTCCAGCTCGCAGACAATCCGATACGTCGTATCCGGGTAAAGCCTGGCGATGCTCCACAAGCCATCAGCGTTTGTCTCCGTCGACGCAACCGATGTCACGCTTTCTTCCTGATAGACAGTAATGCGCGCACCCGGCAGAACCGTTTCGTCACTCAGCTTCACCGAACCAGACAGCACAATCCACACATCATCCTCAAGATCGCCCGGGAATGGCTCTGTGCTGAATATAATGTTGTTTTCATCGCAATAGCTTTCTGCATAGGAACCGGGCTCGCCGTAAACGGTCATTGCAGGTGAATGTCCTTCAAAGGCGTCATCTGCAATTGCCGTAACCGTCTGCGGAATGGTCAGGCTCATCAAAGGGGTCCAATAGAAGGCCCCCTCACCAATACTTGTCACGCCTTCCGGAATCGCTATGCTCTTCAGGGCACAACGTGAAAAGGCATATGGTTCAATGCTCGTCAAACCTTCCGGGAGCACCACGCTCGCAAGTGCTTTACAGCCCGCGAATGCCCGGTCTCCAATGAACACTACACCCTCCGGAATGACGATTTCTGTAAGCCGTTCGCAGTCCCAAAATGCATATTCGCCAATGCTGGTCACGCTGGCCGGAATGGTGACGTCCATAAGGTTCGAACAATCTGAAAACGTATATCGGGCAATTTGCGTCACGCCATCCGGAATAGCAATCTCCGTAAGGCTTGTGCAGTCCATAAACGCGTATTCGCCAATGCTTGTCAGGCCTTCCATAAGCGTTACACTTTCCAGCGCTGAACAGCCCCGGAATGCACACCCGCTGATGCTCGTCACGCCAGCAGGAATCGTAATCTCCACAAGGCTTGTGCAGTCCATAAACGCGTATTCGCCAATGCTTGTCAGACCTTTCATAAGCGTTACACTTTCCAGCGCTGAACAGCCCCGGAATGCATAACCGCTGATGCTCGTCACGCCCGCCGGAATCGTAATCTCCACAAGGCTTGTGCAGTAAGCAAACGCAGATCCGCCAATGCTTGTCACACTGTCCGGAATGGTAATCTCCATAAGGCTTGTGCAGCTATTAAACGCAGATACGCCAATGCTTGTCACACCGTCCGGAATGGTAATCTCCGCAAGGCTTTCACAGTTCCAGAAAGCACCGTAGCCAATACTTGTCATATCTTCCGGCAGAACCGCATACGCCAGACTTGTGCAGCCATCAAACGTTCTATCGCCGATGCTTGTTACTCCTGCCGGGATGATGATCCCCGTCAGATTTGTGCAGCCTAAGAATGAACATCCTCCGATACTTGTTACACCATCCGGAATCGTAATATCCGTCAGACCCGTGCAGCTGCTAAAAGCATAATCTCCGATATTTGTTACACCATCCGGAATCGTAATATCCGTCAGACCCGCGCAGCCGTTAAACGCCCCAGCTCCGATATTTGTTACACTCTCCGGAATAGCAATACCCGTCAGGCTCACGCAGTCGCGGAATACCTGATCGTAGATAGAAGTCAATCCGGCAGGAAGCAGCACGTTTGTCAGCTTTGTGCAGCCATCAAAAGCATTATGTCCGACACTTGTTACACTATCCGGCAATATCACGCTGATCACATCCGTGCAATCCAAAAAAAGGTTACTGCCAACACTGGATACCGGATGCCCGCAAACCTCTGCCGGAACTACCACCTCTGTCATACCGCAGGCAGGATCGAATTCACTCACCCACAGGCTTCCATATCCATACATATAGTTGAAGGCACTGCCGTAAATCATTACAGTGCTATCCGGCTCGAAGGCATCCGAAGCAAACACGCATTGATCATGCAGCGTTATAGGAAACAGCATGCAGCCTGCAAACGCCTTGGAACCAATGCTCGTTAAGCTCTCCGGAGCAACAAAGCTCTTCAGGCTTCTGCAGCTATAAAATGCTGCGCTGCCAATCTCCGTAACGCCATCGGGAATCGCACACTGAAGCAAGCTCTTGCAGTTTCTGAAACAGTTTTTACCAATCGTTTTGAGGCCTGCCGGAAGCGTCACGCTTTCCAGACCCTCGCAGCCGTAAAACAGATCGTCCACCAACGCCGTTACGCCTGCAGGAATCGTCATGCTTTTGAGACTCTTGCAGCTGTAAAACGCCTTTGCTGCAATCTCTGTGACAGTATCCGGCAGCACAGCTTCCTGCAATGCAAAGCAGCTGGAAAACGCACGCTCACCAATCTGGAGCAGTCCCTGTGGAAAGCGCAGACTTTGCAGATTTGTGCAAGTATAAAAGGCCTGCTTACCGACATTGGTAACGGCGCCCTCAATCGTAACATTCTGCAGGCTTGTACATGCATAAAAGGTTCTGTCTTCAATCTCCGTCACGCCTTGCGGAATCACCATCTCCTTCAGACTTGTGCAGCCATAGAACGAATACCCGCCAATCCGCTCCAGCCCCTTGGGCACTGTGACCTCAGCAAGGTTTTCACAGCCATAAAAAGCAGACGCACCCAGTTCAACCAGAGACGCCGGAAGCGATATGCCCGTCAGGCTGACACACTCTTCAAAGACTGAATCTCCCATGTTCGTCACAGCGTCAGGAAGCCTGACGTCGCTCAGCAAGGAGCAGCCGTAAAAACCGTATTCCCCGATGTATGTCACAAAACGCGGAATACGGGCGCTGGTAATGGCAGAAGCTCCGTCGAAGACATAATTGTTAATTTTTGTCACAGGATATCCGTCAATGATATCCGGAACGACGATTTCCGTCTCCGCGCATCGGTCATCATAGCTCGTGATGTGCGCTTCCTGATTCTGGATTTCATATGTGAAGAACTCCATCGGCGTAGGCGGCAGGCCGGTAGACACAATCAGCCCAGCACAGCCCAGAAAGCTGTCCGCCTCAATCCGGCAATTTTCTGGCAGCACAATGACTCCACTCAGACCCGTACAACCCGAAAAGGCCCCTGCCTCAATCGCAGTGACGCTATCCGGAATCACAACCTCCGTCAGGCCCGTACAACCCGCAAATGCCTCCGCGCCGATGGTCGTAACGCCCTCTGGTATGGTCAGCTTCCCGCCCAAACTCGTATCATTGATGAACGCTTGCGCTTCAATGACTGTCATCTCAGACGGCAAAAGCACATCAGCAGACGCAGCTGCCGGCATAAGCAGCAACGTAATGCCCAGCATAACGATCAACTTCCATAGTATTTTCGACATATACAATTCCCCCAAGGCTGCTCTCTTTTCATTATACCCGTTTTTTCCACTTTTTGCAACATACCGCCCATTCAAAGATGCCTGTATACCAATAAAGACTGCCCCCGACAAAGGGGCAGTCAGACTGTCAAAAAGCTCCATGGGAGGTGTCGGAGGGCCCGCAGCCCTCTGACTGTAATCGTATCGCGGGGCTTTGCCGCGCGGGCGGGGCGGTTTTGGCTTCAGCCGAAACCATTCCTTACATTTTTCGCGGCCGTCAGCCTTGGCTGACAGTGAAAAATGACCGCTTCCGCAGAAGCGGAACCTCTTCCCCTTTTCGAAAAAGTGGCTGTGGCCACTTTTTCGACACGCTGACTGCCCCCGACAAAGGGGCAGTCCTGTCTATACCATTTCCGTTTTTTCCGCACGCCTGACCATCGGTCTGACAAACGCTGCATACAGCATCAGACCCAGCACAGCGCCCAGCATATTGTTCAGCACATCGTCCAGCTCGAACCAGCCGATGCGGAACACCAGCTGCGCGATTTCCGTCAGGGCGCTGGCACCCAGAGCAATCAGCAGGGTCTGCCAGCCTTTCAGTCTTTTCAGGACATACGGCAGCAGATATCCCATGGGAACATACAACAGGATGTTCAGCAGGATCGAATACAGCAGTACGCGGCGTTCCACCTGCACGGTTCCCTTTACAAGGCTCATCAAGCCATCCGGAAACGTCAGCGCCTGCCGGTAGGACCAAAGCAGTCCCCATTCAACCGGTCTGTCAGGCTGTACCGCTCTGAACAGGAGCGTATGCTGCACATTGGCCAGCAGATACACGCCAAGGATCATCCATTTCACAGCCCGTAGCCATCCGGGTTTTCGGTGCAGGACTAAGCTGATTCCCGGCAGCAGCAGTGCCGCCAGCAGTACAAGCGCTGCAATCCGCACGACACGCTCCATCCGTCAACCTCCTGTCTGCCGGATTCCGGGATCATCCCCGCACAATGGTCAGACCTTGTAAAACGCCTTGTACCACTCCGCAAACTTCCGCAGGCCTTCGCGCAGGGAGGTGGCGGGCTTGAAGCCGAAGTCCCGCTCCAGCGCCGTCACGTCGGCGTAGGTCACCGGCACGTCGCCGGGCTGCATGGGCACCAGCTCCTTGTGGGCCTCGAAGTCGTAATCCGCCGGCAGCACACCCGCCCGGATCAGCTCCTGCTGCAGGATATCCACGAAGTCCAGCAGGTTCTCCGGGCTGTTGTTGCCGATATTGTAGACCATGTAGGGCGGCAGGGGCAGCCCATCCTCGCCCATGGCCTTCTCCGGCGCATGCTGCATGATGTTCACCACACCCGTGACGATGTCGTCCACGTAGGTGAAGTCACGTTGACAGTTGCCGTAGTTGAAAATCTGGATGGTCTCGCCCTTGAGGAGCTTGTTGGTGAAGCCGAAGTACGCCATGTCCGGGCGACCGGCAGGACCGTAGACGGTAAAGAAGCGCAGACCCGTGGAGGGAATGTTGTAGAGCTTGGAATAGGCGTGGGCCATCAGCTCGTTTGACTTCTTCGTCGCGGCGTAGAGGCTGACGGGATTATCCACCTTGTCGTCGGTGGAATAGGGGATCTTCTTGTTCGTACCGTATACAGAGGAAGAGCTGGCGTACACCAGATGCTCCACCGGATTGTGACGGCAGGCCTCGAGGATGTTGTAGAAGCCGATCAGGTTCGCTTCGATATATGCGCCGGGGTTGGTGATGGAGTAGCGCACACCTGCCTGCGCGGCCAGATTCACCACAATCGCGGGCTTGTACTGAGCAAAGAGGCTGTCGATCAGTGCCTTGTCAGCCAGATTCCCCTTGATGAAGGTGAAGGCAGGAAACTTCGACAGCTCCTGCAGGCGGTACTCCTTCAGGGACACATCGTAGTAGTCATTCATATTGTCCAGGCCGATGACAGTGATATCCTCCGCCATCTCGTACAGACGGCGTACCAGGTTCGCACCGATAAAGCCTGCCGCACCGGTGACGAGGATCGTTTTGCCCTTCAGGCTCACGTTGAATTCAACCATTGCTCTCATCCTCCGTCACTTGGTGATGCCCTTGTAGGTCTGCTGCACCTGCTGGTAGCTCTCCAGATTGCCGATGTCGTAGCGGCTGCCGGGCATCTCCATGGAATGCACAGGCGTCTGGGTACACAGCCAGGCGATGTAGCTGCCGGGCGCATCCGTGCCGCAGCCCTGCTCGATACCGACCTTCACCAGCTGCGCATCCTTCTTCGTGTAGAAGTAGAAGGGAGGGGTCGCCCAGTGGGATTTGGGTTCGGCAGGCTTTTCCTCCAGGGAGAGGATCAGGTCGTTCCCGTCCACCAGCGCCACGCCGCACTTTTGAAGCTTCTTTTCGCTGGGCTCGTGATAGCGCATCACGCAGGAGGTGCCCTTTTCCTTTGCATAGGCGATGAACTTCGTCAGGGAGAAGTCCAGCACATTGTCGCCGGCGATCACCAGCATATCATCGTTCAACCCCAACTGGTCAATTGCGAACTGGATGTCCTTTACCGCGCCCAGACGGGTCTCGTTGGTGCTGGTACCGTCATCCACAACCGTGATCTTCTGCTTTTTTGCCGCCGCCCACTCGTCAAAATGGGGCGCAAACTTGTGGTTGGAGATCACCACATACTCGTCCACCAGTCCGGCCGTGTCAATATCGTCCACCAGCCAGTCCAGAATAGTCTTTTCGCCCACCGTCAAGAGGGGCTTGGGGAAGTTTTCCGTCAGGGGGTACAGACGGGTCGCATAGCCCGCCGCAAGAATCAGACACTTCATCATTCATTTCCTCCTTCACAGGGAGACGCCATCGGCGCTTTCACACAGGTGGAAGGAGTACTTGCCTTCCAGCTGCGGGAACACCTTCAGGTACTCCGCACCGACCTTCTGCTCGATGGACTCCGCAAACGCCGGGTCGATCAGCGCCATGCAGCAGCCCTTGAAGCCTGCTCCGGAGAAACGTCCGCCGTAAATGCCGTCGGTATTCTTCATGATTTCATACAGCGTGCGCAGCTCATCCGAGCCGGTTTCCCAGTTGTAGATGGAGGAATGGCCGCTCTCGAAAGACACTCTGCCATATGCCTCCAGATCACCCCGGCGCCATGCCTCTGCGCCGCGCTGCACACGGTCGTACTCGCCATAAAAATGCTCTGCGCGCTTGCGCCAGTTGTCCGGCAGGCGATCCTTATACTGATTGAACACCGCCCACGGAACGTCGCGCAGCCGTGCCTCATTGAACTTGCCGTACTCCACGCCGGAATAGGCCATCAGCGCATACGCCGCGGACTTCGCCTCATCCACGCGCATGTTGAACTTACTGCCCGCCAGATTCCGCTCAATGCCCGAGAAGAAGATGGCGATCCGGTAGGGCTTCATATCCGGATGCTGGGGAATCAGCTCAAAGCTGTTGTCCTTTGTATCCAGATACAGCAGGTGATCCTTCTTCGACAGCACCTCGCAGCTCTGGTCCAGCGTACCCACGGAAACGCCCACATAATCCCGCTCCGCCTCCAGGGCGATCTGGATGATCTCCTGCTGCTCCAGTTCAATCCCGTTAACCTTTGCCAGCGCAGACAGGAACGCGATAATGACCGCCGCCGAGGAGGACAATCCGCCGATGGGCATCGTGCCCTCGACCACGCCGCACAGGCCGACATGCAGCGTATGGTGCTTGGCCAGCGCCCATGTCGCACCGCGCAGGTAATCTGCCCAGTCGCCGGTGGGCTTTTCAGGCACCTGCGCAATATGCCACTGTGCCCGGCGGTCAAACTGCAGCGAAGACAGCTCCACCACACCGTTCTTCTTTGGGCCATAGGCGATGTGCACGCCCTTATCAATCGCGAGGCCAGTGATCAGACCATACTGATGATCCACATGCGCGCCGATGGGGCAGATGCGGTAAGGGCAGAAAGATGTATAATCCGGCGAACGGTGGTAAATCGTTTCGAACAATTCGGATGCCTTCATTGATTTCAGCTCCTTTTATATCATAGTGCAACAAGTTCATCATACTATGCGTCGGTCTTTTTTGCAAGTCTTACCGCTGTCTTTTTGATTTTTAGCGGCTGAACATGATGTACTCAGCCGTGCCTGAGTAGCTCTGCACGTTCTGATGAGCACTGGCATAGGACTTGCAGTAGCTTGCCAGCTCCGCATAGGTGAGCGCGTCGTCTGCGTCATCGTCTGCCGGCATGGCTCCGGAGTAGATGCCGCCGGGATACGTGCATCCCATCGCCTGTGCAAATGCCCGGGTCAGCACGCCGCCCCATACGCCGTTGATCTGCGTGGTCACAGAATTCTCTTCGTAGGCGCTGCCCGTGATGACGATGAATTTCGTCTGCCGCAGCTCCGCCGCACGTTCTTCAGCAAACAGTCCGGAAGAACCTTGCAGCACGCTGTCATGGGCACTGAAGGCGCTGATCACACCGCTGTTGAACCTGCCCGCGTCAAAGGCAAATGCATCATCCTCCCGTGCCGTGCCGGTCAGGACCGCATCTGTTCCATCGGATACAGCCGCGCCGCTTCCGCAGCTGTCAAGGATTACAATCACCTTGCCCGGCACCTCCGCCAGCAGCGACGCCAGCTCCTGTGTCGTGATGTACTGATAGTCCACCGTCTGCAGCGCGCCGGAGTAGTATTCTCCCGATCCTGTCACGCCGTGCCCGCTGTAATAGAACAGCGATACATCATCCTCCGTTGCGCCGCTGAAGGCAATGCTGATCAAATCGACAATCTCATCCCGCGTCGCGTCCGTCTGCGTGAGGATGCTGTAATCCTGCTCGACCCCCGACAGCACCGCCCTCATGGCGCGCACATCATTATCCGGGCCATTCAGAGTCTCCACATAACTCGTTTCACCGATGAGCAGCGCACGGTAAACCGCCTTGCTCAAGGGCTCGAATTCAACCTCCGCAGAGACTGCCGTAACAACCGGAGTATCCCCAAAGAATCGCTGAGCCTGTACGCTGATCCTGCTGCCCTGCTGCTCCTCAGACAGCGTAACCTCCGTTTCACTGGTTGTCTTAACAAGCTCCCCGTCCACAAAGACAGCATAGGACGATGCGCCCGCAATCTCCTCCCAGCATGCACGGCCTGAACCGTCCTCCTGCGCCTCCACCGTCACGACTGGAGCATCCTGATTCCAGTAGACCGCCATGTTTGACGGCAGGCTGTAATACATGCCGTTGAGCCCTTCCCTGCCCGCACGGATGTGATAGGCATAAACCACGCCCGTTTCCAGGCTGAGATTACTGGTCGAGGTTCCGTTTACACTCTTGATCCGTGTCCAATCGCCTCCGTCTGCGCTGCGGTACAGCACGTATTCTTCCACATCAGGACTGTCATCCGTCCAGACAAGGCTGACAGACGTACGCGTACATGCATCGATGGTCAGATCCGCCACCGTTGTGAACGCGTCGCCGAGCGTAAAATCAACCGCATTGGATGATTCGCCCTGTATCTCTTTGTCGTCAAGGGTATATGCCGGAACGATGCGGTACCGGTAAGCCGTCCCCTCCGTCAGGGACAGGTTGGAGACGGATGCTTCTGCCGTTTTCTTGATACGCACCCAGCTGCCGCCGTCCACGCTGCGGTACAGCACGTAGTATTCAGCATTTTCCACGGGCTCCCATTGAATCCATACGCGATCCGTTCCCATCTGACCCAGGGTGATCTGCGGCGATGCAAGCGGAAGCCGGAACAGGATGCTCACCGCGCTGCTGAAATCGCTGATTTCCATGACGTCGCCCGTCTTGCAATATGCATACAGGCGGTAGCGGTATGTGCTGTTGAATGTCACATCCTGATCGACCCATGTCAGAGCGCTCAGACTCTTGACGCGCGTCCAGGAACCATTCTCCGCAGCCTTGTAGATCACATAAGCCGCCGCACCCTCCACCGCATCCCACGAGAGACGGATGCCGGAATCCTCCTGCCGGACCGCGGTCAGGTTCTCAGGCGCAGGCAGGGCATAGCCCATGGTCATGACCGCTGCATCTGAAAATCCACCCTTATAGCTGCCCGTATCCGTCCGGAAGCAGGCCCGTACCTTGTAGCTATACTGTTTGCCATTGGTCAGACTCAGGTTGGAGGCCGCCGCTTCCGTTACATCCTTCACCCAAACCCACGAGCCGCCGCCCACCTTCCGGTACAGCTGATAATACGCACATCCCGGCATTTCATCCCATGTCAGCTTCACTGCATTCAGGGCCGAGCGGTACACCGTCACATTCTGCACCCGGATATCCGTCATCACGATGGTCGCCGTATCCGACCAGGCGCTGTAATACCCGCCATCCGGCGTGGTGAAATACGCACGCACGCGGTAAGCGTATGTTTTTCCCACCGTCAGGCTGAGGTTAACCGCCTCCGGCACGTCAGCCGTCTTGACCTTGACCCAGCTGCCGCTGCCTGTCCGGCGATGCAGCTCATAATTCGCCGCACCGCTGACGTCATTCCACTGCAGCCTGACGCTGTTTACCGCACTTCTTTGAACAGACAGTCCGCTTACCTCCGGATACCTGATAACGATCTCCACGACTGCGGAATAAGCACTGTACGTCTTTGTTCCGTCAGATTCAAACACCGCCCGGACACGGTAGCAATAGGTTTCTCCGTCGTTCAGGTTCAGGTTTGAGCAGGACTCTCCGGTAATGTTCTTCACCTTGCTCCATACGCCATTCTGGCCAACCTTCCTGTATAGCTCGTAATAAGCTGCACCCGGCGCTGCATCCCACACGAAGCGCACATCGTCCGTACTGGACTGCCAGCCTGTAAAGCCTGTGACCGGCTCCTCCTGCGTTTTCTTTTCCGCCTGAGTGACCACGGCTGTCTCCGGTTCCGGCAACGCCCCCGCCGTCAAATCAGTTGCTGTTGCGATCTCTGCTGATCCACTCGCTCCGCCGGCGGGCTGTTCGTCTGCTGCCAGCGCCACATTGGCCAATCTGATGTTCCCAGCATACAGAATATCATCATTCAGCTGCTGCTGATTGCTTTCAATTTCATCCTCCGACAGCGGCTTCACGCGGTCTGCCCGCACATATGCCGTGCAGACTGCACCCGCAGCTGCATATCGGATCTCCACCGGATCACAGTCCGGCTCATATGTATTCTGCCTACCAACGGCGTACACCACGGCGCTGCAGGCAAGGGTTCCGATCCTTCTCGCCAGTGTCACATCCTGATACAGTACAGTTCCTGCACTGACGCTGCAAAGCCCTTGCGAAAACAGGCTGGTTTCCTCTTCATCTGTGGTTTCTGCTTCCGGCGTGCCTGACGTTGCTTCCTCGTCAGCCGCGCTGCCGGTTTCTGCTTCCGGCGTGCCTGACGTTGTTTCCTTGTCAGCCGCGCTGCCGGTTTCTGCTTCCAGCGTGCCTGACGTTGCTTCCTCGTCAGCCGCGCTGCCGGTTTCTGCTTCCGGCGTACCTGACGTTGCTTCCTCGTCAGCCGCGCTGCCGGTTTCTGCTTCCGGCGTGCCCGACGTTGCTCCCTCGTCAGCCGCGCTGCCGGTTTCTGCTTCCGGCGTACCTGACGCTGCTTCTTCGTTCGCGGCTTCTTCCTTCTGGGTCAAATCGCTGTCCGCCGCCATTTCCATATGATCCGCAGCAGTTTGCTCCGATTCCGTCGTGCTTCCTGACAGATCAGTGAACGTTGCCTCAGCCATGGCAGGCAGGATACAGCCCAGCAGCAGCATTGCAGCCAGCAGTACCGTAACAATCCGTTTCATGTGCTTCCTCGCCTCTTTCATGTCCGTACAATCCGCCCTTAGCAATCTGCATAATCACACAGCCGGAGCAGCAGCGGGCACATTGCGTGCTCTGCCACTGCCCCGGCTGCTTATGTTACACTGACTGAACCGTCAGCGTTTGCTGGTTACTGACCAGCAGGTGCAATGAGTTCAACCTTGAAGCCGTATCTGGTGACGCTGCCGTCCGTCTTCAGGCGGATGTTCACCGTATCGCCCGTGACGATCAGGTATGCGCCTGCCAGGTTCGTCCATGTGTAGGTTCCCACAGCAGCACCGTTGCCATCGGTAACGTACAGCTTATCGTAGCCGCTCTCAAACAACGTATCAGACGAGAACTTCACGATCAGGTACTGCGCACCCTCCAGGGTATAGGTCCAGGTCGTGTTCATGCTGTTTGCGTAAGGATGGTCGGACTCGGGATACGCCTCCGCCGTATAGCGGATGGGCGTGATCGTCATCTCATTGGAGAAGTCACCGTAATGCACGACGCCATCTTCTTCACGATAAGCACGGACCTTGTAGGTGTAGGCGGTACCGACGGTCAAGCCGGAGTTGTAGCCCGTAAGCGCATCCAGCGTCTTTACCTTCACGTAGGATCCGCTGCCGGTCTTGCGGTAGATCTCGTAACCCGTCGCATTGGTCACAGCGGTCCAGAACAGATCCACACGGGTGTTGGAAGTCTGGTACATCCGCTGCAGCGTGGGTGCGGACAGCAGCGTGATGCTTGCCGGCGTGGAGTACGCGCCATATTTCTTCGTGCCGTCTTCCTCGACATAGGCACGCACCCTGTACAGGAACGCGCCGCCGTCAACCAGGTTGGCGGAAGTGGTGGTGGTGGTACCAGTCAGGGTCTTCACGCGGGAGAACGTACCGACCAGTGCATCAGCCATGGAGATTTCGTAGCCATCAGCGCCAGCGACTGCCTTCCAGGTCAGCTCAACCGTCGCGCCCTTGGTCTGGCGCACCTCAGTGATCGAGCTGACGCCCAGATCAACAATCTCAATGCTCTTTGCCAGAGAACGCGGGCCCTCATTGCTGATCACGCCGTTGTCTACCACAGCCGTCACGCGATAGTAGTACACTTCACCCACCGTCAGACCGGTGTTATACGCCGTGGTGGTCGTGACATTCTTGAGCAGGGTGTACGTACCGTTGAGCTCGGTGGAGCGATAGACATTGTAGCTGGCCGCACCGTTCACCGCATTCCAGGTGAGGTCGACGCGCTTGTTGGCCGTACGCTCCAGTGCAGTAATTTCCACAGCAGGCAGGATGGTCGCGCCGTAAGCAGCGGAGTTCATGCCGAATGCCTTGGTGCTGCTGACCGTCTTGTAAGGCCGTACCTTGTAGTAGTAGGTCTTGCCGGTGGTCACATCGCTGTCCGTGTAGGACGTGCCGGTCTGAACCTTCAGGGAGGTGTAGACGCCATCTTCCGTCTCAGAACGGAGGATCTCATAGCCGCTCGCGCCGGTCACCTTCTTCCAGATCAGCTGGATGCTTGTGGCCGTGCTCTGCTTACGGGAGTTTATAACCGCCTTGTCAAGCGTGGTCACGTATGCGCCCTTCGCTGCGGACTCCTGGCTGTAATAGTTCGTTCCGTCCTCGGCGCTGTACGCAACAACCTTGTAGTAGTACCACTTGTTCTGCGTCAGGCTGATGGAGTTGGTCTGAACATCCGTCACCTTCTTGAGGTAGGTGTACTCGCCATCCAAAGAATCTGAACGGTAGATACGGTAGCCGGTGGCCATGGGCACAGCGTCCCAGGTCAGGGTCAGGGTAGTCGCCGCCGTCTGCTCAATGGTGTTGATCACCGGGCGCTCCAGGATGCGGATGCCCTTGGCAGCCGTCGGGCGGCCTTCCTGCTTCACACCGTCAACCGTGGTGTAAGGGATGACCTTGTAGTAGTAAACATTGCCCTTTGTCAGGCCGCTGTTGCCGATGGTGGTAGCGGTGGTGGACTTGATCTTGGTGTACTCACCGTCGATGGCGTCCGAGCGATACAGGTCATAGCCCGTCGCGCCGGAGACCTTGTCCCAGGTGATGCTCACAGCCGCACCGCCGGTACGATCCACAGAGGTGATCTGCGTCTTCTCCAGCAGACGGACGCGCTTTGCATCCGTGTAGAAGCCATAAACCTTGCTGCCATCCTCATCGAGGGTATAGGCACGGACCTTGAAGCTGTAAAGCACGCCCGTATCAAGAGTAAAGATGGTGGTCGTGGGAACATCGACGGTCTTGGTCAGCGTGAATTCCTCGCCGGGGATCTTCTTCCAGACCTCGTAGCCGTCTGCGCTCTTAACCTCCGTCCAGATCAGCAGGGCAGAAGCAGTGCCGTTCTGCTCAGCCACCTCCAGAGAAGGCGTGCCGATCATCGTGATCGAAACAGACTCGGAGAGCGCGCCTTCTACGCGGGCGTCGCCGGTACCCTTGTAGGCCAGCACACGGAAGTAGTAGGTCACGCCGTCGTTCAGGCCCTCAATGTAGGCCACCTGACGGTCAACCGTCGTGGTCAGCTCGTAGTTCCCATCGGTTGCCGTGCTGACCCACACCTCATAGCCGTCCGCAGTGGACAGGCCATTCCAGGTCAGCTGCACCTTGTCGCCGGACTGCCTGGTTACCGCCAGACCCGTCACCTGCGGTACATTGCTGTAAGCGATGGACACAACGGGAGAGTCGTTACTCAGGGTGACGCTGCCGTCGTCATTGTTGACATACGCGCGCACGACGAAGTAGTAGGTATTGCCGGCCTCAATGCCGCTGCCATTGGAGGTGGTGGTACCCGCCACGTTCTTGATCCACGTGAAGGGGCCCTCGGGAGAAGTGCCGCGGTACAGCTTGTAGCCGTCAGCGCCCTTCACAGCGTCCCACGTGAGCGTCACAGTGGAGGCAGTGTTCTGGACAATGCTGGTGACAACAGGCGTTGCGATACCCTTCATGTTCACTTCAGCAGGCTCGGACTCTGCACTATACACCTTTTCGGAATTCTCAAAGAAGTAAGCCTGAACCTTGTAGGTATAGGTCTTGCCTTCCGCGAGGCTCGTGTTGGTGGTGTAGGTATTGGTCAGTTCACGCACCTGCTTGTAGGAACCGCCGTTGAT
This sequence comes from Clostridia bacterium, assembly GCA_017465155.1. GTDB lineage: Bacteria > Bacillota > Clostridia > Christensenellales > Aristaeellaceae > UBA11524. The sequence continues at coordinate 19,720 of JAFTWV010000062.1, forward strand.
GCTGCGGGACACGATATATGCATCCGCGCCGGGAACGGGATCCCAGGAGATCTTCGCTGCGCTGGCGGACGTTTGCAGAACAGTCACGTTCACCGGAGCAGTCAGGTACTTGTAGGGCATGTGGAAGTAGTAGGTCTCCGACCAACGGCTTTCCTCCGTGGTAGTGCCGTCACTATCCTCGGTGATCGCCTTGACGCGGTAGTAGTAATCCTGACCGGGGATCAGGCCGGAGTTGGTGAAGGTGGTCTTGGTGACCGTCTTCAGGTAGACATAGGGGCCTTCGATCACATTGGAGCGGGAAATCACGTAGGCGTCCGCGCCCTTTACAGGCTGGAGCACCATGGTCGCGGTGGTTTCGCTCTTCTGCGTAACGCTTTCAACTGCGGGCGTACCCAGGCTGCTCAGGTAAACCGAGGTCACCTCAGATTCGCACACAACAGCGCCCTCGCTGTCCAGCGCAACCATCTTGACCCTGCAATTCTGGCCGATCTGACCCAGCGTGACTTCCGCCTGCGTGCCGGTGCCGGTAGTCAGGTACACATAGCCGGTTTCCTCGTCCGTCATTACAGCAACCGCGTAGGAAGAAGCGCCCTGCACCTTGTTCCACTTCACCAGTGCATCCACGTCACTGGTCATGGTCAGGCCAAGGATCTTGATGATCGTAGAGGTCTTGTAGCCGATGGTCACATCCGGGTCGAATGCATAAACTGCGTCCTCCTTCAGCGCGGTGGGAACATACACGCTCTCAAGGCTCGGGCAGTTCACGAAGGATTCCACGCCCAGGTTGACCAGCGTGGTGGTGATATTGACCGTATCGAGGTACTCACAGTCGTAGAATGCGCGGTAGCCTACCGTCACCGTACCCTTGGGCAGCGTGATCTCCATGAGGCTGGAGCAGCCCTGGAAGGCATGATCGCCGATGGTACGCAGCCTGGTGGTCAGGTTGATGCTGGACAGGCCCGCCGCATTCAGGAACGCACCGGCCTCAATCGTCGCGAGCTTGGCTGCGCCCTTGACCGTGCGCACAACGGAATCCGCAAAGGCATAGGCGCCGATGCTGGTCACCGCCGCAGGCAGGGTAATGGACAGGATGGTATCGTTGTTCTTGAAAGCATAGGCGCCGATCCGGGTAACCTTGTAGCCGTCAATGGTGTCAGGGATGGTCAGGGAGACCTTGCTGCCGTTATAGCCGGTCACCTCGATCGTGCCATCTTCAAGCACATTGTAGGCGTAATCATCGGTCACGTTGATGTTCGCGATACGCCACAGGGCGTACAGGGTCACATCATTGCCGGGCATGACCGATTCATTGGTCCACTGGTTGTTGTAGCCAGTGTCGGTGTACCAGCCGCCGAAGTAGTAGTTGCTGCGGATGGGCACAGGCAGCGTCACCGTGGAGCCCTCGGCCACGACCAGATCGCTGACCAGAGAGCCGCCCATCTCCTCAAAGGAGATCGTATACCGGATGGGAGACCAGTTCAGGCCCATGCTCTCGGCATATGTCTGCGCATAGCTGCCTTCATTGGCGTAGACCGTCAGCTTGCTGGAGAGCGCTCCGTTGACGATGTTGGTTACACAGTCAGGGATTGTCACGGAGGAATACTTCGCGTTCGTAAGAGCGCCCGCCGCAATGCCGGTGACGGGATAACCGCTGATGGTCTCGGGAATCACCACATCGCGCGCGCTGCCCTTGTAACCGGTGATGATCACGCAATCATCAACGAGCACGATGGAGAAGAGGGAATCCCACTTCAGGTACAGCTGCAGGACGCTGGCGGGCATCGTGTCAGCCGCGAAATCCCACTCCTCTGTCAGCGCAGAGTCCTTGCACCAGCCGCCGAAGTACTGCAGGTCGGTAATGGGCTGGTAATAATCGCCGATCAGGGTACCAGCCTGAATCAGCGCCGTATACAGCAGCTCAGTACCGTCATAGTATTCGACATTGTAGTAGTTGTAGCTCACACCGTGCTTCTCGGCGAAGCGCTTTGCAGCACAGTCGTCCACAGAACCGTACAGCGTCATCATGAGTACGCCTTCAAAGGCCTGCTCATGGATGCTGGTGACGGAATCCGGAACATACACCTTCTCCAGGCCGTACTGGTTGAGGAATGCACGCTTGCGGATCATCACCACGCCGTCCGGCACCGTATATTCGGTGTAGCTGCGGCCCTGCGGCGCGTAGATCAGCTGCTTGCCGGACTTGAGGTACAGCACGCCGTCCTCATGCACGGAGTAATACTGGTCACCCAGCAGGATGATGTTCGTCAGGTTCGGGCAGTTGAAGGCGCCCGGAGCAATGGAGGAAACAGCCGCAGGAATCGTGATGGACACAATCGTGCTGCCGAGGAATGCTTCCTCCGCGATCGCAGTCACAAGATAGCCGTCGACCGTGTCAGGAATCAGAACATTCTGCTGATCGCCATTGTAAGCAAGAATCGTCGCCGTGCCGCCAAGCACAGAGTAGTCGAACAGGTCCTTCTCTTCAACCCACTTGGCATACAGCGTGACGTTATTGGACGGCATGGTATCGTTGGCAAAGTCCCAGGGCGTCGTGAAAGACGGATCCGTGTACCAGCCGACGATCTCGTAGCCCTCGACCTCGATGTTCTGCATGGGGATGCGGTCGCCGGCGTTGACGAACAGTTCAGCAACCGTCTGCGTGGCCGCCTCTTCCGATTCAGACATGACGCCCAGCAGGAGCGTCACACGGTAGGAGCCGCCCAGGCTGACAATCGTCTTGCCGTTGTTCTTGCACCACGTTTCCGCGTAGGAACCACGGTAGACGTAGAATGTACCGTTCACGCCGGAGAAGGCGCCGCTGCCGTCAATGTAGGTAACCGTCGCAGGGATGGTGACCTCCGTGACTTTGCTGCAGCCATAGAACGCATAGCCCGGGATGGACGTCAGCGTTTCGGGAATCGTGATCTTCGTCGCGCCCGTACAATAGTAGAATGCACGGTAGCCAAGGCTCGTCATGCCCTCGGGCAGGATGATCGAAGGAAGCGCATAGTTGTAGTAGAACGCATACTGCCCGATCTGCTTAAGGCCGGCAGGCAGCGTAATGCTGCTCAGTGCATTACAGTTGTAGAACGCATAATTGGAAATGAGGGTTACGTTCTCAATGCCCCGGATCGTCGTCAGCTTTTTCGCATCGCTGAAGGTGCGTTCCGGAATGGCCTTCAAGCCGGAGCTCCAGTTCACGCTGGTCAGCGCCGAGCAGCTTGCAAAGGCATAGGTGCCCATGCTGGTCACGGAGTTGGGGATCGTAACATCCGTCAGCTTCGTACAGCCGTAGAAGGCATATGCACCAATGCTGGTCACCGTATCAGGAATGGTGACGCTGGTCATCGATGTGTTATTCTTGAAGGCGTTGTCAGCAATGGCCGTCACAGGATAGCCCTCGTAATAGCTGTCGATGACATAGGAAGCCACATCGTTGTTCCAACCGGTCACAGTCGCCGTGCCGGTCGACTCGTCAACCGCATACTGAACATCCTTGACGGGCTTCTCGCTATACTCGGTATCGACAACATAGTTGCCCCATTCGATGACGTAATGCGCCGTCTGGGTGTTGCTCAGAGTCGTCCACTTACCCGAGCTTCTGCGCAGAACTGCGTTGTACTGAGAAGAGCTGGTCACAGGATTGGATTCCCAATTCTTATAGACAACCTTCTCACCGGTTGCCCAATGCTCCCAGTCAGCCTCGCTGGTCATACCCAGCCACAGATAGGTCTGGGCACAATCCTGATACAGATACTGCGCCAGGAAGGCCTGCTCCTCGGCGGAGTTAATCGTCGCCAGATAGCCGCCCAGGCTCTTCGCATGCGCAACAGCCTCGGAATACGTCACATACGTCATGATGTGCTTGTAGGAGTGGCCATTGAAGGTACGGTCGCCCGAGGAGGAGCTGCCCGCCGCATAGGGGTCATAGCCCACAGACTCGGTCCACTTCGCATACAGCGTCATGTCGTCGTCAGGCATCACATCATTGCTGAAGTCCCATGCCTCCGCAAATGCGCTGTCCTTATACCAGCCGGCGAAGATGTAATCCATGCGCATCAGGTCGGCAGGTCTGGTCAGCTTCTGACCGGGGATAACCTCCTCCGTAAAGTCGGAATCCGGTTGACCGTTGTTGCACACATAGGTAACAGTCTTGGTCGGAACGTCCCACTTTGCGTACAGCGTCATATCGGCCTTCACCTTGTCGGAGGAGAAGTCCCACTGCTTGGTCAGATCCTTATCCGAATACCAGCCCAGCAGCGTACCGACCAGATTCTTCAGCTCAGGTTCGGTCACCTTGGCGCCGCCCATGATGACCTGATCCGGCACGGTTTCTGATGTACTGGTATAGAATTTGACTGTGAATTTATTGTCGTACGTACATTTCTTGACAACGCCCTTGCCTATCTCATAATGCCAGGAGCCCAGCTTCTTGGAAAGATTGATGATTTCCCAACTGAAGCCGCCCTTGCCGGACAGGTTATCGCTGATCTTTTTCAGCACGTCCTTCAGGATATCCAGCTCCACCTTGAAGGTCAGCGTCAGCTTTGCTTCCGCACTCAGGTCTATACAGGTTGCAAGCCAGTCTTTGGTTGATACCTGTCCTGTTGATGGGTCTACTGTACCCGCTGCGCCAAGGTTGACCTCCGCCTTTGCAGAGGCAGCGATACCTATGAACAGCTCAACAGAAACCACCTTGCCCACCACGGCACAGTGCAGCTCGACCGCCGGTGCAAAGCCAAAGGTCAGATCAATGCCTGCAGAGAAGGTAGGCGTCTTCCACTTCCAGGTGTTGATGCCTTCCCACTTGCTCTTGGAATTGTTCCACTCAAAGCCCAGCTCACCGCTGCCGGAGAAGGTGATCGAAATCTCACCGGAAACAGAAACCTTCAGATACACCGCAACCTTGACTTCCACCACCTTTGCGGCGGAAACCAGCGGGACACTGCCGATGCGATAGGTATAATCCTTGGGTTTGACCATTTCAGTGGTCGTATGGGTATTCTGATCCGTATTGCTCACGCCAGCCTTGATGCCGCCGGTCACTGTAATATTCGGCTCCAGCACCAGCTTGGCAGTATTCAGCTCATTGGGCGCAAACAGATGGATCTCATAATCCAGCGACGCAGTACCCTTGACAGAGAACTTGCCGTTGGCAAACAGTTCAATGGCGCCGCCCGCTGTATGATCGCCGAATTCCTTCAGTTTCTTGCTCCATTCCAGCTCAATGGAGCCCTCGAGAGAGGAGGAGAAATCCAGCTTTTCTTCGGTAATCGTCACATCATCCGACCACACCGCTCTGCTCCAGTCAGCGGTCAGGCCTTCATTATACACCGCGAACCGTTCGATGGCATCCGACGGATTTGCTTCCTTATAGGAAACATACACCCAGCCATCGGCGGCGTTCAGGTCAGTAACCTGATAGATGGTGCGCAGATTTCCGTACACCTCGGGCACATAGAACAGACTGCCGATCGACAGCTGCGCAGCTTCCGCAGGACGGATCTTCATCACGGAAGACGTCATGTTATCGTAGCGGCTGCCGGGTGCATAAGAGAAGTCAATGACGGCCTCGGTGAAGATGAAATACTCCACACTCGTCAGGTTTTTCGACGGCATGCCATGGTTCTTCGCATAGTAAAGCACCTCTGTGCCGTTGTAGCCGGACAGAGTCACGTCCTTGCTTGCGAAGGCGTCATGCGCGATGGAAATCACGTTGCCGTGCACACGCAGATCCACCAGCGCAGTGTTCTGCACAAATGCCCTGCTCTCAATGGCATTGACATAGTAACCGCCCAGCTGATCAGGAATCGTCAGGCTGGTTACACTGTAATCAAGATAGCCCAGAACATTCGCATAGCCATCCACGATCTCGTACAGCCAGTAGCCCTCCAGCAGGCCTCTTTCCATCGGGTCAACAGTGGCTTCAGGCTCTGCAGTCGCTTCGGGTTCCTCGGTCGCTTCAGGTTCCTCGGTCACTTCGGGTTCCTCGGTGGGCTCCACGGTGGGCTCCGCAGTGGGCTCCACGGTGGGCTCCACGGTGGGCTCCGCAGTGGGCTCCACGGTGGGCTCCGCAGTGGGCTCCACGGTGGGCTCCGCAGTGGGCTCCACGGTGGGCTCCGCAGTGGGCTCCGCAGTGGGCTTCACAATGCCGAAACCGTTGCCGGACGAAACGGCATTACTCTGGCCTGCCGCCACATATGCACTCACAGGCAGCGGATACCCATTCTTCGAGCGGGCTGCATCATCAGCGCCGTAGATCTTTTTCAAGCCTTCGGACTCGCTCTCAGAAATACCCTGCACGCTGGAACCGGTCACATATCCCGTCATCAGCGAGCTGCCGGCCTTCCGGGCGCGCTCCGTATCGAAGGTGATCTTCCACCAGGCGTTTCTCTCGCCCGCCTCACCCTTATACAGCTCAGCATACACAATCGCCGAGGACGCAAAGCTGCCGATCTGCACCGACTTGGATGCAGACGAATACACCTTTGTGCCCATCGCTACGCGGGCATAGCCCTTTTCGGACTGCTTCTGTGCGGGCGCAGCAGTTGGCTGCGCTGTCGCCTCGTCAGCAGGCTTCTCCGTGGGGGCAGCGGTCGGCTGCACCTCGGGTTCGATTGTTGGCGTCGACGTTGCTGCCGGCTTCGACGGACTGTTGCTGGAAGAGCCGAAGCCCGCCGCCAGCGCAGTCATCGGCAGACTGCTGAACAGCATCGTCAACACCAATGCGAAACTCAAGAACCGTTTCATACTGGTACCTCCCTTTTATTTAACAGGCATTTGCCTGCATGGCACACATTGGTTCCTTCCTCCATCGTACAATGGAATCCCTGCGGATACAATCCGCATTTACTTGCGTCTCTTCAGTACGCGCTTCATAAAGCCGGCCAAATCACGCAGCTCCTTGCGATAGAACACCAGGGACACCAGCAGCACCACCGCGCTGCAGCCCACGCCCACGCCCAAAGAGCCCAGAATCCAGCCCATATAGCTGCCGGAGGGCGCCGCCGGGATCAACGCTGCAAACAGTGCAATACCCGCGATTTCCACCAGCGAAACCACGATTCGCTTGAGTTCCTTCTTCAGGCCCTCGCGCTCGCCCAGCAGGTGCACATGGTAATACCACACATACTGACTGGTACGGAACACCATGGACACAAACGCACCGATCGCCACGCCGATCAGGCCGAAGAAGTGCACCAGAATCACCGACAGAACGATGTTCAGCGCCGCCTCTCCCAGTGCGCCGTTACGGGTCTGGCGGAAGTGCCCCGCTGCGTACACCACCGACTGATACGGCATGCGGATGCAGTACATTGCCTCGGCAATCAGCAGCACTACGCCAAAGGCCGGCCGCAGATAGTTTGCATCCGTAACGCCCCGGGTGTAGAGTTCGATGAAGGGCGTGATGATGATGACCGCTGTGCTGAACAGTACAACTGCCACCTGCACCGTCAGCGTTGAGCAAAGCCACACACGATCCCGCAGCGTATCCTTCTCTCCCTTGGCGATCATGTTGCCAAAGGCAGGCTCCAGACTCGAAGAGAAAACATTGACCACCTTGGAACAGCCCGCAACCGCCAGCATATACACCGAGTAGACCGAGACCTCCTTGACATTGGTCAGGATCGTCAGCACGGCAATGCCCGTATTCTTGTGGATGAAGTAAGCGATATGCTGGGCCAGACCGTCCCAGCGCTGCTTAAGGATATCGTTGTTCGGCACAGCCTTCTTGTCGATGCTGTAATGCTTTGCCACATACATGTACAGCACCACAGGCCGGATGGCAAAGGCCACGGCAGAACCAATCTTGACCACATGAGCGCTTGCACCCATACGGATCAGCACAACCGTGAAAATCATGTTGAGCAGCAGCGTCAGGGCCTGCAGCAGCGAGGGAATGCTCTTGCGCTGATCCGCCTGAATGACCGTCTGGGATGTGATGCCGAAATAGTACTGGATGAAGGTGCTGAAGGCAAGGATCACGATCATGGTTGCCGTGTATCCCCAGGAGAACTCCTGATTCACCAGCAGCGGGAACAGCACCGCCAGCACCGCCATGTAGCCGATGAAGGCGTAGGAAACCTTCTTGTAGAAATTGTCCAGCGCCTTTACATTGCGGCTCAGCATGCCGGTATCGCCATCCGCCAGCGGCTTGTACAGGCTCGTCCGGCCGATAGCGCCGATGCCGGATTCGATCAGCGCAATGTAGCTCAGGAACTGCGTGATGGACGAAATCAGACCGTTCACGCTGGAACCAAAGGCATGAATAATATAGTGTGGAACAATGAAGCTGGTCACCGTGGCGATAATTAGCTCCACCACGGAGGCCAGGAAGTTGATCATTGCTTTCTTGCTGCGCATTTGTGCACCCTCCTGCTTAATAAATCATCATTCTGTCCGGATACAGCCAGAACGGTGTGAAGGTCGCCGGGATCAGCTTGCCGGTCAGGCTCTTATACAGCACCCACACCAGGAAGAATGCCACGACGCCGGCAGCCACCAGCATCCGCGTGTTCTTGTTGGAGATGCGTTTGATCGCTTTGTCGAAGCTGATGATGGCGCAGGGAGCAAAGTACAGCGCAACGCGCGAAAAGAGAAGAATTCTCAATACCGACAGCACCGTACACATCATGAACAGGAACGTACCATTCAGCATCAGGTTGTTGAAGCGCTGTGGATTCCTGATCTGCTGCCGGAGCCGGGGATCATACCAGTTCCGCTTGCGGCTGTACATGTTGATCAGGATCATCACACCGCAGGCCAGCGCCAGCACAAGGCGCAGGCTGTTTGAAGACGTCATGCCGTAGCTGGATTCTCCATAGTCCGAATACAGGAAGCGCTGGAAGAAACTGATAATCGGTCCGTTAAACGCAAGAATCACTGCGCCCACGAAGGTATAGGCATAGACATTCTTCTTCGTCAAACCGATATTTGCAAGAAAATACATCGGATAGAAGAAAATGGCTGACGTGTGAACAAAGAACGCCGCGAACATCGTGAGGTTATACTTCAGGAAGTCCTTGTTCAGCAGGTATTTCCAAGAGAGGATCGTCACAGCGACCGCCAGAGTCTGACGGGTCGTGTTGTTGCCCTGGAAAAAGCCGAACTCACTGAAATACAGCAGTACGCACAGCCACAGACAATCCGCGTATTTCTCAAAGCACTTCATATGCGTGCCCACCATGAACGCGGCAGACAGAATGAAGTACCACTGCGGATCCTTGAATACCATCGCCACCGATTTACGGAACAGCTGATGGATAAAGTCTGTTGAGTATGTGAGTGCTTCGCCCCACGTTTGCCGCGACGCCTGAATCACTCGGTTGTAATTGACCTGAAAGTCGCTGAATTCGTTCTGGAACCGGCAGCCGGAAACGATCACAAGCATAATAAAGCACAGTGCCAGATAAAGCTTACGGCCCTTGCTCTGCCCAAATGGCTTTGCCGCCAGCGCAAAAAGGAATATACCGGCCAACGCCAGATTATAAACCATGATGACTCACCCTTAGCTCTTGGAATTAAAGCGGCGCATACGAACCAGCCATGCCGCAGGCATCAGCACAATCGCCCAGCCCTTGTGCTTCGCATTTTTGAGCCAGTCCTTGTCCTTGCCCAGCAGGCAGCCGCAGTCATACATGATGCCATTCTTGATCAGCTGCTTCAGGTTCGGCGCAAGATCAAAGCTGAAGCGCTTGATGCAGGTGTAGCCGCGCGGGTTGCGCATAATCACCTTGCGCTTGTTCTTCGTCAAGCCGTCAGCAATATATTCGCAGCAGCACAGCTGATCCCAAGACGGCTTGTAGGCGCGATCACGGGTAATTTCATACTGCATCCACGCAGGAGAGACAAACTTCTCGCCCGGGAATTCCGGGAAGCGGTACTGCTTGAGCAGCGCCGTCTTGTAGAAGCAGATGAGCTCCGTCTTGAGGTTCCAGCGAAGGAAGATATCCACGGCTGTCACCTTTTCGGTCCCCTCCGGGATGGGACGTCCGCCCATCACTCGCCCGTCAGGATTATTGCGCAGGGCCAGCAATCCGCAGTATGCATCGTCATCACGGATGCTGTCGAGCTGCTCCAGAGCGATCTCCACCGCCCGGGGATAGAAGGTATCGTCAGAGTCAAGGCACACGGCGTAGCGGGTCTCCAGCAGACCAATGCCCACGTTCAGCGCGGACGCCTTGCCGCCGTTGGGCTTTTTGTGGTAAGCAATCTGCAGCTTTCCCTCCTTCACCCAGCCGTTCACCAGCTCCTCGGTACGATCCGTGGAGCCATCATCAATAATCATCCAGAGGAAGCGCTTGTCCGTCTGCGCGCACAGGGAAGCATATACCTCCGGCAGCGTGTGCGCACGGTTATAGCTGGGGGTTGCAACGGTCAGCAGCACATCTTTGTTCAGAAGTTCCTGCATGGTGTTTCTCCTTTATCTGCGGCGATGCTGCAGGATGTTCCCCGCAGCCGCGCCGATGCACTCTCAATCATCAGGTGTTTTCGATATTAAACTGGCGGCCGAGCTCCAGATCGAAGCTGTCGGGCGTGAACTGCACATAACCGCTCCAGGGATAGAAGGTCAATTCGCCAAAGACGATCCGGCCCTCAATGTTGTACAGATCCACACGCACCGCAGGGAAATCCTCGGACAGAATCGACGCGATCTCCAGCATCCGTTCGAAGTTCCGGGGCTTTTCCACCTCATCGTCGAAATTCGGGCAATCGCTGCCGACGTCCATACGCTTCCAGTTCAGGTCATAGAAGTTGCGCTTATGGCCCGTGTAGCGATCCTTATCATACACGACGCAGTAGGGTTTGCCGCCAAAGCACAGGAACTTATAATCGCACACAGCGCCATCCGGCGTTGTGGGATCCTTCAGCAGAGCCTCGACGATAATCTTCTTCGTCGCGCCGGAATACGCCCACTCACGACCCGCAGAAGCCTCCGTCCGGACAAGGTAGGCGTCCATCTGCTGCCTGGTTCCGGGAATATCAAAATTCGCCTTATCCCGGCAGATGATGTTGGTACCGCTGCCGTTGGTGGTCTTGATGATGAACTCATTCGGCAGGGCGTCGAAGTTGATTTCATCCGCATGGTCGCCCACGGCATAGAGCTCGTTCAGGATTTCGTCAAGGCCCTTGCTGTGGATATACTCGCGCACGCGATACTTGTCCACGCAGGTGTGCATCACAGGGTTGCGATAATACAGCTTGTACCACTGCAGCTTTTCGGTATAGCGCGTGGGATGCTTGAGCTTCAGCCAGCGCTTGAGCTTGAGAAAATACTGCAGGCGCAGCATCGGCTTGTCCGGAATAAAGCGCAGAAACTTCAGAATGGCAAAACGTGCATTCTGGCTGCGGATAATCTTCTTGTAAAAATTCATGCCTTACACCTCCAGCAGCTTGAGCATTTTCGCGTTGACGACGTTCACATCGTAGCGCTCCCGGCAGATCTCAATGCTCCGCTGTGACATCCGGGCAACCTCCTCGGGGTGCTCGATCATCCAGCACATCTTATCCGCCAGCATTTCCGCATTCTTCGGCTCGGTCAGCAGACCGTTCACACCGTCCTGCACCGCGTCGCGGCAGCCGGGCCAGTCTGTTGTGATCACGGGGCGCGCCATGGCCATTGCCTCAAGAATCGTGCGCGGCACGCCCTCACGGTAATAGGTCGGCAGCACGAAGTACCGGCACTGCTTCACCAGCGGCGACACATCCTTCACCTCGCCGGGGAATTCAATGGTGCCGTTGTCGATGTAGGGCTTGATTTCTGCAGGATCAAGACCGCCCATGGCCTGATCATAGCCGCCCAGCAGGATGCAGCGGGCCTCAGGATGCTTTTCGCGGACAATCTGAGCCGCCTTGCAGTATTCCATCACGCCCTTTTCACGGATGATACGGCCTACCATCAGGAAGCAATGCTCCTCCGGAAGACCGTCGAAGTGGAAGCGGGTCATGTTTACGCCCGAACCGTCAATATGTGCCGTCTTATCCCTGCGAACCAGCCCTGCATCCACAAACTGGTTCAGATCGTCATGATTCTGGAAGATCGCCTTTGTGCAGCAGGTGAAGGCCATGCGGTACAGGGTGTTTGTGATCAGGCGCAGCACCTTCGTCTTGAGGCTGTTGGAGGTATACACGCGGCCCAGACCCGTGATCATCACAACGACCTTTTTCACGCCGGCCAGCCGGGCAGCCATGCTGCCGTACACCACAGGCTTGATGTTATAAGCAAACACCATGTCCGGCTTCTCAGCCTTGAACACCTTGCGGAGCTTGAACATATACCGCACATCGCCCATGATGCCGGTATTGTCCTTGACCAGCGGAACCTCATGGAAGGACTTGACGCCCAGCGCCATCACATCCTCGATAAAATCCTGATTCGGGCCGGTAACGAGCACCTCGTGTCCTCGCGCAACCAGCTCCTTGACCAGATCGCCGCGGAAGTTAAAGACCGTCTTGTTTTTCGCGGAAATGACCATGATTTTCATAATCCATGCTACTCCAATATCATTCGTTATACTGCCGCAGGTTGTCCATGATGACAGCCGCCATGCGGGCATTGTTGCCGTCGCCCACAAAGGAATTGTGGGGCGTAAGGATCACATTGGGCATGTCCCACAGGGGAGAATCCGCCCCCAGCGGTTCCTCCTCAAACACATCAAGCACCGCGCCGCCCAGCTGCTGCGTCAGCGCTTCCGTCAGCGCAGCGGTATCCACCACCGCACCGCGGGCGATGTTGACCAGCACTGCACCGGGCTTCATCCGTGCCAGACGGGCGGCATTTATCAGATGCCGCGTCTCCTTCGTCAGCGGAAGCGTCAGGACAACCACATCAGCCTGAGGCAGCTCAGCCTCCAGCTGTTCCAGCGGGACAATCGCGTCGAAGCCCGGACGGGGTGCGGTCACGACGTCCACACCCGACACCTTGCAGCCCATGGCGCCAAAGCGCTCAGCACAAGCCATACCCACGCTGCCGCAGCCGACCACACAGACTCTGCTGCCTGCAAGCTCCCGCAATCCGCGGTGCTTGCGCCACGCATGCTCCTGCTGCGCCCGGAGGAAATGCGCTGCACCCTTGAACAGCTGCAGCACGCCGCACAGTGCAAACTCTGCCATCGGCACGCTGTACACACCGCGGGCATTGCGGATGACAATGCCGTGCTGCTGCACATAGTCCATCGGTACGCGGTCGAAACCGGCGCTTGTCAGCTGAATGTAGCGCAGCGACGTAAACTGTTCAATGGGCGTGTAGAGGAACAGGCCGTTGCCTACCACGCCCTCATATGCAGCAGGATCAATGCCCTGCTCCTGCAGCGGAATCCGCTCGTCCTGGATGAAGGTCGTCTCATGTCCCAGAGCCTCGACCGCCCGGATCTGCTCCTGTTTCCATGGATATGCGCCTGTCAGCAGCAGCTTCATGCCTTTCGCATCCTCCCGATGATTCGTTCCGCGCCCTTGACCACGGCGCTGTTCAACCACTGCAGCGCAAAGGCCGCCAGCAGAATCACACCCGTCACAATCAGCCAGTTCAGCGGGAACGGGGCCGCCTTCGCCAGCTGCTCAATGACCACGTACTGCACCAGATAGATCTCCAGCGTCAAACCGGCAAGGAATGAGACTGCCTTCCACACCCCTGCAGGCAGACGATGCAGCCAGCCCTCCGTCCGGGACATATGGCTGAACACTGAATACAGCAATGCCAGCAGCACAAACTGATTCAGCAGCTGCCACGGCGCCAGCGATGCACGGCGGGAAAACAGCAGCTTCGTTGCAAAATACAGCACGATCAACGCAAACAACAGCAGAAACGACAAACAGCGCTTCCCCCGATTCGTGCTTCCGGGTCGTTGGAAACGCTTGAAATACAGGCCCATGAGCATCGCTTCAAAGAAAAGGAAGCGAATCATCGGTTCCCTGACGGTATCAATATGATAGCGGCTCTTGTCATAGCCGAATGCGTATGCCAGCACCCAGACGGCCAGCACCGCGCCGGCTACCGCCAGCAGCTGCTTACGGCTCTTGACATATTTCGCCACAAAATAATAGGGAATGTACAGCACAATGATTGACGCCACGAAATGATAATACGTGGGGTACAGATACCACTGCGCCAGGTTCCACTCTCCCAGCCGGTAGAAGCCCAGCAGCATATAAATCAGCGTAATGAGCAGCACCGGAGGATACACGCGCATCAGGCGCTTGCCGTACCATGGCAGGAAGCCCGTGCGGATGTTGCTCAGGCAGTATCCCGAAACGGCAAAAAACAGCACATCGCCCAGCAGGCCGCCGCTGGCTATGATACTGACAGGATACACGTCTGTGTAATGCGCATTGGTGATCAGGATGGCCGCCAGCGCACGCAGAGCCGTGATGAAGAACACCATATGCAAACCTCACATTAAAGGGTCGAAACGATCTCTGTCACCTTTTCCGCCAGCTTCTGCCGGTTTTCCGCCAGATCACAGCAGGTCGTGCAGCGACGCTCGAAGCCGCGGATATCCGCGACGCCGGTCTCGAAGACACGCTTGAGCTCCTCCAGATCGTCGATCTGGTTTACGTTGCAGAAGCTGCGGGACAGGATTGCAATGCTGGAGCCCAGACGGTAATGCTCGCAGATGATCATCTCCGCCGGAAGCAGCCCTTTGCCCAGCGAGGCAATGCCGCCAAAGCCGTAAGCGGTGATTCCCGCCCTGCGGATCCTGTCGCACAGACGCTCCACCGTTCCATCGGAAAGCAGTTCAAACATGAACTTCTTACCATAGGAGATGCTCAGATCGTTCATACCGATGTGCACCTCATCAATCCCGGGGAGCCCGAGGATCTCATCCAGATGCTCAACGGCCTCCTTGGTTTCGACCAGCAGCATCGTCTTTGCCCGGCCGTTGACGCACTGCAGGAAGGTTTGCACCTCCTCCACCGTCTTGAAGTACGGCAGCATCAGCACATCCGCACCGGCGGCAATCACGCGTTCAACCTCCACAGCAGTACCCATGTGTCCGTCTTCCGCCGCATGGACAGGGTTGATACGGACCAGCAGCTCCGATTTTTTCAGCACTGCCCGGACCGCCGCCACATCCTCCACCGTATGGTGGCTCTGAACGGTATCCATTCCGCCCTGCCGCGCGCTCTTGCCGATATACTCCATATCGACGAACACACGATCCACGCCTGCATGCTCAACAACCTGTGCAACCTCAGGCTGGTTTGTGATATACATCAGTTTCAGCGGCATACGATAACCCCTTTCGTAACCGTCACAGCGCCTTGTCCTGCGAATCGTTGAGCGTCTTGCCCGTGTTCTCATTGTCCGCATTGGTCAGCACTTTGAAGAAGGTCATAAAGAAGATCTTCAGATCCAGCAGGAAGGACATGTTGTCCACATACCAGACATTCAGCTCGATGCGCTTATGCCATTCCACGCCTTTACGGCCGTTGACCTGCGCCCAGCCGGTCACGCCGGGACGAACGTCGAACATGCGCTTCTGCTCATCTGTGTACTTGTCCCACGTCCAGGGGTGATAGGTCAGCGCAGGTCGGGGACCAATCAGGCTCATCTCACCCTTGAGGATGTTGACCAGCTGGGGCAGCTCATCAATACTGGTTGCGCGGATAATCCGGCCCACGCGGGTCACGCGGGCGTCACCCTTGCCGGAATAGACGCCGCTGCCAGTCTTCTCCGCACCCACAGTCATGGAACGGAACTTGTAAATCTTAAATACCTTGCCCTTAACGCCAAGACGCTCCTGCGCAAAGATCACCGGGCCCCTGGAATCCAGCTTGATCGCAATCGCAGTGATCAGCAGAAACGGCGACGTGATGATCAGTCCGAACAGGGACAACAGAATATCCATCACGCGTTTGACGAATTTATACATGCAGTACCTCTCTCTAAATAACCTGTATCGTGTTATCAGCCCGCCGCAGCTGCGCCGCGGGTCATTTGCATCTCTTCCGCACGGCCGGCTTCCGCATTGATCTCCTCCGGCGTTTTGAACGTCGGAACAACCTCATGCAGCGCAGCGCGCACCGCCTCGTCGTCGCCGCTCTCGACCGCCAAGTTCA
This sequence comes from Clostridia bacterium, assembly GCA_017465155.1. GTDB lineage: Bacteria > Bacillota > Clostridia > Christensenellales > Aristaeellaceae > UBA11524. The sequence goes on from JAFTWV010000062.1 coordinate 35,779, forward strand.
GGCGCTCCAGCTTTCCGGCGATCACACGCATCGTTTCCGGCTTGTCCCGCTCCACGAAAATCATGCTGCTGCTGGTCTTGTCCAGTTCTTCGGTCTTGATCAGCAGCTCCTCATAGAGCTTCTCGCCGGGGCGCAGGCCCGTCTCCACGATGTCAATGTCCTTGTACGGCTCGAAGCCGCTCAGGCGGATCATGTTCTCCGCCAGCTCAAGGATCTTGACGGGCTTACCCATATCCAGCACATACAGCTCGCCGTTCTTCGCCATCGCGCCGGACTGCAGCACCAGCTGGCTGGCTTCCGGGATGGTCATGAAGTAGCGGATGATGCGCTTGTCCGTCAGCGTCACCGGGCCGCCGTTCATGATCTGCCGCTTGAACAGCGGGATCACAGAGCCGTTGGAGCCCAGCACATTGCCGAAGCGGGTCGCAGAGAAATTCGTCCTGGTTCCCGTGCGGCTCTGCACGATCATCTCGCACATGCGCTTTGTTGCGCCCATGACATTCGTGGGGTTGACTGCTTTGTCGGTGGAGATCATCGTGAACTTGCCAACGCCGTGCTTCTCGGACGCCTCGACAATGTTCAGCGTACCGAAGACGTTGTTCTTCACAGCCTCCACACAGTTGCGCTCCATCAACGGCACATGCTTATGTGCCGCAGCATGCAGCACCACATCCGGCTTATGCTCGGCAAAGATCCGGTCCAGCGCCTCCCGGTCACAGACCGTGGCAATCTCCACCACCAGATCCAGCTTCGCGCCATAGCGGATGCGCAGCTCCTGCTGGATGTCATACGCGCCGTTCTCATACACGTCCAGAATCACCAGACGCTTGGGCTGCATCTTCGCAATCTGCCGGCACAGCTCGCTGCCAATGGAGCCGCCGCCGCCGGAGATCAGCACCGTCTTGCCGCGGTAATATTGCTTCGTCTGCTCATCCATGAATTCCACCTGCTGGCGGAAGAGCAGCTCCGTAATGTCAAACTCACGCAGCGTACGCTTGCTGCCCATCTTCTGGGGATCCGGGTAATCATAGACCTTGATCTTGCAGCCGGTAGCCTTGTACTGCTTGTACAGCTGCTGCTTACGGTCCGTATCCACATCCGGCATCGCAAACACGATCTCCTGAATGGGGAAGGAGGCCAGCACCTCGCTGGTCACCTCCGCTTCTGCAAACACCCGCAGACCGCTGATGTAACGGCCGATCTTCTCGCTGTCGATGTCAATGAAGCAGCAGGGCTGATACGCCGCAGCAGGGTTCTTGAGCAGCTCCTCTGCCAGCATCACGCCCACGCGGCCCGCGCCGACAATCGCGATGTTGATCCTGCGGCCCGCCGCATTGCCGGCTGCCTGCATACCCGCCGTCTGCGCCACAGGATCAATCTTGATGCCCGTGATGGCACGCGTCACGCGGCGCATGAACTTGCCCACCGGCGACTTGAGGCTGTTGTACTCGTACATGTACTGGTACATCAGACGCACGGCAATGGCTGCCAGCAGATCCAGCGCCACAATCGTCAGCGCGCGCAGCACTGCGATCGTCTCAAAGGGCAGCAGGAACATCAGCAGCAGGTATACCGCGCCGCCCGCTGCATCGCTGAGGATCAGCCGGATGTACTGCGACGTACCGCCGTAGCGCCAGATCTGCTTATAGATGCCGCCCAGAATCCTGCAGCTGGTAATCGCCACCACGCTCATGGCAAACTGAGCAATCACGCCGGTCTTCGTCAATGGATGGATACCGCTCGGATAGATCACGAGCATCAATAGATCCACGCACACCAGCAGGATCAGGTCATAAAACACCAACATCGTGGAATGCTTGCGGCCCTGCCTGTGCAGTTTCTGATTTTCCTGCATTTTGTCACCCCTGAACATTTTCCAACAAAAGTTCCCAAACATACAAATATGCCTGTGCCCTGGAATATCCAGCGCAAGCAGGCACAGCGGCAGCATTCGTGCCGCTTTGGAACCTTACTTCTTCTCGCCGTATGCGCCGTAATAGTAAGAGGAGTAGCGTTCCGACTTATAATAATACTTGCGGTTGGTGAAGGAATCAAATTCAACATTGTTCAGCACCGCGCCCAGCACCGGGCAGCCCGTCTGCTTGATCTGACGCGTAACCTCGGCAATGTCCTTCTTATGGCCGCGGTTGGCGGAAACCACCAGCAGCGCGCCCGTGCAGTACTTGGCCATCTCAAGGCCGTCAACAATAACGCCGACAGGGGGCGTATCCACAACCACGATATCAAACTCCTGCGCCAGCACCTCCATCAGGGGGCCCATACGGTTGGAGGACAGCAGCTGCAGGGAGCTCTCGACCTCACGGCCGATGGGCACCATGTATGCATTGGGGATATTGGTCTGATAAACGACCTCATCCATCTCGCAGATGCCGGCAAGATAGTGCGCCAGGCCCTTGTTGTGCTCCGGCGCAAACCTTACGCCGTAGTGGGAAACCAGACGGGAACGGCGCAGGTCGGTATCCACCAGCACCACATTCTTGCCCAGGCTCGCCAGCGTGCGCATCAGGTTCAGCGTCAGGAAGGACTTGCCCTCATCCGCATAGCGGCTGGTCAGCATGACCGTCTTGACATTATCGCCGCAGTAGAACAGGTTGGTCGCCAGCGTATTCATCGCCTCATTACAGGCAAAGTCCAGCTGCGGAAGGCGGGTAAACTCTAATTGATTCATGCCTTGCGCTCCTTCCTGTGCTTCTGGGTCTTCTTTCTGTTCTTGGCAATGTTCTGCTCACGCGGCACAACTGCCAGCGTGGGGATACCCGCCATCTTGGTAATATCGTCGGGCGTATGGGGACGATCGTCCAGCAGAAACTGCAGCACCAGAATCGCCGTCACCAGACAGGCGCCGCCCAGGAAGCCCAGCATCATGTAGCGGCTCTTGCTCATGCCCACAGCAGAGCCGGGCACCAGCGCGATGGAGAATTCGTTGGGTTCATCGCCCTCCATGACCTGATAGATGAAGTTCTTGGCTGCACGGGCGTAGGAATTAGCGATTTCCATGGCCATCTGCGGATCAGTGTGACGCACGGTGATATACAGCAGGCGCGTATCCGAGGGATTGGAGATCGTCAGCATGGACTGCAGCTGAGCATAGCTGTAATCCAGATTCAGATCGCTGCGCACCATCTCGTGGACTTCCCAGGTCTTGAAGACCTCCTGATAGTCCAGCGTCAGGGTGGACGCCACCTGCAGGTCGGACATGCTCACGGAAATGCCGCTCTGATTGAGGATGTACAGCTTGGACGTCGCCTGATAATACGGCACAACCTTATACTGCACATACAGTCCCGCCAGCAGCGTACCCAGCAGCGCCGCGAGAATCACATACTTGATCTTGCCCAGCACATGGAAGAACAGTTCCATCACATCAAAGGATACACCGTTCTCCTGCGTATCGCCGGACTGCTGCGTACCCGCGCCGTTCTGTGTCACCTGTACCAGCGCCGCGGACAGCGCTTCCACCAGCATTTTCTGATCCATCTCCGGCTGCTGGCCATTCCGGGACTGTCTCTGATAATCCTGTGCCATGCCATCTGCTCCATTTCTGATGTTACTCTGTTGGTTGGTAAACGAGGATGAAAGCATGCCGTTTGCACGCGCTCATCGCCGCTTACCCGTGTTTCCGCCATCGTTGGGGAACCTTTCCGCCGCCATCTGTTTGCTGCATTCACACAGCCGGCGCAGCAGCACACAGCCACTGCGCCAGCCGGGAATACATCGCATCAGGCGATAGGGGTGCTCATGACGACCATCAGCGCGGGAGCAGCTTCCATCTGGGTCAGCTCAGCGCCGGTGAACAGCACCTCAACCTTACCTTCTTCAACCACGCACTTCTGCACAGACCAGACGTCGGTCTTCACAGCCACGGTCAGCTCAGCGCCCTCTTCGAAAGCGGTGGCAAACACAAACTTCGCGGGCACGTCGCCGTACTCAGCCTTGTAGCCAGAGCAAGCCACGGGCACCAGCTCGTAAGCAACCAGCGCGGCAGGATCAGCAACCAGCTCAGCCAGCTTTGCCTGGGTTTCCTCGTCATAGTAGGTGGCGATGACGTCGGTGGCAACGTGATCAGCCATGGCGGCAATCTCGGCCTCGATAGGCTCAGTAGGATCGGTCACAAAGATGGCAAAGCCAGCCTCCGGCACTACGCCGTTGACGGGCATGCCAGTCTCAGCGGCGGTCAGATCCTGCGCAGTCTTGCTGGGGAACGCAGCAAAGGCCACAGAAGCGGTCAGCACCATGCAGACGAGGGTAACCAGAGCCAGGAACTTCTTCATAGTAATCTCCTCCTTGTTTTATCATCAAAGCTACCTTTGAATGATCAGGTTTATTCACAGAATGTGCCGATGATGTACTCCGTCAGCGCATCTGTATCGGGGTGGAATTCGACAAAGCCATCGCTGCCTACGGTATGCTCGCCTTGCAGCCGCGCAAGCTTCGTCCGGGTGTACTGCCGTGCCGCGTAGGCCTGACTGACCAGCCAGCCGTTCTCACAGCTGGCGACCAGATGCTCCTCCAGCGCCTCCAGCAGCTCGCCCACATACTCGGGGTCTTCTGCCATCCGTTGGGTCAGCAGCTCCGCCGCGGCCTCCATAAACGCTGCCTGACGGTTCATGCGGCCCTGATTGGTACCGTCGCCCACCGTCATGCGGCTGCGCAGGAAGTATTCCGCCTGCCGCCCCTGCAGCTTGATGGCCGTGCCGGCCTTCATCGCCGGATCAAGATCGGTAAAATCCTCCTCCAGCGTCACCGTCACGCCGCCCAGCGCGTCGTTCAGAACGGTCATACCGTCCATATCCAGCGCGATGTAGTGATCGATCGGAATGCCGCCAAGCAGGTCCGTCACCGCCCTGACCGTGTTCTGACAGGCCTTTTCAGTGGTCGTGCCAAAGGCGTAGGACAGACATATCTGCGTGTTCCGCTTGCCCGCCGGATTACCAAACGCGCCGTATACCTGCACCTCGGCAATCGTATCGCGGTCAAGCTGCAGCAGATCGACCTGCCGGTGATCCCGGTCGATGGTCATCAGCAGCAGAAAGTCCGCCTGACCGCCCTGACGCATGGACACGCTGTTCAGCGCCGATTTATCCACGCCAATGAAAAGGATGGTCGTGTAGTCCAGCTCCTGATGCGCATAAGTCCGCCCCTTGTGCTCAAGGGTCAACGTCGGCTGAAAGCGTCCCTCCAGACTGCCGCGCACCTCTTCGGCGTCCGGCTCCAGCCGCTGGCCGATATATGACACGCCCATCAGTCCTGCTGCGAACAGTAAAGCCGTCAGCAGCGCCATCAGCAGCAGCCGGTCGCGCGGCGGCTTACCGCCGTCGTACCCCTTCTGCCTGCGATGCTTCCTATGCCTGTGAGCCATCTGCACTCCCTCTCCGTCAGCACACTCATTGATCCACGGCACCACTTGGACACAATGAATCAGGATTATTATACCGCATAACAGGCTTCACGTCAACAAAAAATCCCAGCAACTTAACAGGTGTGGATGAATCCTCCAGACCGGACATTCACGGCGCATACCGTTATTGGTGCAGGTTCTGCGTCCCAAGGTCACGCAGCTTCTGCTCGATCTCTCTGAGGCGGGTTTCAAGACTTTCCCTCTTTGTCTGCCAGCTCTGGTATTCAGCTGCACAGCTTTCCTCCACCTGCAGATACCTCTGGTATGCCGAGCCAATCGTCGTTACAGCAATCTGTCCCGCTTTCTCGTATTCCTTGAAAACATCAAGATTGGTGCGGAAATCATTCTGGGAAAATGTTTCCCGGCTATTTTGCCATCCCTCGGTCAGCACCAAAGCGGTCTTGCCCGACAGGGCCGCAGAGAAGGCATTGTCAATCTCACTGTCCATCGTCCCGCATGCCACGGGATACCAGCCGTCGGAAGAACCACCGTCCACAAGCCCCCCTCTGCCATACTGGATGATCACCGGGATTCCAAGGGACTGAATCAGCGTCTCAGTCTGCTTTGTGCAGCTGCCATCCGGGAAATACGCTGCACAGGGTGCTGCAATGCCTGCCGCATTCATGCGCTGCACAAGGTTTGACACATCCGTATCTGCCGTGATGCAGGCCACAACCTCCCACCCCTGCGCTGTCAGCCCATTAAGTTCCTCCGCCGTCAGGCAGCCATCGCCGCCCGGAAAGAACGTCTCCGATACGGCCACCACGCCAGTGTAGCCGTACTCCGCCATCAGCGGTACAGCCTCTGCAAGGATACGGGAGTCCGGCTCCGCAAACAAGATATGCGCCGTCGCTGTATGGGCAAAAGCCATTTTCTCTTCCCGTTCCAGCATGGCCAGCTCTGTATTGATCTCCGTCATCTCAGCCAAATAAGGACGTCGCGCCTCCTCCAGCGCAGCTGCCGCGCTCTGCTTTGCCTCCATCTCCCGCTGATCACTGATCATCATCGCCGCAATCGCCAGCGCCGTCAGCACAATCAGGCTGTACACAAGCACGGTGTGTATCTTTCTCCTGTTCATATCATCCTGCCTCCAGAATCAATGCTTCTCCTCATATACCGTGCGGAGCCCCAGACGCCTGAACAGTACAATCCGGTCGCGGCTCTCGTCATAGGAACTCAGCACCTCCCGTATGCCAAGCCCGCGCTTCATGCTGACAAAAAGCAGTCTGAATATACGGAACAGCCATGCAAAGGGCTTCAGGAAGGGCAGAGAATCAAACAACCTTCGATGATTGCGCAGTCCGCCCTCCTGCAGCTTTCCGAACAGCTGACGCAGATTGCCAACATCCATCCATTCCCGGGCAGCAATACGCTTTTCACCGTATTTCACGCCAAAATCCCCGTTGGCCAGCACAAAGGCAAGCAGGCTTTCGCAGCTCTCCTCGTCTGCAGCGCGGCACCATGTCCGATCCTGCAAGGACAGTCCCAGATACCGCTGCGCCATAGCTGTCAGCACCACGGCAAACCGCTCCAGTCCGATCTGTGCCGCTGTTTTTCGGAAGGACCCGTGCCACAGCAAATCATCCAATTCTGCCGCTGCATACATCATCCAGTCCGACACATGACGCAGTCCCACGCCCTCCTGCAGGTGCTGATACGCGTGCGTCAGCAGTACAAGACCATTTTGAAGCCGCGGCAGCACCGGAAACTCAAACCCGGCGATACAGGCCGTTTCCGCCTTGTTGATCCCCTCAAAAAGCAGCGCGTCCAGACCGCCGTCCTTCTGCTTTGCAAAAGATTTGTGTATCTCAAATTCGACGCCATCCCTGTTCAGGCTGTAATGGCGCGGATTGTGATCCAGCGGTTCGGACAGGGCATAGCCGTTGGCCAGCATCAGCTGCATCGCCTCGTCCGCCCGTCCCTCCTCCACCAGCAGGTCAACATCTCCCATGCTGCGGTAATCCGGATTGGGATAATACATGGCCGCTGCCGTTCCCTTGATTACAACAGACCGTATCCCTGCTTCCTGCAGCAGCGTCAGCAGCGCCGACTGCGCCTGCAGAATGCCATAGAAACGCCGCATGTTCATCACAACAGCCACTGACCAGCGCTGCCTGCTGGCATCATCAAGCCCGGGCAGCTCCGCCAGCATCCCGCCGGGAAGGCAGGCAACGGCATGCAGAGACAGTTCCCTGCATACAGCTTGCCAGTCTGTCTCCGGATCTGCCTGAAGCGGCCGATTAAACAGCGCTTTTCTCAGCAGCGCCAGCGCCGTCTGCTGTATTTCCTCCATCAACTCACCCTTCCCTGCATGTCTCCAGCTCGTGATACAACGCAATGTATTCCTCGCACATGCGCTCCACGCTGAACCTCTTCGCCCGTTCAAGGCATGCCTCGCGGGTCATCGCACCCGTACGCGCCTGCTCATGGATCGCTGCGATCATAGCATCCACATCACCGTAGGGAATTACGCGTCCGCAGTATTCATCCGGAATTTCTGCGCTGCCGCCGGTGTCGAAGGTAATGACCGGCGTCCCGCAGGCCAGTGCCTCCACGTTCACAAGACCGAATGTCTCCTCCTGTGTCGTCTGCAGAAACATATCCGCGGCAGAGTAAATCCCCGCCAGACGAGCCGTATCACGCGTATTCCGAATAGACACAATCTCCGGCGGAAGCATCTCTTCCACCTCTTCATCTGTTCCAACCAGTACCAGCTGATAGCTTTTATCCAGTTTCTCAGCCAGTGTGATCATCGTCTTCAGGCCCTTCCGGCGCCGCCAGTCATCTGCCACGCCCAGAAGAACCGTTTTTCCTTCCAGACCGTATTCCTCCCGGAAATTGCCGGCTACCGGCCTGAATCTATTCAGGTGAATACCACAGTAAATCAGTCTTCCCGGATATTGACCAAGAAAAGATTGCTTCACATCCCGCTCCAGCCACGCAGCCGTGCTGACAACGACCATCTTATCTACGCCAGCGAACCATTGCTTCTTCATCTGCCACATAGCGGCCGTGTTATCCACATCGCTGTATGGCCAGCGTTCCATCAGCGGGCACTCGCCACAGCCCGTTTTCCACTTATCGCACTTCGCCATGCTATAATGGATGCACTTGCCCGTGTAGGGCCAGCAGCAGTGCAGCGTCCACACAACAGGGATGTGACGTTCCCGAATCCAGTCAAAAAGCATCGGCAGGTTCAGAACGAAGTTATGCAGATTGAACAACTGAACCAGCTCAATCCCCAGCTCCTCAAAAGCACGCAGCATCTCCCGGGTGCCGTCTTCCTCAAAGCAGCCGTTGAGGCCTGTACGGATTCCTTGTTCGATATGCTCCTGGTGAGAAGCCGGCGTGCCGATCTCGAAGCTCCACGGCAGGATCTTCACAGCACCCTCCTCAGCCGGAGTAAAGGTATACATCTCGTGCCCCTGCTTCCACATATATATTGCCAGATCGTTCATAATCTGCCCCGTAGAAGAGCCCTTCACCCCATTAACCGCTGCGATGCGCATAAACCCGTTTCCTCCAAAGTCATTCTGTCCACACGAACCCCGGAACACCATCGCCAGCTGTACGGAGGAACTCGCACACCGCCGCGGCGTCCCCTCGCGCAACCAACCTCCATAAGCAGGTATCATCTGGCGTTTTAGGCGTTTCAGCAAAACACCTCTCCCTCAGAAGCGGCTCCTGCAGATACATCTGCATCACCAACAGCCGTTGTCTTTCCGGCATTGCTTCGATCTGCGCCAATTTCTTCAGATGTTTGCAGATTTCATATACATAGCGCTTATCGAAAAACGTCAGCGCCGCCGGGACGCCTGCAAACACCCTGCGCGTCAATCCCCATGCCCGTGCGCTGATCTCCGGCTGATCCAGCCAGAAGCGCTTTCCCAGCGTGTTTTCCCTGCCGTTCCAGCGGTAATGGTACAGACTCTCCGAAATAAAGCGGATCCCCTGCGCATGCGGAAGGTATTCAAGATTGAAGATGAGATCCTCAGCATGGCGCAGGCTTTCATCAAAACGACAACAGATGCTTGCACGCCGGTAGAGCTTCGTACAGGCAGACAACACACCGTCCCGCCATATTTGCTCCATATATCCTCCCATCTCCCGAACATCGCCAAAGGAGTATGCCTTATCCAGCCATCCCGTGCCGCTTTCCGGAAAACGCGCCAGTCCGAAGGCCACCACATCAGCCCCCTCTGAATGGGCCAACGCCGTCTGCAGCGCTTCCGGCGCCAGCTTGTCATCGCCATCAAGAAACAAGACCCACTCGCCCCGGGCCATATCGAGTCCGGCGTTGCGCGCACTGGCCAGGCCACCGTTCTCCTTATGGATCACCCGGATGCGCACATCCCGTGAAATCCACGCATCGCACATCGCGCCAGACGCATCCGTGGCGCCATCATCTACCAGGATCAATTCCCAGTCCGTATTTGTCTGCGCCAGCACACTGCCGACAGCCTCATCCAGATACGCTGCCACATTGTATACCGGCACAACCACCGTGACCTGCGGAGCGCTCATCAGCCTTCTCTCCATACATCTCATCCGTTATCCAGCAATTTCAGCAGCATCTCCACGTCCCTGCGGAGCACTGCATCCCAGAATTCCTGCAAGTCATCATTCAGCAGCGCCGTGCTGATGCGCCCGTGATCGAAGCTATCGTCTCCCAGCCACAGCTGTATCATCAGCCGCCGTACATCCTTCGGCAAGCTCTTCTGACCCGCATAATACATCAGATACAGCCGCAGCTCAATCACATACCACCGCGAGAGCGTCTCCATGACAGGCGACCCATCAGGGAACATCCCGCCAAAGAGCCGCAGGCTTTCGCGTACCTGCTCCATCCTGTCGATGCGGAAGGCGTGGGTAAGGGAATCCGGCCGCTGCGCATAACAGTAGGTATCGTCCGGCACGAACACCACCCGCTGCCAGTGGGCAAAGTTCGCTATCAGGAAGGTGACGTCGTCGATGTAGCTCACATCTGTCCGGAAGGGCACGACGATGCCTTTGCAGCGGTAAAGCTTGTTGATAGGGGAGTGGAACATGCGCAGGTAGAATAGCTCCGTCAGCTCCTCCTGCGTGATTTCTGCAAGCTCGAAGCACTTTGGCGCGTCTACCGTGCGCCAGGGTGCCCTCTGCCCCGGAAAATGCCCCACTACCACATCCGCGCCCTGCGAATGGGCCAGCAGCTTTTCCAGCGCGTCCGCCTCCATCCAATCATCGCTGTCGACAAACAGCAGCCATTCGCCCCGTGCTTGCGCCATCCCGGCATTACGCGCTGCGGATGAGCCGCCATTCTCCGTATGCAGGCAGGAGATCCGCTCATCCCGGGCAGCATACTCATCGCATACCGCGCCGCTGCCATCCGTGGAGCCGTCATCCACCAGAATCAATTCCCAGTCGGATACCGTCTGCGCAAGTACGCTGCCAATGACCCGCGGCAGATATTGCTCCGTATTATATACGGGGATCACAATGCTGACAATGGGCCGCCCGGTCAGGCGCAGCAAGCCCTGCACGTCCTGTGCACGCAGGAGCGCCGGAACGCGCCAGTGCCACGTCGGCTGCCCACCATACTGCAGCAGTTCCGCATCTCCGGCGCAATCCGCCACGCACACATCCATCAGCAGGTCCCTACGCTCTCGGGACATCTGCTGCGCGCCGTTCACGCACGACAAATACAGACACAGCTCCTCTGCATACCACCGCGACTGCAGGCACATCGCATCTTCACAATCCCTCAGCAATTCACGGAGCATATGAAAACAGCGGCGTACCTGTCTCATCCTGTCCAGCCGAAAGGTGCAGGAGAGTGAATCCGGCCGTATCGTGTAGTGATACGTCGCATCCGGAATCACCGTCACCCGCCGCCAGTTCGGCCACTGCTGCAAGTTGAAGACCACATCCTCGATGGAATAGAGTCCCGACTCGAAGCCGCCGGTAATTCGCCCGCGCCGGTAGAGCTTGTTCCACACCGGGTGAAACATCTTGAGAAAGAACATCTCCGACAGTTCCTCCTGCGTAGCCTGCGCAGGAACGAAGGTCCGGAGCGCATCCACATTGCGCCAGGGCAACGTTTTCTCCGGATAATGACCCATCACCACATCCGCGTCCGCAGAACAGGTCAGCAGACGCGCCAGAGCATATGGTTCAATCCAGTCGTCGCTGTCGATGAAAAAAAGCCACGTCCCCGCCGCCAGCGCCATGCCGGCATTGCGCGCACAAGATGGCCCCGCATTCGCCTGATGCACAACCCGCACCCGCGAATCGGTCTGCGCATACTCATCGCATACCGCGCCGCTGCCGTCCGTGGAGCCGTCATCCACCAGAATCAATTCCCAGTCGGATACCGTCTGCGCAAGTACGCTCTCCACCGCGCGGGACAGGTACTGCTCCGCATTGTACACGGGAATGACAATACTCACAAGGGGCTGCGCTCCGCTCATGCTTCCATCTCCTCACATCAGCGAATCACAGCCCCCGCAGGTGTTATTCGCTTTTCTCTTGCTCACTCAACGCAGCCGATCTTCACCAGCGGCGCAAGGAACGCCTCGACGTCCTTCTCCGCCTGCAGCAGTTCAATGCCGTACTCCTTCGCCAGTGCATCGGCCAGATCAGCCTTCTCCGCACCATCCTTAAGCAGGTTCCAGAGCATCACGCCGCTGGCATTGAGCTTGATGATGCCATTGAGCTTCGCGCTGGCCACGCCGATGGGCATCACGACGCTTTCGTTTGCGACCTTGCGCAGGATAAATCCTTCGGTAATCTTCATATTTCTCATTCTCCTTCGATCATTTCAGTCCAGAGCCGCTCGTCCTGCCACACCGGTCGATGGGGTTTATCAGCCGGATGGAGCCCTGCCAGCCATCGGGTCAGCGTTTCCGCCCCTTCCGACCTGCGCAGAGACAATACCGGTATCCCCAGCGCCTGTGCTGCAGCCCCTGCGCCCACATTCTCGTCGTCGAAATTTACCACGCCGTCACAATGCCGCAGCATCGCATTCAATTTATCATCCGCCGCCCCCTGCGAAAATACCTCTTCACACACGTCGTTCAGGATGATTTCCCGCAGAAGATATGGCTGCCGCGGTCCATCGCCAATGATGTGCCACCGAAGGCGCGGACAAACCTTTCGCGCCTGCGCTGCCAACGCAGGGATCCGTTCCGCCTGACGCCACTCCATCAGCGGTTCCGCTGTCAGGATGTGAAAACAGTCCGTCTCCATCGTCTGGGGCGCAGCGGCTTCCGGCGCTTCACAGGGCAAGTGAGCCAGTACGCTCCTGATCTGCGGGAACATATCGGTAAAGTTTTCCTGCGTCCAGCGGGTCGCTGCCGCAACGGCGTTAAGCGCTCCCCAAACCGGCGCATAGGCAACCTTATCCGCGTCCGACAGAAACAGGCGAGGCTCACAGGGAAGGTACGCCACTTTCCGCGCCGCCCGGATCCGATACAGTGCCGTGGCAAGACACCATGGATGCAGACCATCCAGTGCAACCGCACAGTCCCATTCACCCGGCAGCGTTGGCACCTCCATCCAGGCCGCCAGCCCTCGCTGCATGTATGTTGCATGAGACTGCCCGGACACGTCTGCCGCAGCATTATCCAGCAGCACTCCGACGCCATCAGGCAGTTCTTCATACATTTTATCCCGGAATGCCCTGAGGACAAGCGTGATGTGATACCTTCCACGCCAACGGCGTACCAATTCCCGCAGCGTCTGAGCACCGCCGGGCAGAAGGCGGCCATCCTCCACGAGATCCGGCGGTATGACCAGTGCAACGCGCTTCATCATATCGCCTCCTCAGAATTTCTCAAAGCTGCTCATCTCCGGCAGCCGACGCTCAAACAGCGCGCGAATGTACGCTGCACGCGGCGCAAAGTCGAACTGCTCATTCCCTTCGTTCAAGCACAGAACGCGGGTGTCCGGGGAGAGGATGGCGTCACGCAGCGCTTCCTCTGACGCTCCCACTGTCATAAGCCGACGCCCCGGCTGCATATAGGGAACAAAACGACCAGTCGCCAGCTGCCAGTAGCGGATAAGCCAGTTATTCACGTTCGTGATGTCACGGAAACGGCTCCGGCAAGACACCTCAAGTCGTGCTTTCTCTTCCCGCCATACTTCCCTGTAGGTGGACAGCTTAAGCGGAACAGGAAAATGGTCTCCTCCAAAGCCTGCAAAACAGCGCCAGCGCAGAGCAGCCCGATTATCCGCACGCACAGTTTCCGAGTATGCTTCGCTAAACCAGTACTGCGGCAATCTTTCCGCGCATTCCCGAGCAGCAAAATGGCGATTGATAGCCGCCATGTCATTCCAGAGAATGTGTCCAAAGCTGGTCGTACACCGGTCAGTGATAGGCTGCACATGCAGATAATCACAGGGAAGGCCTTCCCGGAAATACTCTTCCTTCCCCTGCGGACCTAAGAAATAAAAATCATCATTTGCGGAAATAAAACATTCTGCGAGGCCTTTGATCCGATGAAAGTTCAACTCAATCGGAATGGAGGAAAACACAGGTCTGTATTCTTCCGGCAAGAAATCCTCATGCCGGACAATATGCAGTTTTGGATGCTCCGTATTGAGCCACGGCGGCAGGTGGCCCCAGGTAACAAAATGCACACGTCTGATCCACGGCAGATACTTATCCACCCCGCGAAACCAGTAACGCATCAATCCCCAATCACGAAACATCGAAGGTTCCAATGGCTTTTGATCCAAATATTGCTGCCGTTGCTTCTGCCAGGCCGTATCCTGATCGTCCAGCCAGGTAACGACCAGATCGATCTCTGCACTCTCCTTCGCACAGCTCATCGTGGCCTCATCCCTTCCCAGGCAACATACGCCGCCCCCACATCCATGTTGCAGTGCAGTACGTACACCGGCACCTTCTCCACCAGGCGCTCATAGAGTCTCAAGTGTGCCTCCAGCGTATCAGGAGTGACGCGGGTATTGCTGCGGAACAACAGCGTAAGCGCCGCCGCCGGATCAATGCGGTCGATGCGATTCTCCTGAGCATGCCGGAGGAAGCAGATACCCCTGAGCGGCACTCCTGTGTTGACCTGCTTCCCTTCTTTACCGCAAAACGGCGTACCAAAGGCATGGAACACACCGTCCATCTCCCGCAGGATTGGGTTATCGCCATTGATAATCCGCGTCCGATCACCGAAAGCTTCCAGCCACAGCTGCGCATGAGTGCTCTTGCCATACCCACTGGGCGCCGTGAAGGCATACGCTGCGCCCTCCATCTCCAGCACCGAAGCATGCAGCCAAAGCGCGCCAAAGCGCGTCAGCTGTGGGTACATCGGATGGGCGATACAAGCAAACTCCGCCTCACCCATGGAGACCTCAGCGCCCTCTTCATCCAAAAACCACTGCTGCGCTTTTCTGACAGCAGCTTCATCTCCGCCAATAGTCAGTTGTGCCGGCTCATCATCCATGACAATATAGTCAGCACAGCGGCACCGCACAACATCGTAAAGGTCGTTCACTTCTACCGTCAGACCTGCTATTCGGATTTTAAAGTGTTTTCGGTTCTCCCATGCGCACATGATGCCATCCCCGTTTTCCCAGTTGCCTGTCAAAATAGAACAAAAAAGCGGCAGGGCTTTAGCACCCCACCGCCGAGGCGTTGGTTCTGTTTAGATAGGAGATTCGAGCCGGCCCTGGCCAGACAGTGCAGCCAGCACGTAGTCCTTCTCGAAGTCAATGACCTCCGCCACGGGAGCTTCATACTTGTTGTTCATGGGAAATACCTCCTTCATTTTTATGTCAGGCGCATGCTTCAGCATCTTCTGAATAAAGCAATGCACTGTGCTATCGGCAGGAATTCCCGCCCACACGGCGGACTGTCCACAGCAGTAAGACAATGCTCCATTAGCAGTATAACATAGCTTCTTTCCAATTGCAATAACACAATTTGTTTTTTTCAACATTTTCCCATTTTCATCCGTTTATCTGCACAAGGAAAGCCGTCCACAGACGCAGCCGCATGCGGGTGTTCTTTCCATATCCTCCGGGCGCAGCGAAGGCAAAGCCCGCTCCCTCCATGCCGATCAGCGCCAAGCGCAGCCAGAACGCCCCTGCCGGGCCAGCCGCGGATATACGCCGTAACCCACAGAGAGGAGGGCCGTAATATCATGTTTTCCGCACCGGGTGCAGCATGCGTTTCATCCGTGCCCGCAGCCCTTCCGGCAGCCTTTTATACAGCACCAGCAGGCCATGAAGCTTCGGCCATATCCAGGCATATGCGCGATAGCGCAGATCATTTGCTTCAATATATTGTTCATCCCGGTAGAAGCCCTTCATCACAGCGATAATCTGTTCCTCCCGGATCGTTTCCTTTTCACTGCTATTATCGCCGCGAATGATATACCCGGTCTTCCCGACCCGCAGCACCCGGTGCATCACCGCCATCCCATCTCTGCGGTAGAGCGCCACATCGCCCTTCTTCAGCCGGCCCTGCAGCGGCACAAACAAGACGCTGTCCCGGCGCGGACGGATCATTGGACGCATGCTGCCGCTGATGGGCGTGCCCAAGTCAAAGCCGTGCCGTGCAAGCATTTGTTCATGTGTGCAGCTCTTGCTTACGACAGTCTCCCTGCAACAAGCCAATTTCCGTTCCTCCCGTCCGCACAAGATCAATCGAAGTCAGTATATCATGCGACTCCTGTACCGTCAAGCAACACCCTCACACAAAAAAACGCGCCGTTCAACTGTCTTTATGCTTGTCAATCCCCCCTTCCTATGCTACACTGACACAAATGCAACTCATTCTATTGTCAGGCAGGTGAACCGCTTTGAACCATCCGAACCGTTTTCCTGCGTTGCGCTGGATTGCTGCGCGCGCCCGGGGACAATACATACGGGTCTTCTATCTCATTCTGTCCGACACACTGTCCGCACTGCTTGCCGTCAGCTATGCGCTGCTGTGCCGGAACATCATTGATGCAGCCGTAGCCGGCGATGCATCGAGTCTCCTCCGCGCCATCCTTCTGATTGCCAGCATGATTCTGCTGGATGTGATCCTGCAGGCATCACGCCGCGTCATCGCAGAGCTGGTTGCTGTCCGGTTGAATTTGGCTTTGCAAAATCACGCTGTCCGCCAGCTGATCCAGCGGAATTTCTCCGCCGTTGCCGCCTACCACAGCGGCGAGCTGCTCAATCGCATCTTCTCGGACGTGCGCGTGATCTCCAACAGCGCAGCCAACCTGCTGCCGTCCCTTTCCTATATGGCGGCGCGGCTGCTCGGCGCGGCCGCAGCCCTTTTTGCCCTTGCGCCACGCTTTACGCTGCTGTGCCTGATCATCGGCGCGGCAGTATCCCTGCTGATGATGCTCATGCGGAACACGATCAAGCGCCTGCACAAGGAATCACAGGCTGCCGAGGGCAAAACGCGTTCCTTTATGCAGGAAATCATGGAGCGTCTGCTCGTCATCAAGGTATTCGGCGCAGCTGAAGCTGTTCAGCAACGGCTCATGTCCCTGCAGGAAGCTCTCGCCGCATGCCGCATGAAATCCCGGGCGGCGAGCATTGCATCCAGCACAGGCTTTTCGCTGCTGTTTGATTTGGGGCATTTCTCCGCGCTTGTCTGGGGCGCCCTGGGTATCCTGAACAAAACCATTTCCTACGGAACGCTGACCGCCATGCTTCAGCTGGTCGGGCAGGTGCAGCAGCCCTTCAGCAGCTTCTCTAACCTGATCGCGCAGGTCTTCACCGTCACTGCCAGCGCCGAACGCCTCATGGAACTCGAAGAACTGCCTCTGGAATCCCCACAGCCTGACATTTCCTATGACGACCTCGTTTCCATCCGTTTCGACCACATTGACTTCACCTATGGCCGCACGGATGTGCTGCGGGACGTGAACATCACGCTTCGCAAGGGTGACATGATTTCCATCACCGGCATATCCGGCGGAGGCAAAAGCACACTGTTCCTGCTCCTGCTGGGCGCATACAAGCCTGCAGCAGGCGAGGTATGCTTCGCGCTGAGCACCCCGCCGTATACGCTGGCTCCGGGCGAGGCTACACGCCGCCTCTGCGCCTATGTGCCGCAGGGAAATTACCTGCTGTCCGGCACGCTGCGGGAAAACCTGACGCTTTTCAGCGCCAATGTAGCCGAATCCTCCATCTGGCAGGCTCTTGCGCAGGCCTGTGCGGCAGACTTTGTCCGCGAACTGCCGCTGGGGCTGGAAACGCCGCTGGGCGAAAGAGGTCACGGTTTGTCCGAAGGCCAGATGCAGCGCATCGCCATCGCCCGCGCACTGCTCAGCAACGCGCCTGTCCTGCTGCTGGACGAAGCCACCTCCGCGCTGGACGAGGCCACGGAAGCCCTTCTTTTGCAGAACATCTCCGCCCTGCAGCACCGCACCTGCCTGATCGTCACCCACCGCCGCTCCGCACTGGCCATCTGCAGCCGTCATCTGCTGATTCAGGACGGACGGGTATTTGAGCGCACCGCAGAAGAGATCGACAACCTGTGACGCAAAAGCGACTCCTTCCGACGCAGCACGCACCGGAAGGAGTCGCTCTTTCTGTTTCGTTCAGGTTCCCGTGCGGCGCTTGCCGTAGCGATCAAGCAGCACCAGCATCGTATGAGCCGCCATGATGCCCGCCAGCACACCGAAGCTGTCCAGCGCCACGTCCTGCCACATCGCCGCCCGTGCGGACACAAACAGCTGATGCAGCTCATCCGTGCAGGCATAGAGGGTACCCGCCAGCCATGACCAGCGCGTTCCGCACCGCAGCCCATAGCTGCTGATCAGCAGGCGGATCAGGCAGCCCAGCATCGCAAACTCAGCAAAATGCGCGCCCTTGCGTACAAGCTTTTTTACAAACGCAAACACGCTGATCTGATCCGCCTCAGGCAAGGCGTCGAAATCCGGGTCGATCATCTGGATGATAAACCGAACCACTGCATCGCTGGCCGCCGATGATTCCGGCCCCTCCTGCGCTGACAGCGAAAAAATTGTCACGCCCATCGCCACGGTCAGGATCCACAAAATCAGCCGTATCCATTTCAGCCGTTTGTTCCCCATGTTCATTCGCGCTCCTTTGCATACGGACTGATTATACCACATCATGCGTTCCTGCACAAGCAGTGCCGCCGGAGCCGCGCCGCAACGAGAAAGGCATAAGAAAAGCCGCGTTTCCTGCTCATGGAGACGCAGCCGTTGCAATGAGGCTGTCGCTGCTCCGTCAAGGCGCAGGGCTGCCCGTTATGAAATTACTTGGCCAGCAGCGCATTCACCGCGTCCACAACCGCCTGAGAGGTGATGGTCGCGTAGGACACTGCGTCGATGCTCTCGCCCAGCGCGAAGGGGCCAGTCTTGCCGATGAACTGGCTCAGGAAGGCTTCCTCGGCGCACTTCTTGCCAAGACCGGGGCTCTGGGTGTCCGCATTGACCGTCAGGGTCGCGATGGTGCCATCCTCGTTCAGTGTCACCGTCACGACCACGTCAAGCTCCTTGAAGCCGGGAACAGTAGCAGTCAGGTCAGCAGGCGTTTCCGCAGCAGGCTCAGCGGTGGGCTCGGCAGTGGGCTCAGCCTCCACCTCCGCAGGCGCAGCCACGCTGGCCAGCGCCGCGTTCACTGCGGCAATCACGCCGTCCGTGGTGAAGGTCGCACCCGCTACTGCGTCGATGTTCTCTCCCTTCACAAACGGGCCAGTCTTGCCGATAAACTGATTCACAAACTCAGGCGCTGCACACGCGTCGCACACAGGCGGAAGCTGCTTGCTCACGTCCACGTCCAGCG
>JAFTWV010000063.1 GCA_017465155.1 Clostridia bacterium
CTGCAGGTTATCTGTGTCAGGCCGGGTCGTGCGCATCTCACCCTCACGGTGTGATTTGCTGGGAAACCACCACTCAACAGTCAGGGAAAGAGCACCCTCCAGAGGAGAATCCGGCTTATGCTGGCACAGCGCACCTTCGTATAACGCACGGGCAGCCTTCAGCCGGGGTGTGTCATAAAACATCGGTCGGCCATGCCGCACCATGACTTTGTGTTCCTGCGCAGTTACGGTCGGCGGGTTCATATCAAGAAAAAATGTCAAACGGAACGACCTCCTTTGATACGTCTCGCGGGCACCCACTCCTCGTACAGGGGAAGGGATGGGTCTCCCTTCCCTGTAGAGGGGTGTGGAACACACCTATATTTATATAGGCTGTTCCGTTCCATTTGGGGGCCTGCAAACATGGATCATGCGCGGGTAACAACGCCCCGGCTGTTCGTGAATTCATCGGGCATTTCTTTCACCCGATCCCGCACAGCACGGTCGGACAGACCAAGATAAGCAGCCAGATCAGCGACCGTAACCGGCTTGCTGGGATCGATAGAACAGGCAATATATGCCATGCGAATACTGTCAGCACGCTGTTCCCGGTTCAGATTTTTGCCGTCGGCAGTACGCCGCGCAGCCATGCTGCCCTTCGCAGGAGCATCAGACAAATCACTTGACCGCTCAAGGGTGTGCAGCGGGTATTCAAACCAGAAATCCACGGGGATAATGTTCTGGAACTCGCGCAGGCTACTTTCCAATCGCCATGCTGTACGCCCACGTGCTTCGGCTTCATACTTGGCGTCGCCGTCCAACTGCAGCTCAATAATGTCAAGCTGTGCATCCGGGTCACGGGCAAAAACGCCGCTGCCGGAAGCACGATCCTTGGCGTTGCGGTTGCCCAGATCACCCTTGCTGTGATGATGACAGTAGATGGTGGCACAGCCGGTGTCTGCACAGATCTTGTCGAACTGATTGCAGAAGAAGGCCATATCGCTGGCACTGTTCTCGTCGCCGGTGATCACCTTGTAGATGGGGTCAATGATGATCGCATCGAAATGCTGATCACGCACACGGCGCACAAGCTGCGGAACCAGCTTGTCCAGCGGGATAGCCTTACCGCGCAGGTTCCACAGCACAAGCCTGTCCGCACAGGGAGTGTGAATCCCAAGGGATTCATAGATATTGGCAAAACGATGAATGCAGCTGGCGCGGTCAATTTCCAGATTCACATACAGCACACGACCTTTGCGGCAAGGAAATCCCAGCCACCTGCGGCCTTCAGTGATCGCAATCGCCAGCTCCATGAGCAGAAACGACTTCCCTGCCTTCGAGGGGCCGGAGATCAGCATCTTGTGCCCGTTGCGGAGAATGCCCTTGATCAGCTCCTCGGGGAGCTCCGGCTTGTGTGTCAGCAGGATATCCAGCTGCTCCAACTCCGGAAGATTGAACTCTACGCCCTCCACGAAATCCATCCAATCCAGCCAAGACTTTCTGCCGGTGTTTACAGCCAGAAGGCTCTGGCGTTTTCCGTTCCTATCGACACCGGGGAGACGCGACAAGCGGGAAGGATTTTTATTGGCCTGATCGACCACAAGCCCGTGTGCGGCAAGAAAGGAATACATGAACAACACACGCTTGCGGTATTCGGATTCATCAGGCGCATCGATGTGTACGATAGCATGAACGGACTTGCCGCCGCTGTGTACGAGGCAGGCAATCGGCAGCTCCAGCTTCTGATACGCCGCCAGCTGCTCCTGAATGGGAAGCACATCCGATTCGACCAGCGCATATCGGAAAGCAGTTACATTGCGGTCGGAAGCGCCTTTACCATCCAAGGGGTTAAAGCGAATCCACGCGCCCACGTTAGGTTTCCAATCGCCGATGGTCGCGCCGAGGTCGTCCGGGTACTTGGCAAGGGATGCCAGCAGTTCTTCGGCGGTACGGCTGAACACACCGCGCAGCGGCTCCCATTCACTGTCTTCTGTCTGCCTTACGTCGCCGGTGACGTAACCGACATACTCGTCCTCCCGGAACAGAGCGCGGATATACCGTGCCAGCTCTTCGGTCGGCTTCACGGTTGGCGCGGGCGCAGGTGTTCCGGCTTCTCTACCGTCATAGGAAATGGCGTCGTTCCAGTCCATCACGCCTGTGCCCTCGAAGGGCTTCCAGCCGCGCTGCTTGGCCAGCTGCACAATCGTCGCGCCGGTGATCGGTGTGCCACTGCCGTGAAAGGTGTTCCACTTGCGGGCGCACTCGCCGGGGTGATATCGGGAATCGTTACGGCTCCAATCGTCCCACACGGCACAGGTATAGCCCTCGTGCTGAAGCGCCATGCCGACGTTCATCCATTCCTGATAGCTGAGATCGCGCACGTCCAATGCGGACAGCGCGGACAAGAGCAAATTATCCATACGCATGCCTCCTTAACCGGGCATATAGGTTGTGGGATTAAAGCCGTGCGGCAGCTTCCAGTTGAGCGCCGCCAACCGGGAAATAATGCGGGACGCTGCATCGAAAGACCATGTGCCCACATAGCGGAATCCGTAGCGTTCCAGCAAGCGGATCTGTTTTGGTGTGCTCAATCCCTCGTTCTGGCGCTGCATCAGGCGGTCGATCAGCATGCTGGCCTTGCCCATGTTCTCCACGCTGGCAGCATAGATGCCGCGCTTTTCGAGGAAATCCAGCTGCTTCTGTGTCGGAGGAGCCATTTCCCACGTGAAGGTCGGTGTGTAATCTGCCAAATCCTCTGCGGCAATTGACAATGCGAACTGCAACGGGTCGACCAGCCTGCGACTGCGGGAGCGCATCTCTGCCAGCTGCTGTGCCAGCGACCGTTCACGCTCGGCAATGGCATCCTTCGTCGCCTGTTCTTCTGCTTCCATCAGATCGACTGCGGCAGGGTTCTCTTCGACCATGCGGTCGATTTTTGCAGCCTCCTCCGCATCCTTGCACACGATACTGGACGGTCGGCACAGATCATGGCGCTCGGTCAGCCAGAGAAAGTCCAGGACGAGCAGGTATTCCTTGCCCGGATGCAGGCGCAGGCCGCGCCCGATGATCTGCTGGTAGAGGCTGCGCACTTTGGTCGGGCGGAGGTTGATAATGCAGTCCACAGAAGGACAGTCCCAGCCCTCGGTCAGCAGCATGCTGTTGGTGAGCACATCGTAGTGGCCGTTATCGAAATCCTCAAGAATCTGTGCGCGATCCGGGCTTTCGCCGTTTACTTCGGTTGCGCGGAAGCCCCGGCACTTGAGCATTTCGCAGAACTTCTGGGAGGTGGCGACCAGCGGGAGGAACACAACCGTCTTGCGCCCCTTGCAGTATGTGAGCATTTCATCGGCGATCTGCTCGAGGTAAGGTTCAAGCGCACAGCCAATATCGTCAGCCCTGTAATCGCCCTCGGACACACCGACGCTGCGGATATTGAGTTCCAGTGGAATCATCTGCGCCTTGATCGGACACAGATACTTGTCCTTGACCGCCTGCCGCATGGTGTATTCATAGGCAAGGCTGTCGAAGTACTTGCCCATCTGCTTTTTCAGCAGC
>JAFTWV010000064.1 GCA_017465155.1 Clostridia bacterium
AACGACACCGAGACCACCGACGCCTTCGAGGTCTGCGGACGCGGCGAATTGCACCTGTCCATCCTGATCGAGAACATGAGCCGTCAGGGCTATGAGTTCGCCGTGTCGAAGCCCCAGGTCATCTACAAGATGATCGACGGCGTGAAGTGCGAGCCTATCGAGCGTCTGGTAGTGGATACGCCTCAGTCCAGCGCAGGCGCGGTGATTGAGAAGATCGGCCGCCGCCGCGGCGTGCTGGAGAGCATGTCCGGCCTTGACCGCGTGCGTCTGGAGTTCCTCGTTCCTTCCCGCGGCCTGTTCGGCTACCGGAGCGAGTTCATGACCGACACCCGCGGCGAGGGCATCATGTCCAGCGTGTTCGAGAAGTATGAACCCGTCAAGGGCGATATCCCCCACCGCTCCGCCGGCGCGATGATCTGCTTCGAGACCGGCACCTCCACCTCCTACGGCCTGTTCTACGCGCAGGAGCGCGGCACGCTGTTCATCGGCGCAGGTCAGGAGGTTTACATGGGCATGATCTGCGGCCAGAACGCCCACAACATGGACCTCGCCGTGAATGTCTGCAAGCAGAAGCACGTCACCAACATGCGCAACGCCTCCGCGTCCGAGGATGCGATGCGCCTGATCTCCGTGCATCACCTGACGCTGGAGGAGTGCCTGGAGTTCATCGACGACGACGAGCTGCTGGAGATCACCCCCAAGTCCCTGCGCATGCGCAAGAAGATCCTCGATCATCAGCAGCGTGCAAGGGCCAATCGCCCCACGCAGACCAAGTAAACCCTGCTCTGCCCTTCTGCCGCAGCCACGAAAGCTGCAGCAGTAAGGGTGATGGAAAGGAAGGGATTATCCTTCGCTTTGCACCAAAGAAATGCCGAAGCAGCAAGCTCGCCAAGGCTTGCTGCTTCTTGTTCTGCGTGATACAATGAAAGCGACAAACTTGAATTTGGAGGTACAGTATGGGAGACATTTTATTCAAAATTCTTGTATGCTTTATCGCAGGCGCAGGTGCAGGCATAGGAACAGGATTTGCTGGTATGAGTGCTGCTGCAGTAATAGGTCCTATGCTTATAACCTTTTTGGGCGTACCTGCTTACGATGCGGTGGGCATAGGATTAGCCAGTGACGTTCTGGCAAGCCTTGCCAGCGCATATACCTATAAGAAAAGCGGAAACTTAGATGTAAAGAACAGTTTGCCATTGCTCGTGAGCGTGCTTGTCATCACGATGGTCGGCAGTTTTGCGGCAAGTTTTTTGCCCGAGCAAGCTATGAGCGGCACGATGCAGATCGCGCTTATTATCATTGGATTGCGCTTCCTTTTGAAACCCGTTAACAAAACGAGAGAACAATTGGAAGAAAGCTCTCCCAAAGGCAGAGTGATCAAGGCGATCATTGGCGGCGCGTTTGTTGGCTTTATCTGCGGTTTTGTAGGTGCAGGCGGAGGAATGATGCTGTTGCTTGTTCTGACTTCTTTCCTCGGCTATCCGATGCATTTGGCAGTTGGCACAAGCGTGTTTATTATGGCGTTTACGGCTCTTACCGGTGGTGTCAGCCATTTTATGATCGGAGGACTCCCTGACATTGTTTGCCTTGTGCTGTGCGCTGTTTTTACATTGCTTTGGGCGAGAATTGCAGCGGTAATTGCCAATAAAGCTGACACAAAGACGTTAAACCGTGTGGTAGGCATTGTAATGATCGCCACAAGTATCGTAATTCTGGCTGTTAATTATCTTTAATGTCATTATACAAATCCCAATTTGTCGAGCAGATGAAAAATGAGTCCTCCATCATTTCAAGAGGGCGCAATTATACGCACCGTTCCGGTGCATTGCGTTTGTACACCCACATAAGCAAAGGAGCATCCGAATGCCGGATGCTCCTTTGTTCATTGTTGGATCAATTGTTCCTTAAGAACCCTCCCGTCAGGAGGGCTGTTTTTTTCATCGGCAGCGGTTCACAGTCCCTGCTTCTTCCGCCCTCCATTCCGTTGGAAATCTCCCGTCATTGTTACGTTTGGCCCTTGTAATCCGTCCCGGGCGGGTCTATAATATATGGTGAGAAATTATGCGGAGGTCATGCGCCCATGGCACGTCGTCAGCAATACATCTTCGTCGAAGAATCCCATCGGGGACGCGGTTTCCTGATTGCGCTGCTGGTGGTGCTGGTGATTCTTCTGACGGGCCTGTTCACATGGAACTTCGCCCTGAACCATACGGTTCTCTTTGACCGGCAGTATGTGACCATCAACAATTTGTCCACCGACCTTGAAAACTGGACGATCCTCCATCTGTCCGACCTGAACGGCAAGTACGTGGGCGATCAGCAATCCGCCATCAAGAAAGCCATCGGCACAAGGAGCGTCAGCAGCATCGTGCTGTCGGGCAACATGGTGGGCGAGGACGGCAACGTCAAGCCCCTGCTGGATCTCCTTGCCATCCTGCCGGCAGAAACACCCATTCTGCTCATTCCCGGCGACAGTGATCCGCCGCTGTACGACCCTGCGCCTCACGGCACCGTATCCGCCTACGCCGACTGGGCCACCGCGCTGATCGACGCAGGCGTGACCATTCTGGACGAGCCGGTCTCCTTCACCCGAGGCAAATCGACCATCTGGTTCGTCCCGGAATCTCTGTATAGTCTGGATATCGACAGCACCATCGCTGCATACCAGAACCAGTTGGACGGTCTCAACGCACTTGTTGGGAACCTCTCTGCCGATCAAGCCGCCCAGAAGCGCAATGCAGAATTTCAGATTGCCCGCATGCAGCGCATCCGTGAAACCATCGCCGCCATCAAGACCAAGGATATTCAGATTGCCGTCTCACATATGCCCCTGACAAAGGCCTACGTCGCCTCTGCCAAAGCTGTAACCCCTGCAAAAAACGCATTTTCGATGCACCATGTATCGCTGATCCTCGCCGGCGGCTACTGCGGCGGCCAATGGCGGCTTCCCTCCGGTGGCGCGATCTACGTGCCGGAGCTGGGCTTTTTCCCGGAGGATCACCTTGTCAGCGGCATGAGCTATCTCGACGGCGTCTGGCAATACATCAGTCCCGGTCTGAGCGCCAGCACTGAATATCCCTTCATGCCCTTCCGTCTTTTCAACAGCCCCGGCGTCGCCCTCCACGTCCTGACCGCCAGTCTCACCTGACCGGGGCTCTGCCTCCGGCTTCCATTGCCGCGTCGTGGACGCGGGGACGGCGGGGCAGCTTCCTTGCGATGGGCACGGCGCAAAGAGGACGTTCACGCACTGCATTTCACCTTCCGGAGGTACAAACGATGCATCTCGTTCATCACCATCAATCCCTTCCCTTCCTCGTGGAGCCTTCTGCTCATGAAGGCGTTCGCCGCATTGCCGGAAAGGTTGCGGCTGATGTGGAAAAGATCTCCGGTGTCCGGCCTGCTATCATCACCGAAATCGCCGGCCCCTGCGTCCTGTGTGCAACGCTGGGCTGCAGTCCCTTGATCGACGCACTGACAGAAGCCGGGAAATTCCCGCAGGCCGAACGCATCCGCGGCAAATGGGAATGCTGGGCCATCGCCCGTATCGATGATATGCTCGTCATCTGCGGCAGCGACAAGCGCGGCACAATCTACGGCCTGTTCGCCCTGTCGGAATATATCGGCGTTTCGCCCCTGTGTTACTGGGGCGACGCGGAGCCCCTGCGCCGGGATGAGATTGCTCTGGGCCCGGATATCGAGACTGTCACAAAGGAGCCCAGCGTCCGCTACCGCGGCTTCTTCATCAACGATGAATGGCCCTGCTTCGGCAGCTGGTGTATGTCCAGCTTCGGCGGCGTGAACGCGGAGATGTACGATCATGTCTTCGAGCTTCTGCTGCGTCTGAAGGGCAATTACTTCTGGCCGGCGATGTGGGCCTCCGTCTTCGGCGAGGAGGGGCCCGGCAGTGCAAACGAGGAGCTGGCTGACCTCTACGGCGTGGTAGTTGGCAACAGTCACCATGAGCCCTGCCTGCGCGCAGGCGAGGAATTCAAGCACTCCATCCGGGACGGCGCTGCATATGGCGTCGACTGGAACTTCCGCCGCAACCGCGAGGGCATTACCCGCTTCTGGGCAGACGGCCTGAAACGCTCCGGCAAGTACGAGCATCTCATCACCATCGGCATGCGCGGCGAAGCAGATTCCGCGATGCTGGGCGAGGATGCAGGCCTTCGCGCAAACATCGAGTACCTCAAAGACGTGATTACCGTGCAGGAGGAGCTCATCCGCACCCACTGCACAGAAAAATCCGCCGGTCACCCCCGCGTGCTGGCGCTGTACAAGGAGGTAGAGCCCTTCTTCTACGGCAGCAGCACAGTGCAGGGTCTCAAGGATTGGGAAGGCCTGCGCAACACCATCTGCATGCTCTGCGAGGACAACCACGGCTTCTTGCGCTCCCTGCCCACCCCCGAATTGACCCAAAGCCTCAAAGCCCGCGGCTGCGGCTGGGGTATGTACTATCACGTCGATTACCATGGCGGCCCGGTCAGCTACGAGTGGATGCCCTCCACCCCCTTTCCGAAGCTGTGGGAGCAGATGTGTCTGGCTTATGATTATGGCGTCCGCGATGTATGGATCCTCAACACCGGCGACCTCAAGGGCAACGAGGTCAGCCTGAAGCAGTTCCTTGACCTCGCCTATGATTATGATCGCTGGGGCAGCCACATTGCCGATAACTGGCGTCTGTGGCTGGAAGATTTCGTCTCCCGCACCTTCCCGGACGCCAATACGGAGGCACACCGGGCGATTGTCCATGCGCTGCATGAAACCTACCGCCTGAACGGCATGCGCCGTCCCGAAGCACTCCATGCCGGCGTATATCATCCCTGTCACGAGAATGAGACGTCCAATATGCTTGCCCTGGCCGACGCTGTGCCCCTGACAGACCCGGACAATGTGCAGGACATGCTGACGCGTCCGGAGCTTGTCAACGCCTGTCTCAGCATGGTTACCGGCCCAGCCATGGCCAGCATGAATCTGCTGAAAATGCAGCTGTATGCCGGGCTGAACGCCCATTATGCCGCGCAGGGGCGTCCCGCGGCGAACCACTATGCCGATCTTGTTGACGCCTGCATGCAGAAGGACGCGGCACTCTGCGCCGAATACGCTGCCTTCCGGGACGGCAAGTGGCGCGGTATGGAGCAGGAAGCCCACATAGGCTTCACCTCATGGAACGAGGACGGCTGCAAGCTGCCCCTGCGCACCCATGTCTATCCGTGGAAAGCCCCCCGCTTGTCCGTTTCCCGCGCAGATGACGACCGGGTCTATGGCAAAGTCTACGGCACCCCCATGACCATCAGGGTGGATGACTTCTGCGATGCAGGCGTGACCCGCGTGACGCTGGAAATCGCCAATGCAGGCACGGGCGAGCTGAACTGGCGCATGGAAGGCAGCGCTGACTGGCTGGATATTTCACCCCGAGAAGGGCGGGTACGCGACATTGCCCATGTGTCGCTGGATTGCCGCCGGGACCTGCTGACCACGGAAGTGCAGCGCTGTACGCTCTCCATCATCGCCGACGACGCGACTGTCAACGTGGACGTTTCCGCAAGAGCGCACGCCCCCAATGAGCTCCCTGCCTACATGCCGGTGAAGAAGGTCGTCGCCATCGACGCGCACCACTTCTGCCGCAGGCATGACGTCGACGGTGCAGCCTTCCGTGTGCTGCCCGGCTACGGCCGCAGCGGAAACGCCGTCAAGGTTTACCCCAACACCGCAGCCTTCCAGCCCGGCGAGGACGCACCCTCCCTGACCTACCGCTTCTTCGCCGAAAATGCAGGGGAGCATGTATGCGAGCTGTGGCTGACCCCTACCAGCCCCGTGCAGCCCGGCGTACCCATGCGCTGCACCCTGACCGCAGGCGGCGAAACGCAGACTATTCTCTGCATCCCTGCCGACTACCGCCCCGGCGAAAACAGTGATCCCCGCTGGTGCGAAGCAATGGTCAGCCACATCCGCAAGGTACAGACCCTCATCCGCTGCAGCCCCGGCGTGAATGAAATCACCCTCGGCGCAGCAGATCCCAACCTCATCCTCGAACGTATCCTGATTTATCCCGCAGCGCATCAGCTTCCGGACAGCTGCCTCGGCCCCCGGGAAAGCACGCTCATCTGATACAGAAGGAGATACACACCATGGCACGTTCAAAACGCTTTGAAATGGATATGACCTCGGGTACGCTGCTGCCCAAGGTGCTCATGTTTTCCCTGCCGCTGATCGCCTCGGGCGTGCTTCAGCTGCTGTTCAACGCCGCCGACATGGTGGTTGTGGGCCAGTGGGCGGGCTCCCATGCGCTGGCGGCGGTCGGCTCCACTGGTTCGCTGATCAACCTGATGGTCAATGTGTTCATCGGTCTGAGCGTGGGCGGCAGCGTCGCCGTGGCACGCTCCTACGGCGCAGGTGATCCCGCTGCGGTCCACAAGAGCGTCCACACCGCCATGACGCTGGCAGTCATCGCAGGTCTGCTGGTCGGCGTGGTTGGCTTCATCTTCTGCCGCCCCCTGCTGCAGCTGATGAACAATCCTGAGCTGGAGTTGGCCACGCTCTACATGAAGATCTACTTCCTCGGCATGCCCGCCAACATGATCTACAACTTCGGCGCAGCCATCCTGCGCGCGGTGGGCGACACCCGCCGTCCGCTGCTGTACCTGACCATCGCAGGCGTGGTCAACGTGGTGCTGAACCTGATCATGGTGCTCGTGTTCCATCTGAGCGTCTCGGGCGTTGCGGTAGCAACAGTGGCCAGCCAGATCGTCAGCGCAGTGCTGGTGGTTATCTGCCTCATCCGCACAGACGGCTTCATCCATCTGGAGGTCAAGGAACTGCGCATCCATAAGAAGCAGCTGGTGGACATCCTGCGGGTAGGCCTGCCTGCGGGCCTTCAGGGCAGTCTGTTTTCAATTTCCAACGTGCTGATCCAGTCCTCCATCAACAGCTTCGGCTCTGCGGTTGTGGCTGGCAATTCCGCCGCCGGCAATCTGGAGGGCTTCGTCTACACGTCCATGAACGCCATCCATCAGGCGGCGCTGACCTTCGCCAGCCAGAACCTGGGCGCGGGCAAAATGAAGCGCGTCCGCCGCAGCTTCTGGGTCTGCCTCGGCACGGTAACGGTCATCGGCCTTGTGATGGGCACGCTGTTCTACCTCTTCGGCTCCCCGCTCCTGCACCTGTATGTCGGCGAAGCAGAGAACACCGCAGAGGTCATTCGCTACGGTCTCCTGCGCATGGGCTATATCCTGCCGCTGTACTTCCTGTGCGGCCTGATGGACGTAGCCGTCGGCACCCTGCGCGGCGTGGGCTATTCCATCATGCCAATGATCGTGAGCCTGACAGGTGCATGCCTGTTCCGCGTGATCTGGATTTACACGGTCTTTGCCGCCTGGCCCACGCTGGACGTCCTCTACATCTCCTATCCCATCTCCTGGGGACTGACCTTCGGCGTACATCTGCTGTGCTACCTGTTCATCGCGCGAAAGAAGCTGAACGCGCTTGAAGCAAGGATTGCGCAGGAATAATCAACCAACGGCATTGAAAAAGCGATGACAGGGCTTGCAGGCCTTCGTCATCGCTTTTTGTGTTCATCCCCCGCGCCGCCCTTTCGCCTCATGGAACCAACAGCTCCATGTTCCGCACGCGGAGCCCTATTACCTCCAGACCATCAAAGGTATACAGCTCTATCAGCCGATCCTTGACCGGATCGTAGTAATACAGCTCGTACGGGCACCACAGGTTCACATTCAGCTCCGTGTGCAGAAAAACATGTCCGCCTGCCTCCATGATGCACAATTCCATGATATCATGCTCCAGCTTTGCCGCCTGCTGCATCACCCGGTCAATCAGCGGATCCTCATTTTCGACCCGCTGCCCCTTCGCGTCGTATACACATACCTCCTGCAGCCGATTGAGCACCTTGTTTTTCTCCCGGTCGACATACGATTCCAGGCTGTCAGGACAGATGCGGTGCACCACCATTTCCTCCGGCTCGAAGGGTTCCGTCTTCTGCGCCTGCCCGTGGGCAGAGATGCTGTAATACCACAGCGTATCATCATCGTCATGATGATCCTGCACGATCACATCCACTACGCCCTGCGTCTGGACATCGAAGGGAATCGACTGCACCGCACCGACCCCTGCATAAAGAATCCACAGCATAAGCATCAGCACCAACGGCAGCAGAACGATGATCCCTGCCAACGCCAGCACGCCAACTGCCACACCCTTCAACACCTGCATCAGCATCCCTGCACCGCCTTTCCTGTATCCTGTCTGCAGCATAGCACGCAAAAGGCCGTTTGTCAATCTATTTTTATCGTTTTTTGATAATTTTGCATTTGTTTGCAGACAAAAAAGCCACTGCACGTCTCCACCCGTGCAGCGGCCCTGTGTATTCTGCTTTTACCGGCTTATGCGTCGGCCTTGGGGGCTTCCTCAGCATCGCTGACAGCCTTGCCGATGAGCCCGCCGGTGGTCACATCGCGCATCATGCGCGGAATGTCCAGACCCACGGCTTCCTTCACGGCCTCGAAGGTCTGCAGCATGGTGCCGGCAGTATCCTTGGCCATGGAGGTTGCGCCGCCGTCGCCGAAGAGGATGATCTTGTCCGTCTTGCTCAGCGGTTCGGACACAGCCTTGGCCATCTCGGGCAGCTTGTCAATAACCATCTGCATCATGGCCGCCTGACCATACTGCTTCATGGCTTCTGCCTTCTTGAGCATGGCTTCCGCCTCGGCCTCGCCCTTCATGCGGATGGCTTCTGCTTCCTTCTGAGCCAGCGCAAACTGAGCTTCCGCTTCCTTCTCAGCCATGATCAGGTTGGCTTCTGCTTCCTTTTCGGCCTTGAACAGCTCCGCCTCGGCGCGAGCCTGAATCACGGCACGCTCAGCTTCCGCAGCGGCGATCTTCGCATCGCGCTCGGCCTGTGCACGTTCGCGAACCTCAATGGACAGCTTCTCACGCTGAATCTGAACCTGCTGCGCCTGCAGCTCGGTTTCCTTCTGCAGACGGATCAGCTCGGCCTCAGCACGCTCGGTTTCCAGCGCCTTACGGCTGTTCTCCTGCTGCACCTGATAAGCCAGGTCGGCTTCAGCCTTCGCACGATCCTGCTCGGCGCGGAACTGGGCACGGCGGAGCTCCAGCTCCTTGTTCTGCTCAGCAATGTGGGCATTGGCCTCGGTACGGGCCTTGTTGCCCTCCTGATCGGCAATGGACTGGCGGATCAGGGTATCACGCTCGGCCTCAGCACGGGCGATGTCTGCATCGCGCTTCTTCTCGGCAATGTTCTTGACGGCCAGCGTATCCAGCACGCCATTGTTGTCGGAGAAATTCTGGATGGTGATGTTCACGATCTCCAGGCCCATGTTGCGCATGTCGGCCGTGGCGGCATTCTGGGTCTCGGTGGCGAACTTGTCGCGGTTCTGCACGAGATCAGCAATGGTCATGCGGCCGATGATCTCACGCATGTTACCTTCCAGCACCTGCATGGCAACAGCGGCGATCTCCTGCTGCTTCCAGCCGAGGAACTGCTCCGCAGCGGTCGCAACGGAAACATCGTCCGAGCCGATCTTGATGTTGGCAACGCCGTCCACCAGCACGCCGATGTATTCCTGAGAGGGCACGGGCTGGGTGGTCTTGATGTCCACCTGCATGATGCCCAGGTTCAGCTTATCCACACGCTCGAAGAAGGGAATGACAAAGGTCGCGCCACCGCGAACGATGCGGTACCCGAAGCGCTTCACAACCACCTTGCCGGAGTCGTCCTTGACCTTATACTTATGCTTGCGGCCAGAGACAATCAGCGCAACGTTCGGCGGAACCTTGATGTAGTTGCACATGAAGATGATGATCAGCAGCAGCGCAACGGCGCCGATGATGATATAGTTGATGTACTGCTCCATACCTGTTCTCCTTTCTCTTTCAGGCTGCGCTGGATGGAGCAGCGCCGCCTTACGTATCCTTCATTCAGCAAAGCACGTCATCTCTGCTGTTGTTCATATTTTAACATACAGCCATGCTTTGCGCAAGGACAACATGAGCAGACCAGTATCTGCTTTGACACGAAAAATACGACATTTGGGGAGAATATTTTTGCCGGAAGAGATGATGAAACGGAAGCGGAATGACAGCTTCAAACTTGAATTTGTTGTGGATATGCATTTTTCTTCCATGCAGGATTGATTTGCAGCAGGGAGCCGCTTTCGCGCGTCGAAAGCGGCGCAAAGCCGCCGGGGGGAAGCAAAAAAGTGCTTCCCCCCGGACCCCCTCCGTCCTCTTGGGAGATGGTCGCGCGGCTGCAAAGCGGGACGGCTCCGGTTGCAGAGGATTGCCTGAATTTCCGCTTACAGCGGAAGCAATCCTCTGCAAAGTCGCCGCATTGCTCCTTTGTGGGTTGAGCGGCAGCCGCACCGGCTCGTCGGAACACGTGCGGTGCATAGAATGCGGAAGCGCCGCTCACGCATCATACTGATAAATCCCAATTTTTCAGGCAGTGACATGAGCAAGCAACCGCCATATCCAACTTCGCTGCGCTCATACACTTATCACACTCACCCGTCAGCCGCAAAGGAGCGCGTAGTTCCGGCCGCGCCGCGACGCCGAAGGGGAGCGGCGCACCGACAAACATAGGAACCGCGGCGAAACGGCACGCCCCCGCGAGGCCCATGTGGGAAAGACTACTCCGGGCAAAGTCTACCATGTGGGGGCGGGGGAGTCCAGAGGGGGTGGCAGTCCACAGGCACATGTCTGACACCCCCTCTGGCCCTCTTTGCTTCTTTCTCAGGATTGAGAAAGAAGAAGCAGATGGACTGAGGGGAATATCGCGAATTCAGCAACCCCAAACTTTCGAGCAGATGAAAACTTTATACCCCCAACATTACAGAGTTTGGTGGTACTATATGAATGAAAGCATCGGCCGATGCCAGAAACATCCACAGGAGGTTAACCGCTATGCAGGACCGCTATGCCCGCTGGGTCGGAGAATATTCGCTGCCGCTGCTGAAATGGGCCTACGGAAAAACCGGACGGCGCGAAGACGCCGAGGACCTGACACAGGAGGTCTGGCTGCAGTTTTTCTCCGCCGTGAACCGTGAGCAGCAGCAGGAACGCGCCATCGAAGCGCCGGAGCATCTCCTGTGGAAGATCGCGCGGTATGTGTGGTGCCGCTCGCTGCGCGGACAGTCCGTCAAGCGCATCCTCCCGCTGGACGAAGCCCTGGCTGATCCCCATCATTTTGACGATCACCTTGCCGACGCAGAAGAGCGCGTACAGCTTGCTGCGTGGCTGCGTCAGCGCATCGTCAACCTGAACCGTGTCCAGCGGGAAGCAATGATCCTCTTTTACATCGAACAGCTGCCGCAGCAGGAGATCGCCCGTCGTCTTGGCCTGAGCGACAGCACGCTGCGCTGGCATCTCTTTGACACCCGAAAGAAGCTCAGGAAAGGAGCATCCGATATGACCGCAACCACCGAATTTGTCTACCGCCCCAGCACGCTGCACATGGGCCTCAACGGGCAGGCAGTGCCCAACGCCGCCACCACCCGGATCGGGGAGAGCCTGCTGATGCAGAACATATGCTGCGCCTGCTACCGCGAAGGCCGCACTGCCCAGGAGCTGGCAGAGATGCTGGGCGTCGCCCGGCCCTACATTGAGCATGACCTGCGCTGGCTGACCGCACAGGAATTCATCACCGAGAACAAGGGGCGCTACTTCACTGCCTTCCTCATCACGACCAGCAGGCAGGAGGCGGATATCCTCCGCGTATTCGAGCAGCACAAGGAGACCCTTTGCGACGCGATCACCGGTCATCTGCTGGCCAATGAGCAGACCATCCGCAGCATCGGCTTCACAGGCAGCGAAAAGCCGATGTCAAAGCTCCTGTGGCTGCTGATCTATCTTTTCACCCGCCGCCTGCCCCTGACAGTAGAAATGCCCGAGCCGCCCATCCGCCCTGACGGCGGCAAGTACTGGCCCCTGGGCTTTGACCGCACCGAGCCCGCCGCTGACATCCGCCGCGGCTTCGATTACAACGGCAGCATGTGCAACAACGGCTTCTACTGGTTCGGCCTGCACAACTTCGGCCAGAGCGAGATTGAGGACCTGATGGACGCATGGACGCCGGAGTACCGAACGCTGCGCAATCTGCTGGAAAAGCTGATTCACGCCGACTTTGATCCGGCCTGCGTGACGGCGGCAGAACAGTATCCCCTTGCCCAACTGGCTGAAAAGGGCTTCGTGACCGTAGCAGAGGGCCGCATCACGCCAAACTTCGTCATCCTGACTGCATCGCAGTACGAACGGCTGTACACAGAAGTCTTTGCACCGCTGATCAAGGGGCTGCAGCCAGAGGTACGCCGCCTTGCAGACCATCTGCACCAGCTGTGCCTGTCCCTTCTGCCGCCGCACCTGACACATCTCGCAGCCCTTGCCCAGTCGCAGGCCCAGCACGACATCGCCTTCATCACCGAACTTCTGGCTTTCCACGACGGCACGCTCTACCACCCCGTCAGCAAGCGGGACGGCGAGTTTCTCACCATGGCGTACATTTTCCGCAAGTGAAGCACAGACTGCCGCTTCCCTTTCCGGCGACAGATTCTCATGATCCGCAGCGTCAGGCAGGGATACCGTGAAAGCACGGAGAATCATATCTGTATCACCGGGGGCAGCGGCCCGGACGAGGTGCGGTTTGGCACCCTCACGGCTGTCCCGGCAGCATGGGCTGAGCAAGTCCGCTGATTTTGAATACCCGAAAGGGAGGTTGCCACATGAAATTCTTCGAGCAGCAGGGACAGTCCGTGATCTTCCGCAACCATGGAGAAACCGTGGTTGTTGAGCCCTGGGGGCCCGACAGCGCCCGCGTTCGCGCGGTACTGATGGGCGATGTGCACGATGACCGCTTTGCCCTGCTTGATCCTGTTCCCTCCAACGATGTTGCCATCGACATCGCCGATGAGCATGCGACGCTCCGCAACGGCAAGCTGACCGTACAGATGGACGTATCCGGCTGGAAACGCCGGGTGAAGCTGACCTTCCTCAACCAGAAGGGCGAGGTGCTCCTGCGCGAAACCGACGGCGCCAACGCGCTGGTGCTGCAAAGCCGTAAGTTCGAGCCCATCATCGGAGGCGATCACGCACTGACCGCCACCTTCGACGGCTTCGATGATGAACACATCTACGGCATGGGGCAGTATCAGGAGGAGTACCTCGACTGGAAGGGCTGCACCCTTGAGCTGGCGCATCGCAACTCGCAGGCAAGCGTGCCGTTCATCCTGTCCTCCCGGGGCTATGGCTTCCTGTGGCACAATCCGGCCATCGGCTGGGCCAGCTTTGGCCGCAACCGCACCTCCTGGCACGCCGACGCCACCAGACAGCTGGATTACTGGGTCACCTGCGGCGACAAGCCTGCGGATATCAGCCTGAATTATGCCCGTGCCACCGGTTTCGTTCCGATGATGCCCGAATACGGTCTCGGCTTCTGGCAATGCAAGCTGCGCTACTGGAATCAGGAGCAGCTGCTGCATGTCGCGCGGGAATACAAGCGCCGCAAGCTGCCCATCGACGTGATCGTGATCGACTTCTTCCACTGGCCCCGCATGGGCGATTACCGCTTCGACGAGGAATTCTTCCCCGATCCGGCAGCTATGGTAAAGGAACTCAAGGAGATGGGCATTGAGCTGATGATCAGCGTCTGGCCGCAGGTCGCCCTGACCAGCGAAAACTATGACGAGATGCTCCAGCAGGGCCTCCTCGTCCGTGCTGAATACGGCGAGCAGATCGGCATGCGCTTCGTGGAGGACAGCATGTTCTTCGACGCAACCAATCCCCGCGCACGTAAGTACGTCTGGAACAAGATCAAGAAGAATTACTACGATCACGGCATCCGCGTATTCTGGCTGGACGAGGCAGAGCCCGAATGGGGCACCTATGACTTTAAGCAGTACCGCTACCACATCGGCAGCAGCCAGCAGGTAGGCAATATCTACCCGCAGTATTACTCCCGCCTGTTCTACGAGGGAATGACGGCTCAGGGGCAGGAGAACCCGGTCAATCTGGTCCGATGCGCATGGGCAGGCAGTCAGCGTTATGGTGCGCTGGTGTGGTCCGGCGATATCATGAGCCGCTGGGAAGACTTCCGCCGTCAGGTCTGCGCAGGGCTGAGCATGGGCGTGGCAGGCATTCCCTGGTGGACGACCGATATCGGCGGCTTCCACGCCGGCAATCCCAAGGACGAGGGCTTCCGCGAGCTGCTGGTGCGCTGGTTCCAGTGGGGCTGCTACTGCCCGGTGATGCGCCTGCACGGCGACCGTTCGCCCGCCGAACCGGTCTGCCGCAAGGACGGCACCCGGGTGCTCAATTCCGGCAGCGATAACGAGCTCTGGTCTTTCGGCGAGGAGGCATACCCCATCCTGGTGAAGTACATGAACCGCCGCGAGGAGCTGCGCAATTACGTCCGCAGTCTCATGAAGGAAGCCCACGAAGCCGGCACCCCCCTGCTGCGCGGCATGTTCTATGAATTCCCGGAGGACGCAGCCTGCGCCACATTGCAGGATCAGTACATGTTCGGCAGCAGGTATCTTGTCGCCCCGGTGATGGAGCCGGGCGCCCGCAGCCGCAGCGTGTACTTCCCCGCAGGTCAGTGGCGCAGCGTGGATACCGGCAGCATGATTGAGGGAGGCCAACGTCTGGACGTTCCCGCGCCGCTGGAGGTTATCCCTGTGTTTGAGCGCATCAGCTGACCCCGTGCAGCATAGTCCCTTCCCCTTCTCGAAAAAGTGGCCGCCGTCACTTTTTTCGATACGCATCCGCCGTCTGTCATGCACAGGCGGCGGTTTCATCTGCAATTCATCCGTTTGCATCCCTTGCCCTTGCATGGCAAACGTGATACAATAGCATTGATCAACCGAACAGGAGAACCACTATGCAGAAGCAAACGAGAACCCTGTCGACAGGCACGCTCGTGCGGCGTTTCCTGCCGTATTTCAGCAAGCACAAAAAGACGGTTATCTTTGACCTGCTCTGCGCGCTGCTGACCACCGTGTGCGAGCTGGTGCTGCCCATGATCGTATCCGAGATCACCGGCCGTGCCGATACGGACTACACCACCCTGACATGGGATTTCGTCCTGACCATGGGCGGCGTGTATATCCTGCTGCGCGTGATCGATGCGGCAGCGAATTACTTCATGCAGTCCGTAGGCCACATCATGGGCTCGAAGATGGAAACCGACATGCGCGGCGACCTCTTCCACCATCTTCAGAAGCTGTCCTTTGGTTATTATTCCGAGGCCAAGGTGGGGCAGATTATGGCCCGCATCACCTCCGACCTGTTCCAGGTGACGGAATTCGCACACCACTGCCCGGAGGAGTTCCTGATTGCAGGCGTGAAGATCATCGTTTCCTTCACGGTTCTCTGCTCGAAGAACCTGCCGCTGACGCTGCTGATGTTCGCGGTTCTGCCCTTCATTCTGTTCTTCGCCAAGCACTTCAACTCCAAGATGCGCCGCATCTTCAAGGAACGCAACCGGCAGGTGGGCGAGATCAACGCGCAGGTGGAGGATTCCCTGCTGGGCGTGCGCGTGGTGAAGTCCTTCGCCAACGAGGCTATCGAGGAGGAAAAGTTCCGCAAGGGAAACCTTCGCTTCCTTGATCTGAAGGCGGAATCGTATAAGGTCATGGCACAGTTCGGCACCTCCAACCGTATCTTTGACGGCCTGATGTACATCATCATCGTCTGTGCCGGCGCGCTGCTGATGGCACAGGGCCCGGAGGTGCTGTCCATCGCGGATTTCACAGCCTATCTGCTCTACGCGACGGTGCTGCTGAACTCTATCCGCCGCATCGTCGAGTTTACCGAACAGTTCCAGCAGGGCATGACGGGCATCGACCGCTTCTTCGAGGTGCTGGACGCGCCTATTGACATCCTTGACTCACCGGACGCAAAGACACTGACGAACGTACGCGGCGAGGTTACCTTCGACAACGTGTCCTTCCACTACGGCGACGACGATACTGAGGTGCTGCACGGCCTGAACCTGCATGTCTCACCCGGCCAGTCCATCGCCCTTGTCGGCCCCTCAGGCGCAGGCAAAACCACCCTGTGCAACCTGCTCCCCCGCTTTTACGACGTGACCGGCGGCCGCATCCTCATCGACGGTCAGGACATCCGCACCCTGACCCAGAAGAGCCTGCGCGAGGCCATCGGCGTGGTGCAGCAGGATGTGTACCTCTTCGCCGGCACAGTGCTGGAAAACATCCTCTACGGCAAGCCCGGCGCAACCCGTGAGCAGGTCATCGAGGCTGCAAAGCTGGCAGGCGCGCACGAGTTCATCATGGCACTGCCCGACGGCTACGACACCTACACCGGCGAACGCGGCGTGCGTCTCTCCGGCGGTCAGAAGCAGCGCATCTCCATCGCCCGCGTATTCCTCAAAAACCCGCCCATCCTCGTGCTGGACGAAGCCACCTCCGCCCTGGACAACGAGAGCGAGCACATCGTGCAGCAGTCCCTCGAAAAGCTGGCCAAAGGCCGCACCGTATTCACCATCGCCCATCGTCTCACCACCATCAAGGGCGCGGACGTAATCTGGGTGCTGACCGAGAACGGCGTGGAGGAAATGGGCGACCACAAGACCCTGATCGAAAAGGGCGGCATCTACGCCGGGCTGTATGCCATGTATACCAGCGACAAGGAATAAGCAGAGACTGCAAAGCGCGTCCCCAAGGGCGCTCCCGGAGGAAGAGCCTTTGGGCTGCTACACTGAAGGAGGAATAAACATGCTGTTCACCAAGGCCGCACAATCCGATTTCCGCGCCGTCTGCGCGCTGTACGAATCCGTCTGCAGCGCCATGCAGGCCGCCGGCAACGACCAGTGGCGCTGGGGCGAGTATCCCAACGAAGCCATGCTGCAGGGCAGCCTCGATGCAGGCACGCTCTACATAGCCCGCGAGAATGATACGCTCCTGTGCGCCGTGACCATCGACACGCAGTTCGACCCGGAATACGCAGATGTGAACTGGCTCTTCGGCGTGAAGCCCGGTGCGTTCCACCGTCTGGCGATTGCACCGGACGCGCAGGGCAAGGGTCTGGGTGCACAGGCGGTCGAAGCTGTGTGCGATGTGCTGCGGACGCAGGGCTGTGATTGCCTGCGCATCGACACCTACTGCGAGAACGCG
Organism: Clostridia bacterium; assembly: GCA_017465155.1. Lineage (GTDB taxonomy): Bacteria > Bacillota > Clostridia > Christensenellales > Aristaeellaceae > UBA11524. The sequence goes on from JAFTWV010000064.1 coordinate 17,160, forward strand.
GCAGCCCAGAAGCTCTACACCCGCATCGGCATGCGCAAGGCAGGCGAGGTGAAGTTCTGGCATCGTGAGCGGCCCTTCTTCTGCTATGAGCTGCCCCTGACGGCCGAAACGCCCCTGCTGCCCCTGACCATGCATCCCGCCTTCCGCGGCGGCAAGCTGACTCCGTGGGGCGGCGAGAAGCTGCGCACGGTTTACGGCAAGCCCATCGCGGAGGTTCCCACGGGAGAAAGTCTCGAGGTGAGCTGCATCCCCGGTCTGGAGTCCGTGGATGACGCAGGTATGAAGCTGCCTGACCTCATCGCAAAGTACGGCGTGCGTTTTGCAGGCAAGTACGCCGACAAGACCTTCCCTCTGCTGCTCAAGTTCATCGATGCTGCGGAATCCCTGTCCGTACAGGTGCACCCGGATGATTCCTACGCAAACGCCAATGAAAACGGCAAGCTCGGCAAGACCGAGGCATGGCTGATTCTCGACGCGCCTGCGGGCAGCCAGCTGGTTTACGGCATCAAGGCCGGCACGAACCTCGCGGAGCTGCGCGCTGCCTGTGAGGCTGGCGCTGCCGTCGAAGGTCTTCTGCGCAAAGTGGACGTAAAGCCCGGCGACGTGTGCTTCATCCCTGCGGGCTGCGTGCACGCCATCGGCGCAGGCATCATGCTCTACGAAATCCAGCAGTCCTCCGACGTGACCTACCGCTTCTACGACTGGGATCGCGTAGATAAGAACGGCAACCGCCGTGAACTGCACATCGACAAAGCCCTTGATGTGACCGACCTTGACTTCACTCTTGATCCCATTCCTGCTCCGGACGCCCCCGTTGCACGCGTGCTGGACGAGACCTACTTCACCCTTGACCTGATGAAGGTGGACGGCGAGCTCGCTGTGCCTGCCATCAACCATTTCGGCATGCTGACCGTTCTGGAAGGCGACCTCACGCTGTGCTGGCAGGGCGGCAAAAGGAAGCTGACCCGCGGCGAGAGCCTGTACGTTCCCGCTGCCGCTCCTGCGCTGACGCTGCAGGGCGCAGGCCGCGCGGCTCTGTCCATGCCCCGGTGAGCATGAACGCTGCCTGTTCCGGTTTACACAAGATGCATCCCGTCTGTCGGCGGGGTGCATTTCTTCATCTGCGTTTCATGCAGATGCGGTAACATGCTTGCAAACCCTGCGCAAATGTGCTATGTTATGCAAAGAGAAAGGTTGTGTTGCATTTGACGAAAGCACAGAAGGAGACGCACTGGTCTGGCTGGGTCGCCACAGCGCTGGGAATCATGTGGCTGGCGCTGTTTCCCCTGTGGCAGGACGGCAGCTTCACACGCATCACCCACTCCAAATGGATGGGCATGCTTGTGCTGACGGCAGTAACCGCTGCAGCCGGAATCCGGATGATCGCAGGACTTGTCCGCCGGGGGGAATACCGGCAGCAGGTGCGTCTGGGCGCAGTGCATGCTCTGGCGCTGGCTTATTTCCTGCTGGTAGCAGCTTCCGCCATCTTCGGCACATGGGCAGATTACCTCAACGAAAGCAATCAGCTGACTGTCCTGTGGGGTGCAAAGCGTTATGAAGGACTCTATACACAGCTGTGCTATGCTGCTGTCTTTCTGTGCATGAGCCTGCAGGCTGTCCGGATTGATCGCGTGCTGGATGCAGCCGGCGATACGCTGCTGCTGTTCTGTGTCATCGTCTGCCTGCAGTATTTCGGGATCAACGTGCTGGGGCTGTTCCCTGAAGGACGCAGCATCCGCACAAATTATGAGTTTCAGGGTACAATCGGAAACATTGACATGGTCAGCGGGTATGTGTCCATCGTGATGTCTGCGCTGCTGGGCGGCTTTGTAAAGCTGCGGCAGGGCAGCTGGCTGTGGCTCGTATCCGGTCTGGCAGGCATCCTGCTGATGCTTTGCATAGAGGTGCAAAGCGGTCTGATCGTCGTGGCGATGCTGCTGTTCTGCCTGCTGCTGCTGGCACTTCACGACCCGCTGGCCCGCTGGCGTACAATGCTCGTGCTGGGCGGTTCACTGCTGCTGGTGACGGCGCGCCTGCTGACTGGCCTTCCATGGCTGGACGGCGTGGATGCGCTGACCTTCCCCCATGCCCCCGCCGCATGGAAGCTGCTGCCTGCATTATTCGGCCTTGCGTGCATCGCGGGAGCCGCACTGCTGCACCGGTATCCCGGCCGCGCCATGCGGCTGCGATTCGTGGCGCTGACAGCATGCCTGCTGCTCCTTGCTGTGCTGGCTGCTGCGTACCTCGCGCCCCTTCCGACCGGCAGCGGCGCATGGGAGATTCAGGAGCTGCTGCATGGCCGCCCGCAGGATGCCTACGGCTCCGAGCGCATCGGCATATGGCGGCTGACGCTGGAAATGAGCCGCAGCAGCCTCCTCTTTGGCACCGGCCCGGACACCTTCCTCTATGCCATGGAGGATCACATGTTCCAGACTGGCCAGAGCCTTGCCCAGCGCTTTGATAATCCGCATAACATGCTCCTGTCCATCCTGTCCAACAATGGTCTTCCGGCACTGCTGGCCTTTGTGCTGCTGTGCGGCTGGGCGGTCATAAGCGGTCTGAGACGCTGCTGGCAGGACGGGCTGCTCGTTCCCATGCTGCTGGGCTGCGGCTGCTATCTGGCGCAGGGGATGTTCACCTTCAGCATTTGTCTGGTAACGCCGATGTTCTGGGCGGCGCTGGGCATGCTGACTGCACAGGTTTATGACAGAAAGGAAGAGATGTGTCCATGATCCCGAGCTATGTATTCCGTGCCAAGGCACGGCAGGTGATCAAGCCGGTGATGCAGATTCTGGCAGTGATCGCGCTGGTGGCGATGCTGCCCGGGCTGATCAGCTCCACGGTATCGATGATCACCAAGTCCGATCCCAACGACGTATTCGCACCCTATATCAGCGAAATGCAGACCCTGCTGGAAACCGGCGTGACGCAGGAGGATCAGGTGCGGGTGCTGACGGAGCTGCAGACCGCCTTCGACGTCTATCTGCAAGGGAAGTTTCCGATCTTCGCAGGTATGTCGCTGCTGGACTTTCTGCTGACTCCGGCGCTTTCGATGGGGCTGTACCATGCTCTCATCTGCGCCCTCCGCAAGGAAGAGATCAGCATGTGGATGGCACTTCCGGGCATGCGGCGGTTCTTCAAGGCAATCGTCGTGCATCTGGTGACAATCCTGCGCTGCCTTCTCTGGATGCTGCCGGGCATGGCGCTGTCTCTCGCAGGCGTATTTGTGCCGGACATGGGCGGCATTGTGATGATTCTTGCAGGCTGGGCGCTCGCCATCGTGCTGGGCGTCCGCGCAGTTTACAGCTACTCCCTGGCGATGTTCTTCCTTGCCGATCATCCCGAAACCAGCAGCCTTGCCTGCATCCGCCGCAGCAAGGAGGTCATGAAGGGCCGCCGGATGGAGATGTTCATGCTGGAGATCTCCTTCCTTGGCTGGAACCTGCTGATCATGCTCCTGCAGTCGATGATCATCGGCATGTTCGGCGCTGTCATCGGCCTGACGCTGGGGATGTTTGCCGCACTGTTCCTGAATGTGTACATGTTCGGCGCAAAGACCGCCTTCTACGAGGCCTACGCCGTGCATGGCGTGAAGCGCGGGCAGACCATACATGCCCCGGAGCAGGGCGGGGATGAGCTGAACTGACGCTTCCCTTACAAAATGACGGATTCTCCCCTTCAAACTGCATATCACCCCGGACGAAAACGGTTGCCAACCGAGGTTCGTCCGGGGATTTTTGCAGGATCCATCGGAATTAACTGCATTTTTTGTGTCTTTGCTCTTGATTTGGGCGGGGTTGGACAGTATAATAGAATCTGTTCACGCTCAAAACTGCAGGAACCACCACATCCGGCAGCATCCACCCCGGACTGGACTGCAGCATCAATAAAGATTATATGCAGGAGGCTTCCGATATGGCACTTACTGTTTCTCACCGCTGTCAGAGCATCGCTCCCTCCCCCACGCTGGCTATCGACGCGCGCGCCAAGGAAATGAAGGCGCAGGGCGTTGACGTAATCGGTTTCGGCGCAGGCGAGCCTGACTTCCCCACCCCCCAGCACATCATCGACGCCGCCAAGGAAGCCCTTGATCTGGGCAAGACCCGCTACACCCCCGCGTCCGGCACCTTCGAGCTGCGCAAGGCCATCTGCGACAAGCTCGAGCGCGACAACGACCTGTACTATAAGCCGCAGGATATCATTGTCTCCTCCGGCGCAAAGCACAGCCTGTACAATGTCTTCCAGGCCATCATTGATCCCGGCGACGAGGTGCTGATCCCCACGCCCTGCTGGGTGTCCTATCCGGAGATGGTACGTCTGGCCGGCGGCGTGCCGGTATTCATCCCCACGGATGAATCCACCAACTTTATCCCCCACCGCAAGGATATCGCCTCCCGCGTGACCCGCCGCACCAAGGCGATGATCATCACCAGCCCCTCCAACCCCAACGGCAGCGTCTGGCCCCGCGAGAAGCTGCAATTTGTGGCTGATCTGGCGGTGAGCCACCCCTTCTACATCGTCAGCGATGAGATCTACGAGAAGCTGATCTACGACGGAGAGAAGCATTTCTCCATCGCCAACATCGGCGAGACGATCAAGAACCAGACCTTCGTGGTCAACGGCATGTCCAAGGCCTATGCCATGACCGGCTGGCGCATCGGCTATGTGGCCGGCCCCCTTGCCGAGATCAAGGCGATGGCCAGCTTCCAGTCCCACGCCACCTCCAACGCCAACGCCATGGCGCAGTATGCCGCGATGAAGGCTCTCGAAGGCGGCGAGGAATGCATCAACGAGATGGTCGCCCACTTCCAGGACCGCCGCGATGCGATGGTTGAGAAGATCAACTCCATCCCCGGCCTTTCCTGCCTTAAGCCGCAGGGCGCGTTCTACATCATGCTGAACATCAAGCAGATCCTCGGCAAGAGCTATCACGGCCGCGTGATCGAAACGAGCAAGACCTTCGCCGAGCTGCTCCTTGCCGAAAAGCATGTGGCAGTCGTTCCCGGCAGTGCATTCGAGGCCGAAGGCTTCTGCCGTCTCTCCTATGCTGTTGCCAAGGAGCAGTGTATGGAAGGCCTGCGCCGTATTGAGGAATTCGTCACAGAGCTCACCGACACGCCCTGGTAAGACAGTGCTTCGCTTCCACGGCTCCATGCGTCTGCGTGATCGCGCCACGTACCGAGCCGCAGTTTTCCCTTTTTCATCATGATGCAAGGAGTCGTTTGTAGAGCATGCTGGAATATGATAAGAAGCAAAATCTGCTGATGCAGTCCCGCTATCAGTATGAACTGCAGGATGTGCAGACCCCCAATCTATATCGCGAAATTTTCGATTACAAGTCGATCCCGAAGATTCCCTTCAATATGCGCCATGTGCCGCCGGAAATGCCGGAGGATATCTGGATGACGGATACCACCTTCCGCGACGGCCAGCAGTCCGTCAGCCCCTTCACTGTGGATCAGATCGTTTATCTTTTCAAGCTCCTGAACCGTCTGGGCGGTCCCAAGGGTCTGGTGCGTCAGTCCGAGTTCTTCGTCTATACGGAGAAGGATCGCGCAGCGCTGCATGCCTGTCAGGATCTGGGACTGGAGTTCCCCGAGATCACCACGTGGATCCGCGCCAACGAGAAGGACTTCGAGCTGGTCAAGAACGAGGGCATTCAGGAAACCGGCATCCTCGTTTCCTGCTCGGATTACCACATTTTCAACAAAATGCATCTTACCCGTTCCCAGGCCCGAGACAAGTACCTCGGCGTGATCAAGTCCGCCCTGTCCCGCGGCATCAAGCCCCGCTGCCACTTTGAGGATCTGACCCGCGCAGACTTCTACGGCTTTGTGCTGCCCTTCGCGACCGAGCTGATGAAGCTGTCCGAGGAATCGGGCATTCCGATCAAGATCCGTGCCTGCGATACCATGGGCTATGGCGTGTCCTACTACGGCGCCGCCACGCCCCGCAGCGTCCCCGGCATCATCTACGGCCTTCGTCACTATGCGCACGTTCCTTCCGCTCAGCTGGAATGGCACGGCCATAACGACTTCTACAAGGTCGTGTCCAACGCCGGTACGGCATGGATGTACGGCTGCTCGTCCATCAACTGCTCCATTCTGGGCATCGGCGAGCGCACGGGCAATTGTCCGCTGGAAGCCATGGCCATTGAGTACGCCTCTCTGCGCGGCACCACCGACGGCATGGATCTGAGCGCCATCACCGACATGGCTGACTACATGGAGCGTGAAATCGGTCTGGAGATCAGCCCGCGTCAGCCCTTCGTCGGCCGTCACTTCAACGTGACCCGCGCCGGTATCCATGCTGACGGCCTGCTCAAGGACGAGGAGATCTACAACATCTTCGACACCAAGGCCATCCTGAACCGCCCTGCCATGGTCGCCGTCGACGCAACAAGCGGTCTGGCAGGCGTAGCCCACTGGATGAACGGTTACTTCCGCCTGCAGGGCGATCAGATGATCGACAAGAACGATCCGCTGGTCGTGGCTGTGCGCGAGATGGTCGCCGAGCAGTATGCCATGGGCCGCAACACCGTCATGGGCGACGAGGAGCTGGAAATCATGACCCGAAACGCCAACGTCGAGCGCTACGAGCGTCTGCTGTTCCACAAGTCCCACTAAGCACATTCTCCCCCGGATGCTTCGCGCGTCCGGGGTTTTTTGCATGCCGCAGGGCTTGCGTTTCCCCCATGATTGGTGTACCATACATATCAGCATCATTCCCCAGAGGAGGCACCGCCCATGTCCATTCCCACAGGCCGCTTTGCCCCGACGCCCAGCGGACGGCTGCACCTTGGCAACATCCTGTGTGCAATGCTGGCCTATCTGTCCGCACGCAGCAGGGGCGGCCGGTTTCTCCTTCGCATTGAGGATGTGGACATCCCCCGCTGTCCGCGCCGTCTGGCCCGGCAATGCATTGACGACCTCAGCTGGCTCGGCTTCACATGGGACGAAACACCCCTGTATCAGTCCGAGCGTACAGACATATATCGCAAATACCTTGACCACCTCACTGCCGATGGCCATACCTATCCCTGCTTCTGCACCCGGGCACAGCTGATGAGTCTTGCCGCGCCCAACCTCGGCGACACACAGGTTGTGTACCAGCGCACCTGCGCAAACCTTTCCCCTGCCGAAGCCGCACAGCGCGCCCTGACCCGGGCGCCAGCCATCCGTCTGCGGGTCCCTGACGAGGAGGTTTCCTTCACCGACGGACTCTTCGGCCTTCAGCAGGAGAACCTTGCCCGGGACTGCGGCGACTTCATCCTGCAGCGTTCAGACGGACTCTTCGGCTATCAGCTGGCAGTTGTCGTGGATGACGCGCTCTCCGGGGTCTCGGAGGTTGTGCGCGGCCGCGACATTCTCTCCGCCACGCCGCGTCAGATGTATCTCCAGCATCTGCTTCATTTCCCTGTCCCCCAATACCTGCACATTCCTCTGCTGGTGGATGCGCAGGGCCGGCGTCTGGCCAAGCGGGACAAGGATCTTGACCTGTCCGCGCTTGCACAGCTCTTCACTCCGGCCGAGATCCTCGGCATGCTGGCATACAGCGCCGGTCTCCTGCCGGCGGTTCACCCGGCAACCCTGGAGCAGCTGATCCCCCTGTTTGACTGGGCAAAGGTAAAAACTGACGATCTCCGCCTGCCAGCCCTTGACAGCCTGTAATTCTTATGCTACAATAACCACACTGTTTCCATGAAGGAAGCGCTGACGGGCAGGAGCCCGGGCATTCTTCATGGCTTTTTGTTTTGGAGGGATTCTCTGTGACACGCAAGAACGACGCTCTTTATCGTATGATCATAACCGCTGTTCTGCTGGCAGTGGGCCTGCTGCTGCCCTTTCTGACCGGCCAGCTGCATTCGATCGGCAAGCTGATCAGCCCGCTGCACATTCCTGTATTCATTTGCGGGCTGACCTGCGGCTGGCTGTGGGGTGGTCTGCTGGGCGCAGTGCTGCCGCTGCTGCGCATGGTACTCTTTGGCATGCCCGCGCTGCCCATGGCGCTGCCAATGACCTTCGAGCTGTGCGCCTACGGCGTGCTGACGGGTGCGGTATATCCCCTGCTGAACCGTCTGCTGGAGAGGAAGCGCTTCCCGGCGATGCTGTGCTCGCTGATGGCCGCCATGCTGCTGGGCCGCATGATCGGCGGCGCCGCCAAGGCTCTCCTGCTTGCAGGAGGGGCCATTTCCGGCGCACCACTGACCTTCGAAGCCTTCATTGCCAGCTATTTTGCAGACACTGCCGTCGGCGCCGTGATTCATCTGATCCTTGTTCCCGCGGTAGTCGCAGCGCTGGAAAAGGCAAGGTTATCCCCCATTGCAAGAACACTCGCAGGATGATCCCGTCACCGCGCTGCGCCGCCTGCTCATGCGGCCTTTCCTGCCATAACAATCGCCTCCTGTCGCAGCATATGCGCTGCAGCAGGAGGCTTCGTTTTAGCTTTTCAATTTGCTATCGTCACTTGATCAGTTCATCCGTAAGCCGCAGAATCTCCGGTGCAATGCGTGCCCGTTCCTTCGTCAGCACACGGCTGTACAGCGGATATGCCGCGCCGACCACTGCCATGCCGATCAGCCCGATCACAATGCCCGGCACAAACCATCCGCCGGCCCAGACCATGCAGCAGCACATGCCGGTACCCAGAATGAGCGCACCTGTCACGCCCACGATGATCGCATACATCGTGGCCTTCTGTGTTGCCGAGGCGTCCAGCCGTTGCAGCTGCTCCAGCTTGCTTTCCTCCCTGGGCATGTATTTGCTCCGGATCGCCCTGATCCGTGCCTGTTCCTCCGCAGAATAGGTATACCGGAAGGACTTCCCCTGCTTGTTTTCCATATTGTTCGACCTCTTCGTTCTCAGTGTATATCCTGCGCATAGCAGGTAATCGTTGCATAGGCGCCGGCAAAATGCTTATGTTTTGTAGCTTCGCAGCTTTCTGCAGGCATTGATGATCATGTACAGCGCGATGCCCTGCACGCCGAGGATAACCGCCATGCCGGTTGCACCCAGCATGATCTGCCGGAACAGCTCGCTGTTCTCCTGCCCAAAGGCGGTGAACATGGCATTTTCCAGCGTAAGCAAGGACACCAGCGCGGATGCCAGCGAAATGGCCTTCGCCGCAGAATAGGCCGGACTGCCGTATCTCTTGTAGCGCACCGCATTGACAATCGCCAGCGTCAGCGCTGCAAAGGTATACGCCGCCATCGCAATGGTGGTAATCTCATGATGCAGAAAGGTCCGGATGCGGTAGACAAAGTACAGCGTGAAAATCGTCAGCGCAAGATTCATCACCATCAGCAGCATGCCGCAGAAGCGGTATTTGCGCCACTCCAGCGCGGTATCCTCGCCGGGCGTATGGCTGCGGGTGTGGCGGACCAGCGTCAGCCGCATCAGCGCCAGCAGCAGATAATATCCCGCCATGGCATAGAACCACGCTGAATGATGCCACAAGCCCAAACACAGCTGAAACACTGCGTACACCCCATTGAACCCGCACGCGCCATACAGCGACAGATTGATGCGCAGCTGCACATCGCTGCGATAACGGAGATAATACCGGTTTTCCTGCCGGAAGCGCTGCACGGCCCGGAGCATATCCGGTATACGCAGGCAAACAAGCACCAGCCCGTAAAAGGACAGCGCGTAGGACGTGATCGTCAGCGGATGCTCCGAGCCAAGACTTCCTGCACTGCAAAGCATCATGATCAGCGCCAGCGGCAGCAGCGTTCCTGACACAGCCGGATGCGGGTACAGAAACCATCGGGCAAGCTTTCTCCAGTTCATCCAGCCCTCCTGATCCTCACCGTGAAGGCCGAACCAATGCCCAGCTCGCTCTCCACGCTGATTTCACCGTGAATGATATCCACCACCCGTTTGACCAGCGCGAGGCCCAGTCCATTGCCCCGTGTCGCATGAGAGGTATCGCCCTGATAAAACTTCTCAAAGATGTGCGCACCCGTCTGTGCAGACATGCCGCAGCCGGTGTCCTGCACCGTCACCACAGCATGATTTTCCTCGGCGGTCAGACATAATCTGACCATCCCGCCGGCAGGTGTAAACTTGAAGGCATTGGACAGCAGATTATTCCACACCAGCCAGAGCAGCTCCCGATCCGCATCGACCAGCACCTCCTCGGCGATGTCCGTTTCAATCATGATTTCATCCCGTTCCCACACATTCTCGTACTGCAGGAGCGCCTCGCACAGCTGCTCTCCCAGATCATACTTCTCCGTCCGGGGAAAGATCTGTTGGTTCTCCAGCCGGTTCAGCTTGAGAATATTGGTCACCATGTCAGCCAGACGGCGGGCGCTGTCGGCAACACCCCGGGCATATTCGATGCGTTTGTCATCCATCAGTCCCGGCTCCTGCAGGAGCGTGCCATAATTCTGTATGACCGCCAGAGGCGTTTTCATCTCATGGGATACGTTGGAGATAAAGTCCGTGCGTAATGTCTCCACGCCGGAAAGCTCCGCCGCCATCTGGTTGAAGCAATCAATGATTTCAAAGAAGTGCTCGTCATTGGTAAAGCGGCTGGGGCGCTCCACACGGGCCGTGAAATCCCCTGCGACAATGCGCTTTGCCGCTTCAGCAATGCGGCGGGCCGTGCGTTCCACTGTCAGCTTGCGCCGCATTTCGTCAAAGAGCGTAAACAGCATGCTCAGCAGGATCACATTGCCGAAAGTCAGTTTCGCCGCCGTCTCCAGATTCTCACCCGTGAGCACAATCCCCAGCGATTCCATCAGCGCGCTGGTAAACAGCAGGATGCAGCAGGTCACCAGAAACGCCACCATCAGGAAAAAAACCAGATAGTGCCCCAGCCCTCGGAAAAACCGCTTCATTTCAGCACCGCCTTGTAGCCCAGTCCATGCACTGTTTTCAGCTCGAAGTCCTCGCAATCTGCCAGCTTGCTGCGCAGCTTTGTCATGTAAACATCCACTGCACGTGGCGCGGTGTCAGAATCCGCATCCCAGAATTCGTCCATCAGCTGCTGACGGGTGAAGGTCTTCTTCGGATAGGACAGGAGCTTGTAGAGGATGTTGAATTCCCGCTTGGTCAGGTTGATCTCCGTACCATCCAGCGCGGCTGAGAACTCATCCGCATCCATCACAAAGCGGCCGACCTCCAGCTTGCGGCTGGAAGCGATTTTCGCCCTGCGCAGCAGCGCTCCGATGCGCAGAAACAGCTCATCCAGGTCGATGGGCTTGACCATATAGTCATCCACACCGATGCGGAAGCCTCGCTGCTTGGAGGCGATATCATCCTTTGCCGTCATAAACAGGATCGGGATGTTCTCATTGATCGCCCGGACATTTCCGGCAAATTCAAAGCCGTCGATTCTAGGCATCATGATGTCTGACACAATCAGGTCAAACACGGTTTCGTACATGGCGTCGTAGGCGTCGGCAGCGTTCAGACACCCGGAAGCCTCGTAGCCCGACCGGTTCAGGAATGTACATACCGTACGGTTCAGGTCTTTATCGTCTTCTACCACAAGGATCTTGAACATGGCAGCTGCTCCTATTCCAATTATTACTCCTTCAGTATAACACAGGGATGTTTCCGTTTTGTTTATCCGGGGAAAAAAAGTGCTGCTCACAGCATGCAGAAGCCGCAGCCTGATGCTTGTGCGCAAAACACCGCAAAGGCCGTGCAGCCCACGGGGGAAGCACGGCCTTTGTATGTCGGAAACAGCGTATATTCAAATACGTATGGCTTGCAGCACCTGCAGCATTATCCCCAATACTCCTCCCTGATGATCTCGCCCATACCCTCCTGCAGCGTACGGTCGCAGGCACAGTAGCGCAGCGTCGTATTCTCCTTGACATAGATGGGCATGGTCATCAAATCCACCTCGCGCTGGATCCACATACCGCTGGATTCGATCCGCTCACGGGTGAAATAATCGAACCACACCCCTCTGGGCAGATAAACCCGGCGCTGATTGGTTTTGCTCAGAGGCTTGAGAACCGGCGCGATAAGCAGGCTGTCGCCAAACATGTACTGGTCGTCAATGTGCTGCACATTGATGTCCCCGGGATACTCCAGATACATGGCGCGCATCATGGGCAGACCCGTTTGGGTGCACTTTTCTGCTTCCGCATAGATATAGGGCATCAGGGAATAGCGGAGCTTGTCATAAAAACGGAAAATCTCACATGCCTCCGCAGAGAAGGTCCAAGGCTCGCGATGGGTATGATCGCCTGCGCCATGACAGCGGGAATGAGAAGAGAACAGGCCCAGCTGCGCCCAACGGACATACAGTTCATCCGACGGCAGGCCAAGGAAGCCGCCAATATCATGGGAGAAGAACGGAATACCGCTCATGCCGGCAGACAATGCGCCTCGCAGCGTACCTGCCAGCGCCTCGAAGGTGCACTGACTGTCGCCGCCCCAGTGCAGGGGATAGCGCTGACTTCCCGCTGTTCCGCTGCGGGCCCATACAATATGCTCGCCGCTGGCTCGTTCGGTAGCCTCGGCAATCACTGCATTATACAGCAGCGAATAGGTGTTGTGGAAGTGCTTGCCCTCGATGCTGTGGTAAACGGCCTCCTCGGGAATCCCCTCGCCAAAGTCTGACTTGATGGCGCCGGCGCCCATGCTGATCAGGTCGTAGATCTTATCACCGTACCACTTGCGGGCTTCAGGGTTGGAGAAGTCCACAATCACATCCTTCACCCAGCTGCCCTTGCAGGAATCCGGCAGCTGATAGGGCTTGCCCTCCTTGTTCCTGGCCAGATAACCATTTTGCACAGCTTCCTCGAAGTGTGTATTCCCCTCGTTCGGCGGGATAAAGTTGTACTGCCACAGGGATACCCTGAAGCCGTCCTCCTTCAGCTTTTGCATATGCTCCCTGGGATGGGGGAATCGCTCCTCGGAGAACTTCAGGTCGCAGTCCCAGTCCTTACGGAACCAGGCCGTATCCAGGTGCAGCACATCACAGGGAATATCATGCTCTCGCACCTTCGCGGCAATATCATCCACCACGTCCCAGGAGGTGTAGCTGTTGCGGCTCATCCACAGGCCAAAGCTCCACAGCGGCGGCAGCTTGGCAAATCCGGTCAGGGTGCAGTAACGGCGCAGGATATCCTTGGGCGCAGGACCGGCAATGACGAAATAGTCCATACGATCATCCGCAACAGAGAAGTACAGGGCTCCCAGATCACTGGTAGCCACATCCCACTGAGTCGCCGCGCCGCTGTTCAGGAACAGACCGTAGCCCTTGGTGGACATGTAAAAGGGAATGTTTACATACGTGCGGCGGCTCGTGGTACCCACAGCGTCCTTATTATGGAAATCCACCCAGCGGCCATTTCGGACAATGCTGTCGAACCGCTCGCCCAGACCGTAGATGACCTCGTCATTCTCCAGCTCAATGGCCTCGAAGGCGTTCTTTTCGCCATTGCAGGTACTCACCGCAAGATCAAACACATCTGCCGTACGGAAATCGTTCTTCCGCTGGGCAAAAAACTCCCTGCCCGTGCTGTCGCAGGCCGTAATGCGGGTAGTCTCCTTGCTGATGGAGACTGTCATGGCCGCCGTCTTCAGCTGAATGCAATCAGCAGTATCAATGACCTCAACCGCAGTCTTCTCCGGCTTGCCGATCAGCATGCGTCCTTCCTCCGGGATGCCGGCAAAGGGATCCGCAGGATCCTTTTTATCTGAGCAGCGTACACGGAAGATGCTGTCGCTCCACACATCTACATGGAGATACAGAGGATCCACCGTAGGCTCTACGGGCTTGAGCAGCTGCAGAGACGTCTCGTGCGTCCAGGAAAGGCTGCTCTTCTTGGCAGTGGCGGATGCACAGATCATCACGCCGCTGTCCGTGGTTTCGTACATTGCGATCCGGCCGGGGCGGTTATTGACAGCATCGTACCGGTCAAAGCCATTGCCGGCAGCCGCGCCGTTGCTTCCGTCGCCCACTTCGAACTGGGGAAATTCCTTGGCGCTGGTCTCCTTCAGGTTCATCGTCCTTACCTCCGTTATCATCGCGGTTCACAGGAGTAAAAAATGGAACTTTTCTCTTTTATTGAACCACGCAGGCCCTTGCTTTTTCAAGCAATATCCTCTACAATTATGGAAAAAAGTTAAGGTGATCTTATGCTCTTCGAAGATAAGCACAGCGGCAGCAATTACTTCACCCTTCTTCACTACGAAGACTTCAAATGCATCCTCCACTGTCAGAAAAGCTTTGAAATCGTGTACGTGGAACAGGGCATGCTGGAAGCGGAGATCCATGGACAGATCCATCCCGTCCCCGCAGGATACTGTGCCATGATCCTCCCCTTTCAGATTCACTCCTTCCGTACGCCTGTAACAAGCAAAATCACCATCGCCATCTTCTCCACGGATTTCATCCCCGATTTTTCCGAAGCAGCCAAAACACAGGAGCCGGTTCAACCCGTTTCCCCCTATCCTCCGGACGAGCTGGACGTCCTCGCCCGTTCCGAGCTGATCTATGGCAGAAAGGCCATGCTGTACCGCCGCTGCGCCGCGCTGGAGCAAAACGGCTTCCGTCATGCCTCCCACCCTATTGACGCAGCGCTCATGACCAGGATCCTGTCCTTTATTCAGGAGCACTACCGGGAGGCTATTTCACTCGCTCAGCTCGCCCTGCACCTTGGTTACAGCTATAACTATCTTTCCTCTTATTTCAAGAAGTATCTGGGCCGCAGCTTTTCCGAATATATCAATGTCTTCCGGGTTGAAGATGCAGCGCGGCTTCTTCACAGCACCTCTCTCCCGCTGACAGAAGTCGCTTCTCTTTCCGGATTCTCAACCATCCGAAATTTCAATACGGTATTCAAAAAGCATTTTCAGATGGCGCCGAGTCACTACCGCAAGCAGTCCCGGGATGCTGTATCGCATGTCCAGACGTCTGCAAAAGCCGCTGGACAGAAATAACACAGACCACCCCGGAAGCCCTGTTTTTCAAGGGATTCCGGGGTGGCCGCAATCTTTTGGCTCTTCGCGAAAAGTCAGGGAAACGAAGGACTCCGACAGCCAGGGACGCTGCAGGGGATTTCCTCCCTTGACCTGTCAGTAGATCGTCCTGATGTCCTCAATCCCCCATTCCCGGCAGAATTCCGCCAGCTCGCGATCCGTGTGAATGAGCTGAACGCCGCGGAATTCCCCGGTACGCCGGTCACGGAAGCCCGCTTCCTTCTCGCCTGTGCAGATGCTGCAGCGGATGACGGGCTCGAGCGTCCCGCGGTCAAAGGTATGCTCCTGCTTCTTCTTTTTGCCGAACATGCTCTTTCCTCCTCATCGCAGCCCATTGGAGATGACCCATGAGTAGAACAGCTCCCGGGGCGGCTTCGTATAGTCGTATGTACGAAGGGTCTGCGCGGTATCAATCAGCCGGATGGCCTCCTGCAGCACCTCCTGCGCCGTTTTGCCTGCCGTATCAATGGTAAACTCGTTGGGCAGGTTTTGCCGGGCCGATACCTTGTCTGCCGTGTGCTCCAGCAGCTCCAGATCAATCAGCCCTTCGCCGCGGTTCAGCATCCTCTGTCGGTGCTCCTCCCGGTTGCTGCAGACCAGCTTGAGGGTGATGTAATCATACCCGTAGAAGACCTGCGGAATATCCGCCGTCCGCAAATCATCAAAGTCACCGCTGATCACATTCCGCACGCCCTGCGCATGAAACTCCTTCAGCTGCGCCACGCAGCAGTGCCAGCAGACCCGTTCCTCGAACAAGCCGGGATCAACACCTT
This sequence comes from Clostridia bacterium, assembly GCA_017465155.1. Classification (GTDB taxonomy): domain Bacteria; phylum Bacillota; class Clostridia; order Christensenellales; family Aristaeellaceae; genus UBA11524. The sequence goes on from JAFTWV010000064.1 coordinate 32,881, forward strand.
CCGGGACGCCAAATTCCGGCACGAGGTTCATTTCCGCCAGCGCACCCTGATAATGCCCGAACAATCCCCGGGCCAGCGTCGATTTTCCCACGCCGCTGGGCCCGATCAGAAAAATAAAGTCACGCACGGTCATCCCCCCTGCCGTCTGCATCTGCGTATTTCTGCAAAGTTTCCCGCGTCATCCATGCCTGCGGCCCATTGATGTACGGATTGCATATACCATGACTGCCGCGGTCAGCGCCTCTGCTGCTGCAAATGCCAGCCACACGCCTGTCATGCCAAAGAGCGCCGCCAGCATAATGGCGCATCCCGTAATGGCCGCAAGACCCCGCAGAAGCGAGGTGACCATTGCCCAGCGCGCCGACGCAACTGCACTCAGGCAGCCTGTTCCGACGATGTTGAAGCCTGCAAACAGGTAACCAATGAAATACAGGCGCATCCCCTGTACAGCCAATGTGCCCATCACTGCGTCTCCCTCGCTGTTGAAGGCTGCCGCAATGGGCTCCGCGAGGGTCACGGCGGCCAGAACCACAAGCGCCGCCAGCGTCATTGCCGTCCCGATGCTCCACCGCAGCACCTGCCGCACGCTGCGGCTTTCTCCCCGGCCATAGGCGTCGCTCAGCAAGGGCTGCGCGCCCTGCGAAATGCCGGTAAACACGGACGTCGCCACCAGCGCGGTATTCGCCACCACACCGTAAGCCGCAACCCCCACGCTGCCCGTCAGGCCAAGGATCAGGAAATTGAACACAAAGGTCGTTACCCCCGAGGACATCTCGCCCACGAAGGCCGCCACGCCCACCTGACAGGCGCGCAGCAGCAGACGTACATCCGGGACGGTATGGCACAGCCGCACCGTATTGCGCTTCCGCATGAAATGCACCGAGCAGATCAGCATCCCCACCACCGGCGATACCGCTGTCGCCAGCGCTGCGCCCGCCATGCCCATCCCCAACGGGAACATCAGCACATAGTCCATCACGATGTTGAACGCGCTGGAGGCCAGCGTCGCGATCATCGCAAGAGTCGGGTCGCCGTCGTTGCGCACAAAGGGCGGAATGACCTGATTGCCCATAAAGAAGGGCGTGAACAGCAGGAATATCCGCGCATAGTCCGTTCCTGACCGCACAATCTCGTCATCGCCGCCCAGCAGATACAGCATTCCGTCCGGCGCCAGCGCCCCCAGCAGCATGAAGGGCAGCGACGCGATCATGATCCACCACAGTGCATTGCTGAAATACCGCTGCGCCGCCCGGCCTTTTGCCGCCCGCTCGATGGCAAAGCGCGTTGCCGAGCCCACGCCGATCATCGCGCCGATGGCGTAGATCAGCGCATATACCGGCAGCACCAGATTCAGCGCGGCAATCCCGCTGGCGCCTTCCGCCCAGGAAATGAAGAACGTATCCGCCAGAATATAGGCCGATACGCCGATCATCCCCAGCACATTCTGCGATACATACCGAATAAACTGCTTCATCATCATGCTCCTTGTATGCTTCGCATTCATTGTATCCCCACGCTCCCGTTCCGTCAAGTCCGCCTCATTTTCCTGCGTCCCGGCTTTTCAAAAGGCGGATTTTGCTGTATACTCATATTGTACAAACCATTCAGGAGGATACGTCCCTTGAAGCACCTGATGCCTTACCTGAAAAAATACCGGACCCAGAGCATTCTTGCGCCCCTGTTCAAGATGCTGGAGGCCACCTTTGACCTGCTGGTCCCCCTCGTGGTGGCGCGAATCATCAACGCGGGCATCGGCAGCGGCGATGCGGCGTTCATCATCAGGAACTGCCTGCTGCTGGCTCTGATGGCGCTGACAGGCCTTGTTTGCTCCTTCACTGCGCAGTATTTCGCCGCGCGGGCTGCGATCGGCACGGCCACTGGACTGCGCCACCAGCTGATGCAGCATATCCAGACTCTCTCCTTCACCGAGCTGGATTCCATCGGCGCAAGCACCCTCATCACCCGCATGACCTCCGACGTTGCACAGGTTCAGAATGGTGTAAACATGTTCCTGCGCCTGTTTCTGCGCAGCCCCTTCATCGTCATCGGCGCAATGATCATGGCTTTCACCATCGACTGGGGCGCCGCTTCCATCTTCGTGCTGGCCATCCCGGTGCTGGCGCTGATCGTCTTCGGCGTAATGCGTCTGACCTCCCCCATGTATAAGCATGTCCAGCAGCGGCTGGATGCAGTCACCGCCGCCACCCGCGAGAACCTCACCGGCGTGCGCGTGGTGCGTGCCTTCCAGCGCGAGGAGGCCGAGGCAGAACGCTTTGCCGCAGCAAACGGCGCGCTGACCGACGCTCAGCTGAAGGTCGGACGCATCGCTGCGCTGATGAATCCTCTCACCTACGCGGTCGTAAACATCGCGACCATTGCCATCCTGTACGTGGGCGCACAGAAGGTTGACGGCAGATTGCTGCTTTCGGGCGATGTGGTGGCATTGGTGAACTACATGAGCCAGATCCTTGTAGAGCTGGTGAAGCTGGCAAACCTGATTGTGCTGCTGACCCGTGCCGTTGCCAGTCTGGGACGCGTGGGACAGGTGCTGGATACCCCCAGCTCCATGACCTACCCCGACGCGCCCGCCCCCGGCAATTCTCCCTGCGCCGCTTCGCCCCGGCAAGCCGTATGCTTCGACCATGTTTCCCTGACCTATCAGGGCGCGGGCGACGAGAGCATCACCGATATCTCCTTCTGTGCGCTTCAGGGGCAGACCATCGGCGTAATCGGCGGCACAGGCTCAGGCAAATCGACGCTGGTAAGCCTGATTCCCCGCTTCTATGACGCAACCCGCGGCAGCGTAACCCTGATGGGGCGTCCCGTTTCTGCCTGGTCCCATGATGAACTCCGCGACCGCGTGGCCGTGGTGATGCAGCGCGCGCAGCTGTTCAAGGGAACGATCCGCTCCAACCTTCTCTACGGCGATGCCAACGCCACCGATGAGGAGCTCTGGTCAGCGCTGGAAACCGCGCAGGCCGCCGACTTCGTCCGGCAAAAGCCCGGTCAGCTGGATGACCCCGTCGAACAAGGCGGACGCAACCTCTCCGGCGGCCAGAAGCAGCGTTTGACCATCGCCCGCGCGCTGGTATCCAAGCCGGACATCCTCATTCTGGACGACAGCGCCTCTGCCCTGGATTATGCCACCGACGCTGCCCTGCGCAAGGCGCTGCGGGCCCTGCCGGATACGACCACCACCTTCATCGTCAGCCAGCGTACCTCCTCCATCCGTCATGCAGATCAGATCCTCGTCCTTGAGGATGGCGAGCTGGCTGGCATCGGCACACACGACGAGCTGCTGGCCAGCTGCGATGTCTACCGCGAGATCCACGAGAGCCAATTCCAGCGCAAGGAGGTGGAGCAGGCATGAACAAGCCCAAAGCCGCCCTGAACCTGCAGACGCTCCGGCGGGTGCTGACCTATGTCCTCCCCTACCGCCGCCATGTGCTGCTGAGCCTTGCCTGCGCGACAGTCAGCGCCGCCGCATCGCTGCTGATCCCCATCTTCTGCGGCCGCGCGATTGATTACATGCTCGGGCCGGGGATGGTGGACTTCGCCGGAGTTGTCAGGTATGCGCTGTACATCGCGGGAGTGACAGCGCTTGCCGCCGCCGCCCAGCAGCTGCTTGCAACGAGCAACAATCGTATCGCCTATTGTGTCTCCCGGGATCTGCGGAATGAGACCTCCCGCAAGCTTCAACGCCTGCCCCTTTCCTATCTTGACCAGCACCCCTCCGGCGACCTCGTCAGCCGTGTCATCGCTGATGTGGATGCGTTCTCCGACGGACTGCTGATGGGCTTCACGCAGCTGTTCACGGGTGTGGTGATGATCGCCGGTACGCTTGTCATCATGCTGTTCCTGAACCTGTCCATCGCACTGCTGGTGGTGGTGCTGACGCCGCTGTCGCTGTTCGTGGCCAGCTTCATCGCCAAGCGTACCCACCGCTACTTCACCGAACAGGCCAAGGTCCGCGGCGAACAGACCGCCATGATCAACGAGCTGATCGAGGGCCAAAAGGTGGTGCAGTCCTTTGGACGCGAGACGCAATGCCTTGCCGAGTTCGACGCCGTGAACGACCGCCTCGGCTCCGTCAGCCTGAAGGCAACCTTCTTCTCCTCACTGGTCAACCCCTCCACCCGCCTTGTCAACAACATTATCTACGCCGCCGTCGCCCTTGTATGTGCCCTGATGGCCATCGGCGATCATCCCGCCATGACCGTAGGCGCCATGAGCATCTTCCTGTCCTACGCAAGCCAGTACGCCAAGCCCTTCAATGAGATCAGCGGCGTGGTGACAGAGCTCCAAAACGCCCTTGCCTGCGTGCGCCGCATCTTCACGCTGCTGGATGAAAAGGATCGCACGCCCGACGCGCCCGACGCCGCTGACCTTGCCGCACAGGGGCATGTCTCTCTTTCGGACGTCTCCTTCCGGTATGTGCCGGATCGTCCGCTGATTGAGGGCTTCTCCCTCGATGTAACTCCCGGCCAGCGCATCGCCATCGTCGGCCCCACTGGCTGTGGAAAAACCACGCTGATTAACCTGCTCATGCGCTTCTACGATGTGAACGAAGGCTCCATCCGCGTGGACGGCACGGACGTACGCGACATCAAGCGGCATGCCCTGCGCCGCAACATCGGCATGGTGCTGCAGGATACGTGGCTCAAAGCAGGCACCATCCGCGAAAACATCGCCTACGGCCGCCCTGACGCGACCCTTGACGAGGTCATTGCCGCCGCCAAGGCCGCCCATGCCCATTCCTTCATCCGCCGTATGCCCGACGGCTATGATACCATCATCACCGAAAACGGCGGCAACATATCGCAGGGACAAAAGCAGCTGCTGTGCATCGCCCGCGTGATGCTGGCCCTCCCGCCGATGCTGATACTGGATGAAGCGACCTCCTCCATTGATACCCGCACAGAGCTGCACATCCAGTCCGCCTTTGCCAACATGATGCAAGGCCGCACCTCCTTCATCGTCGCGCACCGTCTGTCCACCATCCGTGAGGCCGATGTCATCCTCGTCATGCGCGACGGCCATATCATCGAGCAGGGCAGTCACGACGCGCTGCTGAAGCACAACGGCTTCTACGCCGAACTGTACAATGCCCAGTTCGGCATCTGACACGATGCATCCCCCCGCAAAATCGGGGCAAACAGCCCTCCCACACATGAAAGGAGCACCACCATGAGCAAAATCCTTGACCGCGCGAAGGAGCTTCGCGCCATTGTCACCCCCCACTACAACTGCGGCCAGTCCGTCATCCTGCCCTTCGCTGAGACGCTGGGGATGGACGAGGATACGGTGATGCGCTTCGGCGCGAATTTCGGCCGGGGCATGAAGGGCGGCGCGCTCTGCGGCGCGATCGCAGGCGGTCTGGTCGTTCTGGGCCTTTACGGCGTTGAGGATCCCGTTTCCACCGCATCCTTCTACAAGCGTCTTCGTGCCTCCCATCCCGACGGCCTTGACTGCGTGACCCTCCTGCGTCTGAATGCAGAGCGCGGCGGCGAGCGTAAGCCCCACTGCGACGCCATGGTATACGAGGTCATCGAAATCGTTGAGGACATGCTGCGGGAAATGGGGAAGATCACAGACTGATGGGTACAAAAAACATCCGGCGAGGCACATAAGCTTCGCCGGATGTTTTGCATGTCGAAAAAGTTGGTTCACGCATTCGCCGTCGGCAGACTGAAATCGTATCGACCGGCTTTGCCGGTCGGGCGGGGCGGTTTCGGCTTCAGCCGAAACCATTCCTTACATTTTTCACGGCCGTCAGCCTTGGCTGACAGTGAAAAATGCCCGCTT
>JAFTWV010000006.1 GCA_017465155.1 Clostridia bacterium
ACTGTTGACATTTGATCTGTATTCCGATATCCTGTTCTTGGAGCATAGTTCGACTTCCTTTTTGTTGTCTCAGCAACTTCAATTAGAAGTCCTCTATGCTCTTTTTGCAACCCTTTTTCCCTAACTTTCCGTGAAGAATCTCTTTTTTTCCGTGAACTTTCCCCATCCCCATGCCAGGCTTAATGTATAAATAGCCTTATGGATAAGGCAATCGCGGCAGAAAAGAGCAACAAGAACGCCTATATTATTGCAGCGGTCCGGGAAAAGCTAATCCGAGTGCGTTGCCCAATTCTCCCGCCGCGACTGCACCTGACTCCCCCCACAAGTTATCAATCTCAATCAAAGGAGGCTGTACATCATGAAAGGCCATGTGGCACGAAATCAGGAAATCCCCTTTCAGGATTTGGGCGGCGGCGTCCAGCGCCGCGTTCTGTCGTACAATGAGGAACTGATGACAGTGGAGGTCGCCTTTCAGGCGGGCGCCGTCGGTGCAGTTCATACCCATCCCCATACGCAGTGCACCTATGTGCTGTCCGGCCGTTTCAGCTATAGCGTTGAGGAGGAGAGCGTGATCCTGGGGCCCGGCGACTCCATCGTCGTTCCCGCCTCGCTGCCCCACGGAACAACCTGCCTCGAGCAGGGCGTCCTGCTGGATATCTTTACGCCGATGCGCAAGGATTTCATCTGACCAGGCAGAGATACACATAAACAAGGAGCTATGCCCGTTGACCAGGCATAGCTCCTCTTTGCTTGTCGTCTTGCGTCCTGCGGACGTCGTCTACTTACATAAACAGGCTGGGCAGGAACAGCGTGATCTGCGGGATGAAGGTGATCAGCAGCAGAGCCGCGATCATGCACAGGTAGAAGGGCAGCATGGCCTTGACAACCCGCTCCATGGGTACCTTCGCCACAGCAGAACCGATGAACAGCACCGAGCCGACGGGGGGCGTCAGCAGGCCGATGCCGCAGTTGAGCATCAGCATGATGCCGTAAGTGATGGGGCTGATGCCAATCGAGGTGGCGATGGGCAGCAGGATGGGCGTGGAGATCAGGATGATGGGCGCCATATCCATGACCATGCCCAGAACCAGCAGGATCAGGTTGATCAGCAGCGCGATCACAACAGGATTATCGCTGACGCTCATGATGGCCTTCGCAGCCAGATCCGGCACGTGCAGCAGGGTCAGGCAGTAGCCGAAGCCCGTAGAGGTGGCGATCAGGATCAGCACGATGGCGAGGGTGTTGACGCACTCGTTCAGCGCATTCCACACGCCCTTCCAGTTCAGGCCCTTGTACACATACACGGACACGAACAGCGAGTAGATAACCGCGATGGCAGCGGACTCGGTGGCGGTGAACAGACCCATGACCACGCCCACGACCACGATCAGGATGCAGGCCAGCGCCCAGATGGAGCGCCACAACTGCTTCAGCAGACCGATGATGCTGAACTTTTCGCCCTTGGGATAGTTGCGCTTGATGGAGATGATGTAGGTGCCAACGGCGAGAGACAGGGCCAGCACGGCGCCGGGCAGGTAGCCAGCCATGAACAGGCTGCCCACGCTGATGCCGCCGGCAGCGGTAGCATAAAGCACCATATTGTGGCTCGGGGGAACCAGGATGCCTTCCACGGAGGAGGCGATGGTCAGGGCGGTGGAGAAGTCATCGTCGTAGCCCTGATCGACCATCATGGGGATCAGAATGGAGCCCAGGGACGCAGTGTCAGCCGCAGCGGAACCGGAGATGCCGCCGAAGAAGTAGCTGTCCACAACGTTGACCATGCCCAGGCCGCCGCGCATCCAGCCGACCGCGGAGTTGGCCAGTGCAACCAGCTTCTCGCTGATGCCGCCGGAGCCCATCAGCGAGCCCATTGTTATGAAGAATGGTACGGCCATCAGGCTGAAGGACCACATGCCCTTAACCAGCTGCTGAGGAATGGTCGTGAGGGGCTTGCCCATGTACATCAGGCAGAACACAGTGGAGAGGCCAACCGCGTAAGCAATCGGCACGCGCATGAGAATCATGACAAAGAAGCTGCCAAGAAGAATGAGAATAGCAATGGTATTGGCATCCATTATGCGGCAACCTCCTTTTCGTCTTTGATGAAGAACGCTCTAATATGCTGATAAAGCTGCTCGAGCTCAAAGATGATCATGCCGGCACCGGCAACGGGCACGGGGAAATACATCCAGAAGCGGCTCAGCCAGGGCAGGGAGTCGTACTTGGTGTTGCGGATCAGCATTTTATATGCGGAATCCCAACCGTAAACCAGCATGACATAGCCCAGCAGCATGACCAGCAGAACGCTTACGATGTCCAGAATCCGGATCAGGGTCTTGGGCAGGTAGGGATCAAAGCAGGTCATACGGATGTGCGCATTGTTGCGGATGGCGATAGTGGCAGAGAGCACAGCCATGTACACCATCAGCGTCAGCACCACCTGCTCGCCCCAGACCGGCGGATCAATGAAGCTGATATAGCGGCCGATAACGATATAGCAGGTGACCAGAATATCGGCGATCAAGAGCAGCTTGCAGATGACCATCATGATTTTCTCAACGATGTCATATACTGGCTTGATCTTGTCAAGAACATGAAAGATCTTCAGCATGTTCTTCCTCCCATCATCAGTGTTGTGTGAAAAGAGAGCACAGGGAGAAATCCCTGTGCTCCCAATGGAGTTCACGCTTTACTTCTTCATGCCGGAAAGGCAGGAAGCTGATGGCAAACCTTACTGCAGGCCCACCAGAGTGGCGTACAGTTCAGCCTGGTCAGCAGTGTTCGCCTCGATAACGTCCTTGCAGGCAGCAACCCAGGGAGCCTTGTCGGTGATGTCCACGATGGTGCAGCCTTCAGCCTTCAGAGCAGCCAGGACGTCGTCCTCAGCAGCCTGAACGATCTGGGCGTTGTACTCCTGGGTCAGCTTCGCAGCTTCCATGATCCAGGCCTGCTGCTGCTCGTTCAGCTTCTCCCAACCCATGTCGGTGATGACGATCTGGATGGCGCCCAGGGTGTGGCCGTCCAAAACCAGGGTATTGGCGACCTCGGGGAACGCGTTGGACTTGTAGTTGGCGATGGGCTGCTCAGCAGCATCAACGACGCCAGACTGCAGCGCGCTGTACAGCTCGGTGAAGGGAACGGTGGTGGGCTGAGCGCCCAGGCCCTTGACCATGCCGGTCATGACGGGGTCTTCGGAAACGCGGATCTTCAGGCCCTTCAGGTCTTCCAGGCCCTTCACTTCCACGCCATCCTTGATGAAGAAATGACGGAAGCCTTCCTCGCCGTAGCAGATGCCGCGCAGGGGCAGGCCGATGGTCTGGGGCTCGTTCAGGAACTCAGCAGCCAGCTCGCTGTTGGCGAAGTTCCAGAAGTGCTCGCGGCCCACGAAGGTGTAGGGGATGGACAGCAGCTTCGCCTTGTTGCAGCCATAGCTGGTCAGAGCGAAAGCGGAGATACGGCTGATGTCAACGGTGCCGGCATCCATCATGATGCCGTCGAGGATCTGAGCTTCGGTGCCCAGAACGCCAGAACCCTGGATGTCGATGATGATTTCGCCGCCGGACAGCTCTTCAACCTTAGCCTTGAAGAACTTGGCGATGGAACCGACGATGGTGCCTTCCAGGGGGTTTACTTCGGAGTAAACCAACGTCACGGGATCTGCCAGGGCAGAGGTGCAGCCCAGCAGCATCATGGCGGCCAGAATGAGAGCAAGCAGTTTCTTCATGAGATATTCCTCCTTAGAGAGTTTCCCGGTTTTATGAACGTGCCGGGTTAGTTTCTATCATTATAGCATGGCATGCAGGTTTTGTCTACTCTTTTACCAAATATTCCATACATAAACAATTGAAATTTATGTGGTTTTGTGTCACAATAGATGGTGCAAGATCACGCCTTGAGAAGGAGATGCCCATGAAAAAGAGCGTCATCACCGTTTCTGTCCACATGGATTACAAGACGCTGCGGGAGTTTTCCATGTTCGACACGTTTGTTCTGAAAAAGCATTGGATCCGACCGGCCGTCTTTGGCGCTATTTTCCTGATATTTGCAGTTGTCTGTTTTGCGGCTGCCGGCAAGGAACAGAACTGGCTGCTGGGCACTGTGATGCTGCTGATCGGTCTTGGCATGCCTGCGGTGTATGTGGGGATGTTCCTTTCCGGCGTGAAGGGACAGGCAAAGAAGCTGAAGCTTCCCCGTAAAGTGTATACGCTGACATTCAGCAAGTCCGGTGTGCACATCAGCAACGACCTGAAGCCCGAGGAACAGGTCGATCTTGAATGGCAGAAGATCCCGGCAGCATTCCGCTGCAGGAACGCCATTTACCTGTATGCTGCGCCCACGCGTGCATTTATCCTTCCGGATGGACAGGGCGACGCTTCACCGGATGAGCTGTGGGCCATGATGGAAAAGCATCTCCGCAAGGGACGTGCGCGGAACCGCCGCTGAGATGCCTGTGCATGAAATGGCAGATGAGAAATGAACAGCAAAGGGCAGACGGCTCGAAAGAAACCGTCTGCCCTGTTTTGATGCAGTTGATTACTGAATGACGGGCTTGCGGGTCTTGACCACCACATTCAGCACAGAGAAGACCACCAGCAGCACCACGGTCACCAGGATGGCACTCATGCCGCCGGTGAAGCCATAGGCTTCTGCCAGAGAACCAACGATCGTCGGCATCAGGATGGCACCGGCAGAGCCAATGCCCAGGATCAGGCTGGTTGCCAGGGGATAGGTGTTGGTGAAAATGGCAGCGTCGGAGTAGATCATCGGGCAGATGCCGGCCATGCACAGCCCCAGGCCTGCCACAGAGATGGTCACCATCGTCATGGTGGTGCTGCTGAGCATCAGCGCATAGAAGATGGCCACGCCGATGGAAGAAACCATCATCATGATCTTCTGGCTCACCTTGCTGGAAAGCATCGCGCAGGTCAGGCGGCCGACCAGCATGACCACCCACAGCAGGGATGCCATCGTCTGGGAATAG
>JAFTWV010000065.1 GCA_017465155.1 Clostridia bacterium
CCAAGTCGGTGATGCTGCCCTCTCCCGAAGGTACAGGCGTTATATACTTCGTCGAGTCCCGTGCTGTGCTGGAGCTGGCTTGCGTGAAGGACATCCGCACCAAGTCCTTCGGCACCAACAATCCCATCAACATGGTCAAGGCGACCATCGAGGCTCTCCGTCAGCTGCGCAGCGCTGAGGAAGTTGCCAAGATGCGCGGCAAGACCGTGGAAGAGATTCTGGGCTAAGGAGGTAGAGAGAAATGCTGAAGGTTACTCTGATCAAGTCTCCCATCGCCTCTCTGCCCAAGCATAAGGCGACTGTGGCTGCTCTGGGCCTGCGCAAGGTTGGCCAGACTGTCACCAAGCCCGACAACGCCGCCATCCGCGGCCAGATCTTCGCCGTGAAGCACATGGTGAAGGTTGAAGAAGTCAACGAGTAAAGGAGGAAACCCCGAATGAAACTGCACGAGCTGCATCCCGCCGAGGGTTCCACCACTGCGGCCAAGCGCGTTGGCCGTGGCGTTGGCTCCGGTCTGGGCAAGACCGCCGGCAAGGGTCACAAGGGTGCCAAGGCCCGCTCTGGCGGCGGCAAGCGCCCCGGCTTCGAGGGCGGCCAGATGCCCCTGTACCGTCGTGTGCCCAAGAAGGGCTTCACCAATATCTTTGGTACCGAGTATGAGACCATCAACGTCGAGGCTCTGGAGATCTTCGATAACGACACCGTCGTGACCGAGGAGCTCCTGATCGAGGCGGGTATGATCCACAATTCCAAGGATGGCCTGAAGGTCCTGGGCAATGGTGAGCTGACCAAGAAGCTGACCGTGAAGGCTGCTAAGTTCACCGCTTCCGCGAAGGAGAAGATTGAGGCCGTTGGCGGCACTGCCGAGGTGATCTGACATGCTTGAGAAGATTCGCAAGCTGTGGAAGATCGAAGATCTGCGGAAAAAGATCGTCTTCACCTTTATTATGCTGATTATCTACCGTCTCGTCAGCTGCATCCCCGCTCCCGGTATTGATGCTTCTGTCGTGTACGGCAATGACACCTCTGTCCTGCCTCTGCTTGATCTGGTCAACATGATGACCGGTGGCGCGTTCTCCCAGATGACCATCATGGCCATGGGTATCTCGCCCTACATCAATGCGTCCATTATCATGCAGCTGCTGTGCATCGCGATTCCGGCTCTGGAGCGCCTGCAGCAGGAAGAGGATGGTCGTGAAAAGATCAATCGCATTACCCGCTACGTGACCGTTGCTCTGGCTGCGGTCCAGGCCATTGGTCTGTCCAATGGTATGGGCTATGCCAAGGACGGCCTGTGGAACAACATTCTGATCGGCGTCTCCATGGCTGGCGGCTCTGCTCTGGCCATGTGGATCGGTGAGCGTATCACCGATAAGGGTATCGGCAACGGTATCTCTCTGCTGATCTTCGCCGGTATCGTGTCTAACCTGTTCAACGGTATCATCGGCGGCTTCCGCACTGCGACCACCATCTCCGCCCTGATCGGCGCTGTGGTGCTGGTGCTGGTGACCATCGTGATCACCGTGATCGTTACCTTCATCGATCTGGGCGAGCGCCGTATTCCCCTGCAGATCGCCAAGCAGGTCAAGGGCCGTCGCGTGTACGGTGGCCAGAATACCCACATGACCCTGAAGGTCATTTCTGTGGGCGTTCTGCCTCTGATCTTTGCGTACAGCTTCCTGTCCTTCCCCGGCACCATCGGTGCGCTGGTCGCTCCTCACAGCGGCTTCACCACCTGGTGCAACACCTACCTGGTGCAGACCAGCTGGGTGTACATGGTGATCTCTGCGCTGCTGATCGTCGGCTTCACCTTCTTCTACTCCAGCATCTCCTTTGATGCCAAGAAGCAGGCTGAGCAGCTGATCCAGCAGGGTGCGACCATCCCCGGTCAGCGCGGCAAGAACATTCAGGCGTACCTGCAGCGTACCACGAACCGCCTCAACCTGTTTGCGGCTCTGTTCCTGGCTGTGCTGTCCGCTGTTCCCACGCTGCTGATGTCTGGTCTGAGCCTGCAGGTTCCCTTTGCGGCTTCCTCCATCCTGATCGGCGTGAGCGTCTCTCTGGAGACTGTCCGCACCATTCAGGGTGAGATGTCCATCCGCGGCATCGAGACCGATAAGGACAACGGCTTCATGTAATCATGACAATGCCATGCACCGTCGTAAGTCCGCTTCTTCGGTGCATGGCATTTGTTCTACACATGAATGCATTGTCATAAGATAGCTAATAGCAATCAACAGGAAGGAGCATTATCATGAATGTGATCTTTCTGGGCCCTCCTGGCGCGGGCAAGGGCACGCAGGCGCAGCGCATCTGTGCGGCGCTGAATATTCCGCAGATTTCCACCGGTGATATCCTCCGCCGTGCCATTAAGGAGCAGACCGCGACCGGTCTGAAGGCGAAGGAGTATATCGACGCCGGCAAGCTGGTGCCTGATGAAGTCATCATCGACATCGTCCGTGACCGCCTTGCGCAGGATGACTGTGCAAACGGTTATATTCTTGATGGCTTCCCGCGCACCGTACCGCAGGCCGAAGCCCTTGAAGGCATTGCCAAGATTGACGTTGTGGTTGATCTTGACGTGGCTGACGAGGAGCTTATCGCGCGTCTGTCCGGCCGCCGGGTGTGCCTCAATTGCGGCGCGACCTATCATGTGTCCCGTCTGAACGGCGAGACGAAGTGCGCGTCCTGCGGCGAAGCGCTGATCCAGCGTGACGACGACAAGGCTGAGACCGTGCTCAACCGCCTGAACGTCTACCACAGCCAGACTGCTCCTCTGGTGGATTTCTACCAGAAGAAGGGCCTGCTGAAGGTGATCGACGGCGCGCAGGATATGGACACGATCTTCGAGTCTGTGATGGCCGTCGTGAAGGGCTGATAGCATGATCAGTTTGAAGAATCCTGACCAGATTGCGAAGATGCGGAAGTCAGGCGCGCTTCTTTATGAAGTGCTGCAGAAGCTGCGTGAGGCTGTAAAGCCCGGCGTGAGCACTGCTGCACTGGATGCGTATGCCGAGCAGCTGATTCGCAAAAACCATGCCATCCCGTCCTTCCTTCATTATGAAGGATATCCCGCCAGTATCTGCGCATCCGTTGACGATGCGGTGGTGCATGGCATTCCCTCAGAGAAGCAGATTCTGAAAGAGGGACAGATCATCAGCATTGACTGTGGTCTGGTGCTGGACGGCTGGCAGGCTGACAGCGCATTTACGGTGGGCGTCGGCGAGATTTCAGCGGAGGCGCAGTCTCTGATTGAAATCACCGAACAGTGCTTCTGGAAAGCGGCGCGTCAGTGCGTAGCAGGCAATCGTCTGGGCGATGTGGGTTATGCATGTCAGTCCTGGGCAGAGAGCCATGGTTGCGGTGTAATCCGAGATTTGACTGGTCATGGTATTGGCCGTGAAATGCACGAGGATCCGCCGGTATACAACTTCGGTACGCCTGGCAAAGGCCTGCGTCTGCGCAAGGGCATGACCATCGCTGTTGAACCGATGATCTCTGCCGGAGACTGGCGAGTGACCTGCGATGCGGATCAGTGGTGCTACCGTACCCGAGACCGCAGCCTGTGCTCCCATTACGAGCACACCATCGCCATCAATGAGAGCGGTCTGCCTGAAATCCTGACCTATCCGGGCTTTGTCTGGAAGGAGGAGGAATGATGGAGCGCCTGACGATGGAAGCGGGCCGTGTGGTACAGTCCGTGCAGGGCCGCGATGCAGGACGGTACTTTATCATCCTGCAGGTGATTGACGAGCAGTTTGTGCTCATGGCTGATGGCCTGACGCGCAAGCTCGCCCATCCCAAGAAGAAGAAGGTCAAGCATCTTCGCCCCAAGCCCATCATGGTGAATGTGGACGGCGCCACGCTGCCCAACAGGCACCTGCAGGACAGCGACCTGCGCAAGGCGCTGGCTGATCATGGCTTGGACGTTAAAACGTTAGCTGGTGCGGAAGCATCCGCCACCCTTGAGAACGAGAACGGGAATTGCCCCGAGGCGGGCAGCCCTGAAAAGGAGGACTGAAAATGTCCAAGAGCGATGTCATCGAAATGGAAGGCAAGGTCATTGAAGCCCTTCCGAACGCCATGTTCAAGGTCGAGCTGCCCAATGGCCATCAGGTGACGGCGGTCATCTCCGGCAAGATGCGCATGAATTTCATCCGTATCTACCCCGGCGACAAGGTGACCATTGAGCTGTCCCCCTACGATCTCAATCGTGGCCGGATCACCTGGCGCAGCAAGTCCTGATATCGCAAATTGTAAGGGATTTCCCCTTGACGGTTTGTGATGTTTGGTGTATAATAGTTGATGCTGTTCATCAGCTATGCATCGAATGAAAACCGGGTGCGATGTTTCGGCATCTGTCCCCGCTCAGACTCTACAACAGGAGGTAACAGAGCATGAAGGTTCGTCCGTCCGTGAAGCCCATCTGCGAGAAGTGCAAGATCATCCGCCGCAAGGGCAAGGTCATGGTGATCTGCGAGAATCCCAAGCACAAGCAGAAGCA
>JAFTWV010000066.1 GCA_017465155.1 Clostridia bacterium
CGCAGGCGCATCAAACATGACGCCTTTGAATGATCCCCGATCATTCAAACAGTCCGCGCAACCCAAAAGGAAAAAGCCAACAAGATGCTGTAACTAAATCAGTCGCTGGATCATACAACAACAAAAGGCCCCAAAACAACAAAAAGGCTCCCCGAACAACAAAAGGTCCCCCAACAACAAAAGGACCCCGAACAACAAAAGGTCCCCCAATAACAAAAGGCCCCCAAAAAAACAAAAAGGTCCCCCAACAACAAAAGGCCTCCAACAACAAAAGGAACCCTAAGCGGCGGTGGACGGAAACGTCTGCCGCCGCTAGCCTTTACGGAGGAACCCCATGAATACCAAGTTCCACTGCCCCCACATGAACCGGATGATCAGCAGCGAAGAATGCTATGACGCGGAGGAAAGCCCCTGCTGCGAGAGCTGCACGAGCGAAATGGACACGATGCGGAAGGCACTATATGACTGGCTGATCGCGACCTACGGCGACCGCTATGCGATCACGATGGAGGAGGACGGCGTCGGGATCGTCGTGCATGATCACCTGCGCGTCCTGGCCGATCCCTGCGACGAAACCGCCGATACCTATCTGGGCATTTATTGTGGCGTGGCCGGCGAGACCCACAGCCACCCTTTCGATATGCAGCAGGACGTGGCGGCGCTGCTGGAGGGCCGGACGGTCATCGGGCTGAGCGACGGGGAATTCTACAGCAGCATGACCCAACGCGGGCTCTATGAGCAGGAGCCGGACAGGATCATTGAGTGGGATCATCTGGTGGACGCGGAGGGGATCTACACACCGGAGGCGTATGCCGCAAAGCTCGGCGTGACGCTGCCGGGGAAGGAGCTGTACTTTGATTGCTCGAAGCTGTGCCGTCGGGTTTCGGAAAGCGAGTGCCGCAAGCGCTGCGGCGGACTGGAAGAGCCATGCAGAAGGTGCGATCTGACGCCGCTGAACCGCGCGGCAGTCAGGTATGCCAGCGTTGAATTGCTCTGTGCGCGGACGACGCCGGTCAAGATCCTGCAAACTCGGGGTGGCGTACACGTCGTCGTGCATCCGGAGCTGGAGCTGGAATTCGTGCCGGACGGTCTGACGGGCGACTGCCTGCTGGGCGTGAAAGCGAAGGGGCGCGTCAGCACGCATTCGCATCCCGCTGGGGAGGAGGCGCTGGCCGATATGACGGCCTTCCTCCGGGGTGAGAAGGTGCTGCTGCTGGGCTGTACGCTCCTGGGAGCGTGGAGTTCGTTTGTCACCCCGGAGGAGCTGCGGGAGAAATGGGACAGCCTCACCCGGGGCCGCCGGATCTGGATTACTGACCTGCGTGGCGTGTGGGATAAGAAGGCCTACAGGGTCAAGATGAACGGAGGAAATGACGATTATGCTTGAAACACAGCGGCTGCTGCTCCGTCCCTTTGTGCTGTCGGACGCCGAAGACCTCCACGCATATCTCTCCCGGGAGCAGGTCGTCCGCTATGAGCCCTATCCGCCCTTCGACTATGCACAGGCAGCAGAAGAAGCCCTACGCCGCGCATCAGATCCGAATTTCCATGCTGTCGTGCTGAAAGTGGAGAATCGTGTCATCGGCAATGTCTGGTTTGCACCCGGCGAGTGGGAAACGTGGGAGCTGGGCTATGTCTTTCACGATGCATACTGGGGCAGAGGATATGCGCTGGAGGCTTGCCGGGCCGTGCTGGCAGATGGATTTGCAAACAGGAACGTCCGCCGTGTGGTCGCCATGTGCAACCCCGACAACGCGGCTTCGTGGCGGTTGCTGGAGCGGCTGGGCTTCACCCGGGAAGGCTATCTGCGGCAGAATGTCTTCTTCCGAAGGGATGACGATCATCAACCCGTTTGGCAGGATACGTATGAATATGGTCTGATGCCGGGAGAGCTTCGGAATCCTTGCACACTTTGAGCGAATGACCGTTTGAAAACTTGCCAACCCGGTGAATATATGATATAATGAAGCGAACCAGTCTGCGAACGACCGGTTTCCTGTATACCAAGCAACCGATTTTCGGCTGAAAACGTTGATTTTCGGCCATTTTCCTATTCGGAGGTGCATCATCATGGCAAAGAAAGATAACCTGCCCCTGAACGTCGATCTGTCCGATATGGAGGCTGGCAGCAGCATCACCTATGCAAACGAGGTGGTGGCTATCATCGCGGGCGTGGCTGCGTCCGAGGTCGAGGGCATTGCGGGGATGGTCAATGTTCCCAACGGAAACCTGCTGGGCAAGAACCGCTCTGTAACAAAGGGCGTGAAGGTCGAGACGGGTACGGAGGAAGCCAGCGTTGACCTCTACGTGACCGTAGAGTACGGCAAGCCCATCCAGAAAGCTGCACAGGATGCGCAGGAAAGTGTGCGCCGCGCCATCGAGGCCATGACGGGTCTGCATGTGGTGCGGGTGGACGTGCATGTGCAGGGCGTGAGCTTCGAGAAGGAGAACAGCGCGTTGTCTGCCGGAGCGCAGAATGCAGTGCTGGAGGCAGGCACGGAAGCTGCCGAGGAAGCAGCTGCCGAGGATGTGGCGGAGCAGACCATCGAAGCCGGTGAGGCGGATGAGGCGAATTGATCGCCGCATGCATGGGGCGTACTGCTTCCCTGTGTGAAAAAGGAGTAACAAGGTCATGAAAAAGAGCATTCCCATACGAGTGCTGACGGCGCTGTCCGGCTTACTGCTTGTGACGCTGAGCGCATGTGTGCTGGCGGAAGCCTTCTTCCGGGTGCCTGTGACGGAAGTGCTGAGCGGTTTGCTTGGCAGCCGTTCACCCCTTGCAGTGCTGGGGACGCTGGTAATCGCGCTGGCGCTGCTGGCACTGGGTGCAGGCTGTCTGTGTATGCTGCTTCCGCATCGGAAAAGCGATAAGCGCGGCTTCGTCATGCAGAAGACGGAGAACGGCCCGATAGGCATTTCAATTCGTGCCATTGAGGGGCTTGTGCAGAGCTGTGTACAGCAGCATGAAGCAATCGCACAGGCGGATGTGTCCATCGCGGAGAGCCGTGACGGTATTGTCATTCTGCTGAATATCGATCAGGCGGCAGGCGTGAACATTCCGCTTTCCGTGGGTGCGCTGCAGAAACAGATCCGTCAGTATGTGACAGCCTGTACCGGCGTTGATGTACAGGAGGTACGCGTGATGGTGGAGAACAACGCGCCTGCGTTGGCAGCATCCCCCTATGCGGTGCAGGAGACTGCGCCGATTCCCGCTGCTCCTGTGATGGAGTCATATGCCGAGGCCCCTGCGGTCGAAACAGCTGCAGAGATCGCAGCGCCTGCTGCACCTGCCGTGGTGGCTGCGCCTGTGGCAGCACCTCCGGTGATGACCACAATGCCTGTCATGCCCGAGGAGGATGACGACCGTCCGCTGCATCAGCGCCTGTTCGGAACAGAAGATGAGCCCGCGATCGTTCCTGCTCCGCCGGAGCTCATGATGGAAGCCGCTTCCGGAGAGCAGACGGAGAGGGCTGGGGAAGAAGCAGCAGAGGATGCGGCAGAGGAGCCTGCAGAGGTGTCCGAAGCCGAAGAAACAGCCGAAGTCTGCGAGGAGCCTGTACAGGCCGCGCAGACGGAAGAAATGGATGACAATGCACAGCAGGCGGATGATGCGCCTGTTGACGAGTGAAACATACCCAAGAGAAGCGATAGGAGTGTCTGTATATGGCGCGTACAACCGCACGAGCAGCGGTCATGCAGATGATTTTTGAGAACCTTGCAGGTGGAGAAGGCGGCGAGGAGACCCTGCAGATGGTCTATGAGGCCCTGCGTAAGGAGGGCCTTCCCGGCGTGGAGGTTCAGCCCCATGAGCCCGGCAAGGCTGACAGGGCGTACATCGCCCGCGTACTGGACGGCGTTGTGAATCACATTGATGAGCTGGATGCAGCGATTCAGGAGGCAAGCCCGCGCTGGAGCGTCGCCCGTATGCCCAAGGTTGACCTGACCATCCTGCGCCTTGCCGCTTGGGAAATCCTGCACGAAGAGGATGTTCCCGGCAGCGTGGCGATCAATGAGGCTGTCAATCTGGCAACCCGTTATTCCGAGCCTACCAGCGGCCGGTTTGTCAACGGCGTGCTGGGTACCATCCTCCGCAAGAAGGAGGCGGCGCAGTGAAGCGCGTCGTCATCGGCGTCGATACGAGCTGCTACACCACCTCTGTTGCTGCGGTGACGGAGGACGGCGAGGTGCTCGCAAGCTGCCGCAAGCTCCTGCCTGTGCCGCAAGGCGAGCGGGGACTGCGGCAGTCCGAGGCCGTTTTCATCCATGTGCGCCAGCTCCCGGAACGATTTGAGGAGCTGGCGCCCTTCGTGCGTGATAGGGAGATCGCCGCCGTGTGCGCATCCCGCACGCCGCGCGATGACGAGGACTCCTACATGCCCGTGTTCCACGCAGGGGACGCTCAGGCTCGCGGACTTGCTGCGATGCTTGGCGTTCCCTGTTTTACTACGACGCATCAGAGGGGACATATCGCAGCAGCTCGTGTGGAAAGCGGCATACGGGAGGGTGATCTGCTGGCCGTGCACCTTTCTGGCGGCACAACGGAGCTGCTGTCCCTTGTGGGGGATGAGCTGACGCTGCTGGGCGGTACCCTTGATCTGCATGCTGGTCAGGTGGTTGACCGAACGGGTGTAGCGCTGGGACTGCCTTTTCCGGCAGGTCCGCATCTGGAAGCACTGGCGGTGAAGGGGCACAGTGAAGCCCGGCTGACGATGACAACCCGTAATGGCGGACTGGACTGTCACTTCTCCGGCGCAGAAACGCAGGTGCAGCGGTGGATCAAGGATGGGACGCTGTCACATGAGGATATTGCCCGGGAGGTCTATGACCTGCTGGCGCGTACCGTGGCGCGGATGATCTGCGCCGCGGCGGAAAAGACCGGTCTCCGGCAGGTGCTGATCGCCGGAGGAGTGTCGTCATCCAAATTGTTCCGCGAGCTGGTGACGGAGCGTATCCGCAAGCGCGACCGGAATCTGCACGTCTGCTTTGGCAGACCGGAGTTTTCCGGGGATAATGCCGTGGGCGTGGCGCTCATCGGCGCACAGAAGCTGAGGTGTGCTGAATCGTGAAGGAGAGGGTATACCGCCGGCTGATGGCTGCGGATATGCCGGAGCTGACTGTGCTTCACCGGCGCTATAAGCAGGAGATCGGCGAGACTGCTCCGGATGGACAGGCGCTGGAAAAGCTGCGGGAAGCGATCGCAAATGAACGCATTCTGTTCTATGGCTGCGAACAGCAGGGACAGCTGGAGGCCATCTGCTCGGTGACATGCGGGTTCAGTACCTTCTGCTACGATACCAGCGGCAGCTTTGAAGATTTCTATGTTCTGCCGGAAGCACGGCATCAGGGCATTGCCCGGGAGCTGGCTTCCTTTGCATGGAGAGAAAGCGGCGTGAAGACCATGACTGTGGGATGCGCGCCCTGTGACCGTGCCATGTATGAAGCCATTGGTTTCCGCGTGAAACTTGGCGAACTGCTGGCGTGGGAAAAATAAAACACAACAAGAGACATACAGGAGGAGAATACGATGTCTGCACAGCTGCTTGACGGCAAGGTGATGTCCGAGGCGCTCCGCGGCGAGATCGCGGTGCGCGTTGCGCGACTTCAAGAGAAGGGAATCCACCCCGGCCTGGCGGTCATCCTCGTGGGCGAGGATCCGGCCAGCCAGATCTACGTGCGCAACAAGGGCATCGGCTGCGAGCAGGTGGGCATCCACTCCGTGACCATCCGTATGCCCGAGACCACCACGCAGGATGAGCTGGAAAGCCAGATCCGTGCGCTGAATGCGGACGATTCCATCCATGGCATCCTCGTGCAGCTGCCCCTGCCGAAGCATCTCGACGAAGCGGCTGCGCTGGCGGTGATCGTTCCGGAGAAGGACGTGGACGGCTTCCACATCCAGAATGCGGGCAAGCTGCTCAACGGGCTGAACGGCGTCATCGCCTGTACCCCCAAGGGTGCGCTGGAGATGATCCGCCGCACTGGCGTTGACCTTTCCGGCAAGGAGGCTGTGGTTGTGGGCCGCTCCAATATCGTTGGCAAGCCCATGGCGATGCTCCTGCTTCAGCAGAACTGCACCGTTACCATGTGTCACAGCCGCACCGCGGATCTTGCTGCTCACACCCGCAATGCGGACGTGCTGGTGGCGGCCGTCGGTAAGGCAAAGTTCATCACTGCCGACATGGTCAAGCCCGGCGCGGTTGTCATCGACGTTGGTATCAACCGAAACGCGGAGGGCAAGGTTGTGGGTGACGTGGATTTCGATGCGGTGAAGGAGGTTGCGGGCTGGATTACCCCCGTGCCTGGCGGAGTGGGCCGTATGACCATTACCATGCTGCTGGAAAACACCGTTGAAGCGGCGGAAAAGCTGTTAGGCTGATTGGTTTGGGAAGAAGGGACAAAGTCTCCGCAGGACTGAATAAATGATAGAAGGGATGAAGTCCCCATGCCTGAATGGATCATTGAGGTCAGTGACCTCAACGAATATGTCCGGCGGACGCTGGCGGCTGACCCGACGCTGCGGAGTGTCAGGCTTCGCGGTGAGATCAGCAACTTCAAACGGCACTCATCGGGCCATTGGTATTTCACCCTCAAGGATGCCCGCTGCCGGATCAGTGCGGTGATGTTCCGGCAAAATGCCATGCGCCAGTCCATCCGTCCGATGGACGGCATGAGCGTCATCGTTTCCGGGCAGGTCAGCCTGTATGCGGAGAGCGGAACGTATCAGATCTATTGCGAGAATATGCGCCCGGATGGCGTAGGCACGCTGTACCAGCAGTTTGAGGCGCTGAAAAGGAAGCTGCAGGCGGAGGGCCTCTTTGACGCGGCCCGCAAGCAGCCTCTGCCGTGGAGACCGCGGAAGATTGCTGTGGTTACCTCGCTCACCGGTGCGGTGCTGCATGACATCCGGCGTGTATCCGAAAGACGCGATCCAGGCGTACCGCTGGTACTGCTGCCTGTACAGGTGCAAGGGGCGGGTGCTGCGGAGGAGATCGCTGCGGCGATCCGCCATGCGGGCGATTTGCCGGAGGTGGATGTGATCATCACCGGACGCGGCGGCGGCTCGATGGAGGATCTGTGGGCGTTCAACGAGGAAATCGTTGCCCGGGCCATCGCGGAGAGCCCCGTGCCGGTTATCAGCGCCGTCGGTCATGAAACCGACACGACCATTGCAGATTTCGTGGCGGATGCAAGAGCTTCGACGCCTTCCAATGCAGCGGAGATGGCCGTGCCCGACCGGCGCGAGACCATTGCCGGGCTGCGCGGCATGCGTGAGCATCTGACAGACTCGGTGCAATCCCTGATTCAGGATTATCGTCTGACGCTCATGACGCTGCATCGCCGCATGACGGCCAGCGCCCCGGAGCAGCGCATTCATTCGCTCTTGTCGCGAACAGCGGCTCAGAAAGCACGGCTGAATGCTGCTGCTGACGGACAATTGCCGGGGCTTGCACACCGCATCGCCATGGATGGAATACGTCTGAACGCGGCGATGGATAAGCATGTCACTGCCCCTCAGGAGCGCATCGACCGGGCAAAGGCGAAGCTGGCAGCGTTGAATCCGTCTGCAGTGCTGGAGCGCGGCTATGCGCTGGTGATGGACGGCGAACGCGTGGTGGGCAGTGCAGAAACGGCGAACCGGCTTGAACACATGACCCTGCGCTTCCATGACGGCAGCGTGCGGGTCGCTAAGGAGGATACTCATGGCGGCTAAGAAGAAGCTGACATTTGAAGAACGTCTTGCGCAGGTCGAAGTGCTCATTGGCGAAATGGAAAACGGAACGCTCCCTCTGGAAGATGCGCTCAAGCGTTATGAGGAGGGCATGAACACTCTGACTGTGCTGGAAAAGGAGCTGCAAAGCGCCCAGCAGCGGCTGACCGTACTGCGGAAAGCGGCTGACGGTACGGAAGAGGAAATCCCTCTGGAGGTCGAGTGATGAAGACGTACGCGGAATATCTGCAGATGGTCGAGACAGTGCTCAGCGCACAGCTGGCTTCGCTGGGCCAGATTCCGGAGAAGCTGTTTGAGACGATGGATTATTCGCTGTCTGCGGGCGGAAAGCGGCTGCGGCCGGTGCTGCTGCTGGCAGCGTGCGATACGCTGGGCGGCGACCTGAGCGAGGCTCTGCCCTTTGCCTGCGCGCTGGAGATGATCCACACCTATTCGCTCATCCATGATGATCTCCCGGCTATGGATAATGACGACCTTCGCCGCGGCCGCCCCACGAATCACAAGGTGTTCGGAGAGGGAATGGCAATTCTTGCAGGCGACGGTCTCCTCAGCGCGGCGGCAGAGCTGATGCTTCGCGCGGCGGTTCAGATGGGTGATCTGCGCGGCGTCCGGGCTGCAGAAGCGATCCTGCGCCGTGCAGGCGTGACGGGTATGGTGGCTGGTCAGGTGATGGATGTAACGGGAGAGGGCAGCACACCTACGCTGGAGAAGGTTGAGTACATTCATCTGCATAAGACGGCGGATCTCCTGACAGCCCCCATCGAGGCGGGCTTCCTGCTGGCGGGCGCGACGGATGAGCAGGTCAAGGCTGGCTGCGCATACGGCATGCATCTGGGCCTGGCTTTCCAGATGGTGGACGACCTCCTTGATGTAGAGGGCGAGTCGGCTGTGCTGGGCAAATCCATCGGCAAGGATGCTGCAGCGGGAAAGCTTACCTGGGTGGCCGTGCGGGGAGCAGAACAAACCCGTGACGATGCAAAGGAGCAGGTGCGTCTGGCGGTGGAGGCGATGAACATGCTGCCGGGTGAGACAAATTTCCTGAAAACCCTTGCGCAAAGCACGCTGAACAGAGTACAATAAGAAACAGGCCCACGCGGCAATACATATGTAAAAGAGAGCGGAGGTTTTCTGTTTGCACGACATTGCGGGCATTCTGACAAATCGGGTGGTGTGGTGCTGCTTTACGGCGTGGTTCGTGGCGCAGGCTATCAAGATTCCGACGTATTATCTGGTGGAGAAGAAACTGGACTTCAGCCGTTTCTTCGGCAGCGGCGGCATGCCGTCCTCCCATACGGCGCTGGTGGTGGCGCTGATGATCATGGTCGGCGCTACGGAAGGCTTCGACAGCTCGCATTTCGCCATGGCCATGGCCTTCGCTTCGATTGTGATGTATGACGCAACTGGCGTGCGCCGAGAAACGGGCCTGCAGGCGCAGATCCTCAATGAGATTCTGCGCAAGGTCTTCGTGGATGGTCAGCCCATTTCGGATGACGAGCTCAAGGAGCTTATCGGCCATACGAAGATTGAGGTTGCCGGCGGCGTGATCGTAGGTCTGCTGACGGCGCTGGCGTTCATCCTGTTGTAACAGAACCGGAGTATAATCGTTGCCAACATAGCATTGCAGGAGGGAAACAATATGGATCGTTTTCTGGAAGAGGTTGTCAAGAAGCATAAGCGCGGTCTGGACGAGGTGTTGTACTATCTGTCGCTGGTGATGATGGTCGTGTTTGGCATCATGGGCATGATGTTCCTGTCCATGCTGGCTTATTCGCTGGATGTGGTGACCATTGTGTCCACTGTGCTGCTGCTGGGCATGGCAGTGTACCTGTTCTTCTTCCACGACAAGCTGCGCACGGAGTATGAGTACACCTTCACCAATGGCTCCATGGACTTTGCCATGGTGTTCAACAACAAGAAGCGCAAGAGTCTGGGCAGCCTGAACGTGGCCAAGGTTGACGCCTTCGGCAAGGTGTCCAGCGGCAGCTTCCACCGTCATATTTCCACGCCCAATGTCAAGCAGCTGCGCTGGTTCCTCAACCGCGATTCCGAGCTGTACTACTTCGCCTTCTCCAAGGATGGCAAGAAGAGCGTCATGGTCTTCGAGCCCAGCGAGCAGATGGTGGATTACATCAAGCACTATCTGCCCTACGGCGTGTATCAGGAGAACTGATTGCCATGACAACGCAGCAGGCGGCCGCAAAAAAGGTCGTTTATCTGGATAACAGCGCTACGACACGTCCCTCCGACGCAGTCGTGGCTGCCATGACGGACGTTCTTACCTGTCGCTGGCATAACCCATCGGCGCTTTATCAGCCTGCCATGCAGGCTGAAAAGCTGATGTCTGCCGCTCGGGAAGCATGCCTGAAAGCCGCAGGCGCGTCCGGACAGTCGCTTATTTTCACTTCCGGAGGCACCGAGGCGGACAACATCGCCATTCTGGGCTATCTGCGCACGGTGCGCCGCCCTGGCCGTGTACTTCTTTTCAGCGTGGAGCATCCGGCAGTGCTGAACTGCGCGCAGGAGATTGAACGCATGGGCCACAGGGTCGAGACGATTCCTGTGAACAGAACCGGCGTGGTTGATCTGACTGCGCTGGAGTCGATGCTGGGGGAGGATGTGTTGCTTCTGACCCTCATGCACGTGAACAATGAGGTGGGCGCCATCCAGCCCATTCAGGACGTCGTGCGTCTGCGAGACCGTATCTGCCCGAAGTGCGCCATCCATGTGGACGGCGTGCAGGGCTTTTTGCGTGTTCCGCTGAATTTCAATCGTCTGGGCATTCAGTCCTACGCTTTTTCGGGCCATAAGATTCATGCCAGCAAGGGCATTGGCGGCCTGATCCTGCGGAAAGGACACCGAGTTGCGCCCATTGTGTTCGGCGGCGGTCAGGAGGGCGATCTGCGCTCCGGTACGGAGAACGTCCCCGGCATCGTTGGCATGGGCGAAGCGGTTCGCACCTATCCGGCGCAAGGTTCTGCACATATGGCGCTGCTCAAGAAGCGCCTCTGGGAGGGCCTGCAGGAGGCTGTTCCTGCTGTTCGGCTGAATGGCCCTGACGTGGAGGATCCGCTGTCCGCGCCCCACATTCTGAACGTGAGTCTGGCGCCTGTTCGCAGCCAGACGATGCTCTTTGCGCTGGAAGGCGACGGCGTGTACGTCAGCGCTGGATCTGCATGCGGGGCTCACAAGCAGAAGGTATCCGGCGTGCTGACGGCCATGGGCCTGTCGACTGCTGAAGCGGACTGTGCCCTGCGTTTCAGCCTTTGTCCGGATGTGACCGAGGCGGACATTGATTACACTGTTTCCATCATCAAGAAGCACTACGATATGCTTAAGGCATTCGTCAGACGATAAGGAGAGACAACCTTTGCGTGAACTGCTGCTCGTCCGCTACGGCGAGATTTTTCTCAAGGGCCTGAACCGCCCCGTTTTTCTGCGCGCGCTGGTCAAGCGCATCAAGCGTGCTCTGCATGACATGGGTGCGACCGTTATTCTGAATGACAGCCGCATTTTTGTGTCCGATTACGACGATCAGGATGAGGCCATCCGCCGGGTGACGAAGGTCTTCGGCGTGCATTCTGTCTGCCCCGCGGTCGAGATGCCCAAGGAGGACTTCAAGGCTGTTGCTGCACAGGCTGTGGCCATGATGGCTGATCTGCGCGGCACCTTCAAGGTGTCTTCCCGTCGCTCTGATAAGCGTTATCCCATGGATTCGCCTGCTATCAATGGCGCGGTGGGCCATGAGATTCTCGTTGCCAACAAGAACCTGACCGTGGATGTAAAGAATCCCGATCATGTGATGAATATCGAGATTCGCGACCATGCCTATCTGTATGTGAAGGTTGTGCCTGCTGTGGGCGGCATGCCTGTGGGCACCAACGGCCGCGCAACGCTGCTGCTGTCCGGCGGCATTGACAGCCCTGAGGCGGGCTGGATGATTGCCAAGCGCGGCGTGCACATCAGTGCGGTGCACTTCCATTCCTATCCCTACACCTCTGATCGTGCGAAGGAAAAGGTGCTCGACCTTGCCCGTATTCTTTCTGAGAGCTGCTGCGGCATACGCGTACACATCGTGCCCTTCACCAAGATTCAGATGGAGATCCATGAGAAATGCCCTGACGAGTACACGACGCTGATCATGCGCCGCTTTATGATGCGCATCGCTGAGCGCGTGGCCCGCATTGAAGGCGCGGAGGCGCTGATCACCGGCGAATCCATCGGCCAGGTGGCAAGTCAAACCATGACGGCGCTGGGAACTACCGACATGGTGGTAAGCATGCCTGTGTTCCGTCCTGTGATCGGCTTCGATAAGCGCGAAATCATCGATATCGCAGAGAAAATCGGCACCATGGAGACATCCAGCCTGCCCTACGAGGACTGCTGTACGGTCTTCACGCCCCGCCATCCTGCGACCCACCCCAAGATGGATAAGATTCTTGAGGGCGAGAGCAAGCTGGACATGGAAGCGCTGATTCAGGAGGCCATGGACGGCATCGAGATCGTTTGCTGTTAATGGCTACGGCAGCAAGTTTACCACAGCCATGAGCCCCAGCCCCGGCAGCCCCAGCGCACCTGTTACGACAGCGGACAGCGGGTTCATGCCAAGGTGGGGCAGGGGAAACAGATTCCATACCGTCAGCAGAAGAAGGCCGGTCACGCTATGCCGCAGGATGCGCGCATGCGGACGTTGCGGGTCATACCGTATGCACAGCAGGTATAGCGCCAGTGCTGCGGCGCAGAGCATGAGGATCGTTTGCAGGGTCGTTTCATCCATTGAAATACACCTCCCGAAGCATTCTATGCACAAAAGTTCGTGAAATTTCTGTCATGGAAGCGCTTTTCAGGCGGTTCGCCCTTGCCATTTATGGCTGAACGTGGTATCATGAAAGGGACGGCGTTAACCCAATTGACCGGCTTTGAGCGCAAGGAGGCAGGCATGCAGGACGGATTCGTGCAGCTGATGCAGGCCCTTGCGCCTGATCTGGCAAGGGAAATGACGCTCCGGGCGCTGGTGCTGGAACGGATTGCTGCGATGGCCCCGGTGGGCCGGCGGCAGCTTGCAGCAAAGATGCAGCTGCCTGAGCGGGAGATCCGCACGGCGGCGAATGTCCTCAAGGAGGGCGGCTTCATCAGCTTCGATGCTTCCGGCATGACGCTGACGGACAGAGCACAGGAGATCATGCCTGCTGTGCAGGCCTTCACCCGGGTGATGCACGGCCTGACGGAGCTGGAAAGTCAGCTGTCAGCACTGCTGAACACCGAGCGTGTATGCATCGTGGGCGGTGACGCGGATGCGGATGCAAGCGTGATTGGCGAGGTGGGACGCGCGGCAGCACAGCGTGTGCGGAGTATGCTGCATGCCGGCAGCACGCTGGCGGTAACAGGCGGCTCCACCATGGCAGCCACTGCCCGCGCGATGCAGACGTCCGTGCCCATGCGCGTGATGGTCGTACCTGCGCGGGGCGGTCTTGGACGCGCTGTCGGCACGCAGGCAAACACCCTTGCGGCGGAAATTGCCCAGCGGCTTGGCGGGCATCATCGGTTGATTCACCTGCCCGATCATATGGACGATGCAGCCAAACAGGAAATGCTCCGCCTCCCGGATGTACGCGAGGTGATGGAGCTGATCCAGCGTGCGGACGTGATCCTGCATGGCATCGGATGTGCAGAGGAAAACATCCGCGAGACGAAACTGTCGGCGTCGCAGGCGCGCAAGCTCCTTGCGGACGGTGCGGCAGGAGAGGCCTTTGGTTCGTTCTTCGACAGGGACGGCCGATGCTTGCTGGAATCCTCCAGTATTGGCGTGGACCTTGCCCGGCTGACCCCGTCTTGCCAGATGATCGCGGTAGCTGCGGGCAGACACAAGGCAGAGGCAATCATATCCGTGCTCCGGCATGACCGGCATGCCCTGCTTGTCACTGACGAGGGAGCCGCGCGCGAAATGCTGCGGCTGCTTCAATCTACTTGATTTGTACGCCTATTGCGGCGCTCAAATACACATTACAACACTTTGACGATTTTTGAAGGAGTGTGCATTCCAATGGCCAAGAAGACTCTTGACAACATTCAGGTTGCCGGCAAGCGCGTGCTCGTGCGCGTTGACTTCAACGTCCCCATGAAGGAAGGCAAGATCACCAACGACAAGCGTATCGTTGCTGCCCTGCCCACCATCAAGAAGCTGATCGCTGACGGCGGCAAGGTCATCCTGTGCAGCCATCTGGGCAAGCCGAAGAACGGCCCGGAAGAGAAGTTCTCCCTGGCGCCTGTGGCTGTCCGCCTGAGCGAGCTGCTGGGCCAGCCCGTCGTGTTCGCCAATGACGACACTGTCGTGGGCGAGAACGCCAAGGCTGCCGTTGCCGCCATGAAGGACGGCGACGTGGTGCTGCTGCAGAATACCCGCTTCCGCAAGGAAGAGACCAAGAACGTCGAGACCTTCTCCAAGGAGCTGGCTTCTCTGGCTGACTGCTTCGTCTCTGATGCTTTCGGCTCCTGCCACCGTGCGCACTGCTCCACTGCGGGCGTGTGCGAATTCCTCAGCCCCAACGTTGCCGGCTATCTGATCGGCAAGGAGCTGGCCGTGATGGGCAAGGCCCTCGAAAATGCTGAGCGTCCCTTCGTTGCCATTCTGGGCGGCGCGAAGATCGAGGACAAGCTGAACGTCATCAACAACCTGATCGAGAAGGTCGACACCCTGATCATCGGCGGCGGCATGGCCTTCACCTTCCTCAAGGCCAAGGGCTACGAAATCGGCAACTCCCTGCTGGACGAGAGCAAGATCGACTACTGCAAGGACATGATGAAGAAGGCCGAGGAGAAGGGCGTGAAGCTGCTCCTGCCTATCGACACCGTGTGCGTGCCCGAGTTCACCTTCGATCCTGCCGTTGAGACCACCGTGTGCGACTCCGACAAGATCCCCGCGGATAAGGAAGGCTGCGACATCGGCCCGAAGTCTCAGGCTCTGTTCGCCGAGGCTGTGAAGGCTGCCAAGACCGTCATCTGTAACGGCCCCATGGGCG
>JAFTWV010000067.1 GCA_017465155.1 Clostridia bacterium
CGGGCACCAGCAGGTCGACCGCAGCGACGGTATTGTCGTCGTCGTTCTGGTACATGTAGAAGGCCATGATGTCCTTGGGCCAATTGTACACGAACACGGGGCCGTGGAAGTATTCCTCGGTGAGGTACTTTTCATGCTCCTTGGCAGTATCCTGACCGTACTCGGGCTTGAACTGCCAGTCCTTGCCGGAATTTTTGAGGATGGTGATGGCCTCCTCGTGGGTGATGCGGGCGCACTTGGCGCCGGCCAGCGCTTCCAGCTTCTCCACCAGGCCGGACTTGCCCTTGCCGCCTGCTGCAAATGTATCGAGGAAGGCCAGTTCGTCCGGGCACTTCTCCAGTACGGTCTTGACCAGGTACTTGAGGAAGTCCTCCTCCACGTCCATCAGCTGATCCAGGTCGCAGAAGGCGATTTCCGGCTCGATCATCCAGAACTCGGCCGCGTGGGTTTTGGTGTTGGAGTTTTCCGCACGGAAGGTCGGGCCGAAGGTGTAGATCTTCGAGAATGCCATCGCAAAGGTCTCGCCCTCCAGCTGACCGGTCACGGCCAGAGACGCCTGCTTGCCGAAGAAATCCTGATCCCACTTGCCTGCGTCCTTGGGGTCAAGGGTGGTCACGGTGAAGGTGTTGCCCGCGCCCTCGGCGTCATTGCCGGTGATGAGCGGCGTATGAACGTAGAGGTAGCCGCGGTCCTGGAAGTAGGTGTGGATGGCCATGGAAGCCACGCTGCGCACGCGGAACACAGCCTGGAACAGGCGGGTGCGGGGACGCAGGTAGGCGATCTCACGCAGGAATTCGATGGAGTGGCGCTTGGGCTGCAGGGGATAATCCTCCGGGCAGTCGCCTTCCAGAATGATTTCGCTGGCCTGCACCTCGGGGGTGGTGGGGTCCTTATAGGAGGGGACGACCGTGCCCTTCACGGTGATGGCAGCGCCCACGCGCAGGGCCTGGATCTGCTCAAAACCTGCGATATTGTTATCATAGACAACCTGGGGGTTCTTGAAGCACTGGCCATCGAAGAAGTCGATGAAGCCCATGTTCTTCTGCTTGCGGTGGTTGCGGATCCAGCCGCGCAGGGTGACAGTGGAGCCCTGCAGCTCCGCCAGGCGGTCTTTGAGTTCAAGGGTAGTAATGACGCTCATGGGAATATACCTCCAATCGGCGCTTGGACGGCGTAAAGCCCGGCGCCGGGAATAGACTGGATAATATCATAACACATTTTTGTCAAAAGCACAACACAAAGCTGTGTGACGGGCGGGATTTCTTTGGGGGTAGCTGCATTTGAGAGGATGTGTCTTCAGTCAGAGCAGTGCATGCCGTACCCGAGCGAGGCTCTCCGACAGATCCGCAGTGCCGTCAACGATGAGCAGCGGGCATGCCAGGAGGTTTTGCCATTCATCGTGCTTGGCGCGGCTGCGCATGGTTACGTCTCCGGTATCGTACATGGCAGCCCATGCCAGAAAATCGAGGTGATTCTGATACATGTCCCCGCCTTCCCGGATGCGCTGGCCAAAGTGTGCGTACTCGCGGGCCTTCAGGCGCTCGATGCGGGTTGCGGTGTCCGTCACAACACGGATGGCCAGCGTGAAGCGCGGGATGAGCACATCTCCCCAGTCCACCAGTGAGCCTGATATGACCGCGCCCTGCGAAGCGTCCATATCCTGCTGCATGAGGGACAATCGTTCAGGGATGGGCCGCTTTGCGGTGTACCTGGGATCGGTCGGAAGCCAGAAATAATCATCTGTGTCCATGTGGAGCAGCCCCAGCTCACTGCTGAGCGCCCGGCCCAGAGTGGTCGTACCTGCGCCTGATGCGCCGAATATGTGAATGAAATGCCTCATAGCCGATCCTCCTTGAGGTTCTGCTGCAGCAGATCATAGCGTGCAAGCAGGTCGTACAACGCATCCTGACTGAGCACGCCGCGCCTGACGTCCGGTGGGATCAGCCCGGCCTCATCGGCTTCGTAGTCCTCGCGCCACTGACCGCTGGAGAGGTATTCTGCCAGCATGCGAAGCTGAGGCAGAGCGGCTTCCATTGCATCCAGCGCAGCGGTGCAGTTGTTCAGCGCCTGTTCCATGGCGGCAATGCGGTCAAGTTGGGTCATGGTTATTCTCCTCAGCCCAGTCGGGCAGGTGTTCGAACCGGAGCATCTTTCCCTTCCATGGAAAAGAGAGGCAGCAGGAAAAGAGCATCGGCGCGCTGAAGCCGTCGTCCCGTGCGCCGTACTTACGGTCGCCCGCCAGAGGGAATTTCCGGCTGGCGAACTGCACACGGATTTGATGGCTGCGGCCTGTATGCAGGCGGATGCGTACCAGAGAGGGCTCGCCGGGGTGCAGCAGGCGATATTCCAGCCGGGCTTTCTTCACGCCGCCGCGCATCCGCTTGACAACGAAGACCTTATTCTTTTGTGAATCCTTCCACAGAAGATCCTCCCAGTCTCCGCTTTCGGGCGGTACGCCGTGAACAAGCGCGACGTACTCCTTGGCCATGCTGCCCTCCTGAATGGCGCGGGAGAGCGCGGCTGCTGCAGACTTTGTGCGGGCGTAGACCATGACGCCTCCAACATTCTGGTCAAGCCGGTGGACTGTGAAGATATCCCCGCCCAGCTTCTCTGACAATGCGGAGGGCAGCTGGCTTTCGCTGTCCAGCCCGACGGGTTTGATGCATATGGCAAGGTCACGGTCCTGATAGAGAATGTGCATGCTGCGCCTCCTGTGAATATGAGCGGCGACAGGGAACTGTGCCAGCCCGTCGGGTCAAAGAAAAGACACCCGGCATTGCGCTCCGGGTGTCTGGATGTGTTACTTCAGGCCCAGTGCGTCGGCGCTTACGTCGATATCCAGCGTGGCGAAGTAGTCGCGCGGCGTCTCGGCGCGGCGGATCAGCGTATATGTGCCGTTCTCTCGGTAAAGCACCTCTGCGGAGCGCAGACGCCCGTTGTAGTTGTAGCCCATGGCGTGACCGTGCGCACCCGTGTCGTGAATGACCATGAGGTCTCCCATGGCGACCTCGGGCATCATGCGGTCGATGGCGAACTTATCATTGTTCTCGCACAGGCAGCCGGTCACATCGTACAGGTGATCGCAGGGAGCGTCTCCCTTACCGCAGATGGTGATGTGGTGGTAGGCTCCGTACATGGCCGGACGCATCAGGTTGGCTGCGCAGGCGTCCACGCCGATGTAGTGCTTGTAGGTGTCCTTGCAGTGCATCACGCGGGTGACAAGCCAGCCCATGGGACCGGTCATCCAGCGGCCCAGCTCGGTCTTGATGGCCACGCCGCCCTGGGGGAAGATCTCCTCATAGGCCTTACGGACGCCCTCGCCCACGGCAAATATGTCCGTCCTGGCTGCGTCGGGCAGGTAGGGGATGCCCACGCCGCCGGACAGGTTGATGAACGCAAGCTCCATGCCTGATTCTGCTGCCAGGTCGCGTCCGGCAGAGAAGAGGATTTTGGCCAGCGTGGGGTAGTATGCGTCGTCAGTGTTGTTGGAGGAGAGGAAGGAGTGCAGGCCGAAGCGCCTGGCGCCCTTGGCCTTGAGGCGCTTCAGTCCGTCCTGCAGCTGGGCATAGGTGAAGCCGTACTTGGCGTCCCCGGGATTGCCCATGATGGCTGTACCGATCTTGAAATCGCCGCCGGGGTTATAGCGGCAGCAGATGGTATCCGGGATGCCGCCGTGCTGCTCAAGGATGTCGATATGGGTAATGTCATCAAGATTGATATAAGCGTCCAGCGCACGGGCCTGCTCAAACTCCACGTAGGGCATGGCGTTTGCGGAGAACATCACGTCGCGGCCGGAAAAGCCGCAGGCTCTGGCAAGAAGCAGCTCCGTTTCGCTGGAGCAGTCCACGCCGCAGCCCTCCTCCTTGAGAATACGCAGGATGGCCGGGTTCGGCAGGGCTTTCACGGCGAAGTACTCCTGAAAGTCGCTGCACCAGGAAAACGCCTTGTTCAGATCGCGGGCGTTCCGGCGGATTCCCGCTTCATCATAGAGGTGGAAGGGCGTGGCATACTGTGCTGCCGCCTGCTCAAATACGTTGTCGTTCAGGGTGAAGTTCGGCATGGGTATCACTCCAGCAATATAATTGTAAGAATCACTCGCACAGCATAGCACATCGGCGTGCGTAAAGCAAGTCTTTCCGGTGTTTTCCGGCATAATTTGACGGGCTGTTGCCAAAGGTGGAGAAATAGTGGTATGATTAAACGAAAAGGAGGCGCTGCTGCATATGTATACCGATCCGAAAAGACCCAGGCCTGAAGACTATGACCGCGTTGCCGCAGACGAGGACGACGCTCCTGAATACGAGCCCGCCTACCGCGACGGCAGCGCGAAGAACGAATGCTGGCGCGATGATTGATATAAGGGAGGTCATGTTATGAAGCTGCTTCAAATTGTCCCTGCCATCCATGAATTTCCTGACCTTGCTGCCTTTGACGCGGAATTCCGATTGACGCAGCGTGATCTGATTCTCACCAATGCGCGGTACGACGCGCGCTACATCAAGCCTGCAGGGCTCCCATGTCCGGTGATCTTCCGCGAGCAGTTTGGCTCTTCTGAGCCCAACGACAGAATGGTCAATGCAATTCTGGCCCGGAAGCAGGAGCTGCATGCGTCTGTCCCCGGCGGAATCGACCGCATCATAGCCATTGGCGGCGGAAGCATCATGGATATGGCGAAGGTTCTGGCTGTCGCGCCGGAGGGAACGAAGGATGTAAATGACCTCTATCCGGGGATGGCGGAGCTGAAGAGGCAGCATGAGCTGATTGCTGTGCCGACCACCTGTGGCACAGGCAGCGAAGTGACGAACATCTCCATCGTGTTCCGCTCTGCCCTGGGTACCAAGCATGGTCTTGTGGGGGACGCGCTCTATCCGGTGCACGCGGTGCTGATCCCGCAGCTGCTGGAGACGCTGCCGTATCATGTGTTTGCCTGCAGCGCCATTGACGCGCTGATTCACGCCGTGGAGAGCTATCTGTCTCCGCTTGCAACGCCCTTGACGGATGTGTTTGGCGAATTGGCCATGCGGGAGATCGTGCGCGGCTTTGCGGTGGTGGCGGCAGACAGGGCTGCGCTGCCTTCCCTGTACGGACAGTTCCTGCGTGCGGCCGCCAACGCGGGCGTAGCATTTGGCAATGCGGGCTGCGGACCGGTGCATGCGCTTTCCTTCGCCCTTGGCGGCAAGTACCATGTCCCTCATGGCGAGAGCTGCTATCAGTATTTCATGCCGGTGCTCAGGTTCTACAAGGCAGCCGGAGCAGCGGACAAGCTGGCCCGTCTGGAAGCGCTGCTGGCGGAGACGCTGCATGCGGAGGACGGCTTGAACGCGCTGGCTGAGCTGCTGGAGCGTATTCTGCCCCGCAAGCCCATGTCTGCCTATGGCGCGGTGGAGGCAGATGTGGAGGCCTTCGCGAGGAGCACCATTGACAATCAGCAGCGGCTGCTGGGCCGTGCCTGCGTGCCCGTGACGCTGGACGTTGCACGCGGGATCATCGCAGACTGCCTGTGAGACGCTGAGATAAGGAGGAACGGCTGCTGATGAAGCGCATATATGCAAAGATTGATCGTCCGCTGGGTTCGTACCATCCGCGGCATCCGGATATGTATTATCCTGTCAATTACGGCTATGTGCCGGGCGTGATGGCGGGGGACGGTGCGGAGCAGGATGTGTATGTTCTTGGCGTAAACGAGCCGCTGGCGGACTTCACGGGGGAGCTGATTGCCATCGTACACCGCCGCGATGATGTGGAGGACAAGTGGGTGCTGGCCCCGGAGGGCATGCGATTCACAGCGGAGGAAATCATGGCGCAGGTGCGCTTTCAGGAGCAGTACTTTGACGCTTATGTTGTCGTTGGCGCCCCGATGATCCCGCTGACCTTCGTGCGGGCGGACGAGACCATGGAGGAAGCGGTTCTTGGCCTGCGCATGGACTGTCTGCGCGCTGTGTGCGGCGAGGCGGATATGTCCTTCTCCGATGCGTTCATGGCTGCAACGCGTGACTTCCTGCGTACGGCGGATCAGACCACGATGATTGTTCTGGACGGGGAGACGCCAGTAGCCTGCGCGACGCTGTGCTACGTGCATTACATTCCGACGCCCAGCCACCCCACGGGCCGGCGTGCGCACCTGATGAACGTTTACACTGCATCCACACACCGCCGCCGTGGGATAGCGCGGCGCTTGCTGCAGCTGCTGCAGCGGGAGGCGGAGGGACGCGGAGTGACGGAGATCAGCCTTGATGCGACGGATTCGGGGCGGAGCCTCTACGAAGCCCTGGGATACCTGGCGAGCAGCGAAGCGATGAAGCTTGATATCGCCGGGAGCCCCGGCGGCACCGGGTGCCCCGGCGGCATCGGGAGCCCCGGCGGCTGGCGGTAAAACGATGATACTGTGGATGCTGGCCGTTGTGTGCGGCTATTTTGTGAAGGGCGTGACAGGTTTTGCCAACACGCTGGTGGTCTCCTCCATCATGACCTTTTCCGCCGCCAACGCGGACATATCACCCGTGGAGCTGCTGCTGAGCGTACCGACGAATCTGCTCATGGCATGGCGGAACCGGCGTGAGATCGATTGGAGGCTGTGCCTTCCGCCGCTGCTGATGGTGCTTGCGGGCGATGCGGCGGGAGTGCTGCTGTTGTCGCGGGTGGATGCGGCGGCGGTGAAGCTCATCTTTGGCGGCGTACTCATCGGCCTTGGCGCAGAGATGCTGTGGCGTGACTGGAGAGGCGTGAAGCCGGGAAACGGGCATCCGCTGCTGCTGTTCCTGCTGGGAACGGCAGCTGGCGTACTCAGCGGCTTGTTTGGCGTCGGTGCGCTGCTGGCGGCGTATTTTGCCCGGGTGACAGAGGAAGACGGGGCCTTCAAGGGCAGCATGTGCTTCATTTTCGCGACGGAAAACCTGTTCCGTGTGGCGGCGTATGGTATGACGGGGCTGCTGACGCTGTCGACTGTGCGGATTGCTGTGCAGCTTGCGCCCTGCATGTGCCTTGGCCTTTGGATGGGCATGCGGCTGTGCGGTCGGCTGGATGGACGCCTGGTGAAGCGCATCGTTATCGTGATGCTGATGATTTCCGGTGCGTCGATGCTGCTGACGGGATTATGAGGCCCATCAGGAAGGAAAAAGGCGATGAACAACCGGAAAAAGGGCGTCAGGGAATACTACGACAAAACGGCCCGGGAATGGGCGGACAGATGGTATGCGGACGATTCCATGCTGCCGCTGCTGCGCCGGTTCATGGCGCTGCTGCCGGAGAATCCGCGGGTGCTGGATCTCTGCTGCGGCGCAGGCTATGAATCTGCGCGGATGGCGATGCTGGGTGCGCAGGTCGCAGGCATTGACCTGAGCCCGGAGAGCATCGCCATTGCCCGGGAACGAAACCCGGAGTTGGTTTTCTATGTGGATAACATGCTGAATGACTATTCGTATATCGGCCCGAAAGACGCAGTGGTGTGCATTGCAGGGCTGGTTCATTTGCCGGCAGAGCAGCTGCGGGCGGCTTTTGAACGCATGGATGCTGTTCTTGCGCCTGGAGGCAGGCTGCTGCTGGTCGTGCGGGAGGGCACAGGCCGTCAGACGGAGCAGAGCGACGTGGTGATCGACGGCGAAAGCTATGACCGTGCGTTTTTCGCTCACACGCAGGCGGAGCTGACCGAGGCGTCTGCCGGAATGTTCGTCTTTGAACAGGAGCTGGCAGACCCTGAACCATCCCTGTGGCGCAATATTGTGTTGATCAAACCAAAATGTGAGGTGTGCTGACATGCCCCCCTATGTCCACCGCGTG
Organism: Clostridia bacterium; assembly: GCA_017465155.1. Classification (GTDB taxonomy): domain Bacteria; phylum Bacillota; class Clostridia; order Christensenellales; family Aristaeellaceae; genus UBA11524. Next base: position 7,777 of record JAFTWV010000067.1, read on the forward strand.
CACTACTACGAGACTGACCGTATGGGCGTGACGCATCATTCCAATTATGTCCGCATGATGGAGGAGGCTCGCGTGGACTTCATGGAGCAGCTGGGCTGGCCCTATGCGCGCATGGAGGAACTGGGCGTTTTGTCCCCGGTGACGGCGGTAAATCTGAAGTATATTGCTCCGACCACCTTTGATGACCGGATTGAGATCCATGTGGGCGTGAAGTCCTTCGACGGCGTGAAGCTGGTGATCACGTATACCATGACAAAGCTGTGCGATCCGCCGCAGATTGTCCTGACCGGCGAGTCGGAGCATTGCTTCCTGACTCCTGAGCGCCGCTTTGTCCGGGTGAAGCGGGATCTGCCGGAGTTCTACGCGCTGCTGGTAGGACTGGCAGAGGAATCATGATGGCGCCTGCGTCGGCTGCTGGCTGACGGAATGCTGATCCTTTGATGGCTTGACTGAATCCTTCCTGAAGGAAAGAGGGGTTCGTGCCGGCAATGGCGAATATATATGGGAACCGGGTGTTATCCATCACACACCCTGGTTGTGAGTATGAAAAGATATTGAGGTTCAATTGATGAAGGAATCAAAATCCATCGGCGTGCTGGGCGCGGGTACATGGGGTATTGCGCTGGCCCGCCTGCTGCATATGAACGGGCATGAGGTGACGGTATGGTCTGCCCTGCCCCAGGAAATCGAGAGCCTTTCTGCCAGCCGTGTTCATCCGAATTTGCCGGGCATGACCATCCCCGGGGAAATCTGCTTCACCGCCCGGATTGATGCGGCCTGCCGGGAGAAGGACATCCTCCTGTTTGCTGTGCCTTCGGTGTTTGTGCGTCAGACAGCGCGGAAGGCAGCGCCGTATCTGCCGTCCGGCCAAGTGATTGTGGATGTGGCCAAGGGTGTTGAGCCTGATACGCTCCTGACCATGACGGAGGTGATCCGGGATGAACTGAACCGTGCGGGCGGCCCGGAAGAGGTGAAGCTGGTGGCGCTCTCCGGTCCGACGCACGCCGAGGAGGTCGCCCTCGATATGCCCACGTCCATCGTGTCTGCCTGTACGGACATGGAGGTGGCGGAGCTGGTGCAGGATGTGTTTATGAACTCCTGCATGCGTACCTATACCAATGCGGATGTGCTGGGCGTGGAGCTGTGCGGCGCGCTGAAGAACATTGTGGCGCTGGCGGCAGGCATCTCGGCAGGTCTGGGCTTCGGAGACAATGCCAAGGCGGCGCTCATCACGCGCGGCATGGCGGAAATCACGCGCCTGGGACTGGCCATGGGATGCTCTGAACAGACCTTCGGCGGTTTGGCGGGCATTGGCGATCTGATCGTGACCGCGACCTCTGTTCACAGCCGCAACAACCGCTGCGGTGTGCTGCTGGGCAAGGGGATGTCGGTGGAGGAAGCCATCCGCGAGGTCGGCATGGTGGTGGAGGGCGTCAATGCCCTTCCCGCTGCAATGCAGCTGGCGGAGCGATACGGGGTGGAGATGCCCATCGTCAATGGTGTGAATGCGGTTGTCCGGGGTGACATGCCACCGGCGCAGATGAGCCGTGCGCTCATGACCCGTGACAAGACCCCGGAGGTCAATGAGTCGGAAATGAACGTGCGCTTCGAGAGCGCGCTGATGCGTCGCCGTATGGATGCAGAGAACCGCCGCGTGCTGGTGGCTGGTACCTTCCCGCTGCTGACGTATGATGAGATCGTGTGGCTGAAGCAGGCTCGTGCACAGGGCAGCTGGATGGCGGTCGCGCTGGTGGATCCGGGGGATGAGCGGAAGCTGGAGGAACGCCGGGAAGGCCTGCGGGCGCTGCGGTGCGTGGATCGTGTGTTGCCGGTGAGCAATTGGGGCGACCTGAAGGATGCGGTACGCAATCTGCGCATCGACCTGATCGTCGCCATCCCTGAACAGGCTGCGCAGTATGCCGATCAGGAGCTGCCGGGCGTGGAGATCATCACATTGTAAATATGGAAGGCCGAGACGGGTTCCCGGCCTTTTCTGATGCAGATTCACGGAGAGAAAATGCATTTCACGGTATCTCCGTTTTTTGTGCGCATGCCTTGACGAACCGGGCTGAATCTGTTACCATACCAGATTAGTGCGCTTTTGCCGCAGCCATATCCCTGACGGAAAGAAGGTATTTCATGCAGCAGGAAAGAAGTCAAATGCTTGGAACCATGCCGATGAAAAAGCTGGTGCCGACTGTGTCTGTGCCGATCATGGTCTCCATGCTCGTGCAGGCGCTATATAATGTTGTAGACAGCTATTTTGTGTCCCAGTATTCAGAGGCGGCGTTCAGTGCGGTCAACCTCGCATACCCCCTGCAGATGCTGATGGTAGCGCTCGCAACCGGCATGGGTACGGGCATCAACAGCGTAATCAGTCGCAGGCTGGGTGAGAAAAACCCGGATCTGGCCCGAAAGGCGGCCATGAACGGCCTGTTTGTGGAGTTCTGCAGCTGGGTGCTGTTCGTGCTGGTCGGCCTGTTTCTCTCGCGGCCCTTTATCGCCATGTTCACGCAGGAAGCGGAGCTGATAGAGCAGGGTGCGACCTATCTGACCATCGTCTGCACGCTGTCCTTCGGTCTGTTTGGTTGTATCACGCTGGAACGGATGATGCAGGCGTCGGGTAATACCATGGCCTCCATGCTGACGCAGCTGGCAGGTGCGGTTGTCAACATTGTGCTGGATCCTGTGTTCATCTTCCTGTTTGACATGGGCGTAGCCGGCGCGGCCATCGCGACGGTGATCGGACAGGTAGCGTCGCTGGTGCTGGGCTTCATCCTCAATCAGACGAAGAACCCTGAGCTGCGCATCGCGTGGGATCATTTCCGCCCTGACTGGCACATCCTCCGCGCGATCTTTATCGTCGGATTGCCCTCGACGGTCATGCAGGCAATCTCCTCCGTGCTCAATGTGGCGATGAACAAGATTCTCATCGGCTTCAGCGCGGCGGCAATGAATGTGCTGGGCGTCTACTTCAAGCTTCAGTCCTTCATCTTCATGCCTGTGTTTGGCCTGACCAACGGCATGGTGCCCATTGTCGGCTACAACTATGGAGCACGCAGCCGCAAACGTGTGTATGAGTGCGTGCGGGTGTGTCTTGTGCATGCGGTGACGATTATGTTTGTGGGCATGGTACTGTTCCTTGCCGTACCGGAGTGGCTGATGAGTATTTTTGACAGCTCTGCCGACGGTGCAATGGTCGCGATCGGTACGGTGGCGCTCAGGATCATCAGCAGCCACTTCCTTCTTGCGGCGGTAGGCATCACGCTGGGTACTGTTTTTCAGGCCGTGGGCAAGGGAACGTACAGCCTGATCATGAGCCTGTGCCGTCAGCTGATTGTGCTTCTGCCGGCGGCATGGCTGCTTTCGAAGATCAGCCTGAACGCCGTATGGTGGTCGTTCCCCATTGCGGAAGCTGTATCGCTGACGATCTGCCTGATTCTCTTTGTTCGCTGCGACCGCGAGCTGCTTCGCCCGCTGGACAGGACGGACAAGTAAAAAAACGTGCAGGGGATTTATTTCCTCTGCACATTTATTATGCAATGAAAAGCTGCCGCGACGAATGCGGCAGCAGGAGAAATGAATCAATTGGATGCGATATGCCCCGTGGATGCGATGGAGGAGCTGTTGTTCTCGATGGTGGCGATCACGTACAGGATCTCGAAGGTACGGTAGGTGCCGTTGGCAATTTGCTGATAGACCGTGTCGGCAGAGCGGTTGCCGCTCTTGTAGCTGTCGTAGATGCTGTCGATGGTCGAATCGTAGGTGCCGCGGGTATCCAGCAGGTTTGCCACGACATACAGCATCTCGAAGGTACGGTAGGAACCGTTGGCAATCTGCTGGTACACATTGTCAGCGGAGCGGTTGCCGCTCTTGTAGCTGTCGTAGATGCTGTCGATGGTGGAGTCGTAGAGGCTGCTGGTATCCAGCAGGTTGGCGATGACATAGGTCATTTCGAAGGTGCGGTAGGTGCCGTTGGCGATCTGCTGATAAACCGTGTCAGCGGAGCGGTTGCCGCTCTTGTAGCTGTCGTAGATGCTGTCGATGGTAGAATCGTAGGTGCCGCGGGTATCCAGCAGGTTGGCGATGACGTACATCATCTCAAATGTGCGGTAGGTACCGTTGGCGATCTGCTGATTCACATTGTCGGCAGAGCGGTTGCTGCTCTTGTAGTTGTCGTAGATGCTGTCGATGGTAGAATCGTAGGCGCCGTAGGTATCAAGAATATTGGCCCAGACATAGGTCATCTCGAAGGTGCGGTAAGCGCCGTTGGCGATCTGCTGGTATACATTGTCGGCGGAGCGGTTGCCGCTCTTGTAGCTGTCGTAAATGCTGTCAATGGTGGAGCTGTAGTTGGCAGCCGCGGCAGTTCCGCAGCACAGCAGCATCATGGCGCAGAGAAGGGCAAGGATACGGCGGGCCAGTTTCATACGGATACACTCCTGTTCTGTGGCGTCGGGTTGGGGCGCTTCGTCGCTTGTATTCAGTTTGTTAACAAACTGTTATCAGAAGTATACCACAGGCTGCGGCAAAAGGCAATGCCCGGGTGTGAATATATGCTGCTGCCGCACAGATCACACGCTGGGGGCTGTGCCGGGGAAGAACAGCACCTCCCCGCGTCCGGTGACGGGATGCTTGTGCGTCCAGAAGGCAACGATGGCGCTGCCATTGCTCAGCAGTGCGATACGGGGGTGGCGTACCTCCGGGTGCGTCTCACGGAAGGAGCGGGCTGCTGCCTTGACCTGGGCTGCGTCGCCCTGCAGGAAGGGCGGAAGGTAGCCGGTGTTGTCCGTGGCGAGCCGGTCGGTCAGCATCGCGTCCTTCAGCGCGGCTTGCGGTACATGGAGGGTCAGCAGCACGTCGTATACCATACGGGTCAGCGCATCAAGGCTCCAGCGGCCCTGCTTTGCCGCCATGTGCCGGCCCAGCAGAAGGTACAGATCGAAGGGACGCATACCGCTTATGCGGAGCGCCAGCTGCTCGGCGAGGGTGAAGCGGCCGCTGTTGTGGATGCGCTCTACCGCTTCGGCGCAGTCGTGCAGCTGCTGCAGCTCCTCGTAGGAGATCCAGGGTGTGGACAGTACCTCGTAGGGGGGATCGGGCGCAAACCGCTGGCCCCAGTCCGTTGTGCGGAGACGGCTGCCGTGGATGAGCTTGAGGAATCCCAGCTGCAGCTGATGGGGGCTGAGTCCGAAGGCGAGGTCGAAGGAATGCCCGAAGGTCGAAAAATCCTCCTCGGGCAGTCCGGCGATGAGGTCAATATGAAGATGGACGTTGCCCGGCGCAAGGATACGGCGGATGCGGTCGGTCAGACGGGCCATGTCAGTATGGCGGTCACAGGCGTCCAGTGTGGCGGCATGAAAGGATTGCAGTCCGGCTTCCATCTGAAAGAGTCCGGGAGGTGCGGTGGCCAGCAGCGCAAGGGTTTCGTCGTCAAACAGATCGGCGGCGACCTCAAAATGATAGCATACGCTGCCGATCTCTCCGCGGGCCTTGGCGTCGATCAGCCCGCGCAGGATGAACAGCGTGCGGTCTCTGCGGCAGTTGAAGGTGCGGTCAATGAGCTTGACGGTATCCGTGCCGCTCTGCCCGATGCGGATCAGCAGCGCAAGGGCTTCTTCGGCGGGCATGAACTGTACCAGGCGTGCATCGGGGGCTTCCTTGTTGCCCGAGAGGCAGAAAGCGCAGGAGAAGGGACAGCCGCGGGAGGTCTCCACATAAGCCATGCGGCCGGAGAGTGCGGTTTGCCACCCTTCGCCATAAAGATCGCTTCGGGGGGCGGGCACAGGGGCAGGGGCTGTGATATGCAGCGCATCGGGTGTGCGGAAGCATACGCCGGGGATATCCGCTGGGGATGCGCCGTCCGTCAGGCAGCGCAGAAGCGCCGGAAGCGACTCCTCACCCGCGCCGCGCAGCAGGTAATCAACAGGCATTTCCGCGAAGGTTTCCGCGACAGAGAAGGTCGCTTCGGGCCCTCCGACCAGCACGGTGATCCCGGGCTTCAGCGCTTTCACGCGGCGGATGAGCTGCGCGGCGCACTGCCTGTTCCAGATATACAGGCATACGGCAAACACATCCGGCCGGGTGGCCATGACACGGTGGAGAAGATCCTCCTGCGTATCGTTGATGTTCAGGTCGCAGATGGTAGTTGTGACCTGCGGCAGCGTATCGTCAACAGCCTTCTTCAGGCAGAAAGGGGCAAGCGGCATGTGGATGTATTGGCTGGCAAGGCCGGTAATGGTCAGGCGCATGGCGGTTCCTCCGTGTGATCAGCATCTGAAACATTCTACCACAGATGCATTAGCATTTGCAATTGCGGCGCTTGTCCTGTATAATAAGATGAAGGATTGTCGAGAAAGGGGTCTCTGACCATGAAATTGATGACTGTCATGCGGGAAAGCCTGAAGCTGTACCGCAAAAACTGGACTGATTTGCTGCTGGCGCTGCTGCTTGAGCTGGTGCTGCGGGCCATGTGCCTCACGCCTGTGGTGTTCCTTGCATCGCCGTCCCTTGCGGCGCTGGCATGGCTGTGCGTGCCGATGTATATTTTCATTGCGCTGCCAGCCCGGCAGAACTATGCGCTGGCCCTGCAGGACATGATGGACGGCGGCCGGGTGTTCAGCCTGCGCCTTGTCAGCACGAAGGATTACGGCAGGAAGCTTCTGCGCGGCCTGATTGGTACGGGCAAGATGCTCCTGTGGTCGGCGCTGTCCATTGCGGGCGTCTCAGCGATGCTGGCGATCTATAACGGCGTGGTGGACGGCTTTTCAGCCCTGCGCCTGTTCAGCCAGCTGGGCGGCGGCAGCACCACTGACGGCGTGATGATGGCCGTAGGTGCGATTGCTGCGACGTGCATCCTGCCGGTGATCGGCTGCGCGGTGCACTCCGGCGTACGCCATGCGGAGGCGCTGGGAAACAGGAAGCTGGTCAAGAGCCGCCACGGGGCGCTCGCTGCCCTGTGGGTGCTGGGTCTTGCGCTGCTGATTCCCTTTGCGGCGGTGCTGCTGATTACCATGGGCAACTGGGCGCTGGCTTTCATTGCGCAGATCAAGACCTCGCTGCTGACGGGCCTCGTGATCGAGCCGCTCGGCGCGCGGGCATATGTGCTTGCGGCCGCTGTGCTGGTGCTGCTGCTGCCGGTGCTGCCGCTGAAGAACATGCTGCCTGCCGTATATCTGCGCGGAGTGAAGGAGAACAAGAGCAATGATGCGGCTTGATCGCTGGCTGGTGACCCTTGGCGTGGGCAGCCGTTCGCAGGTGCAGAAGCTGGTGCGCTCCGGCGGCGTGAAGGTGGACGGGACGCCTGTGACCGATCCGGGCAGGCAGGTGGAGGAAGCCTCTGCCGCCCTGACGGTACAGGGACAGCCTGTCGATGGCCGCCTGACCCGCCATGTGATGCTCCACAAGCCTGCCGGATTGCTGACCGCAGCGCGGGACAAGAAGCAGCCCACCGTGATGGATCTGCTGCCGGAGGTATATGCATCCATCGGCTGCATGCCCGTGGGCCGACTGGACAAGGACACTACCGGATTGCTGTTCCTGACCACCGACGGCGAGCTGAACCATCGCCTGCTGTCTCCGGGACGTCATGTGGACAAAACCTACCGTGCTGAGGTGGATGGCGAGCTGAACGAAAGCCATGTCGAAGCCTTCGCGGCGGGCCTTCACCTGTCGGATTTTGACGCGCAGCCCGCAAAGCTGGAGATTATCGCTCCGCAGACGGGACTGGTGACAGTTCACGAGGGCAAGTTCCATCAAATCAAGCGCATGTTCTCGGCCGTGGGAAGAGAAGTGACGGCGCTCCACCGCCTGACCTTCGGCAGATTGACGCTGGACGAAAATCTTCCGGAGGGCCAGTGGCGCGAGCTGACGGCAGAGGAAATTGCTGCACTGTACGATGATGCACAAATGGAGGGCCATGCATGATGGCTGAGCAATATTACACCGCTGACCCGACCAGCGAATCGAAGCCGGTGCCCTGCGCGTTTCCATATCGCGGGCACGGACTGAATTTTATGACGGACGCGGGCGTGTTTTCCAAGGGAGAGCTGGATGCAGGCTCACGGCTGCTGCTGGATGCGCTCCCGGCTCTTCAGGGCGATGTTCTCGACCTTGGCTGCGGCTGGGGCGCAATTGGCATCGCCGTGGCGAAGGCGTACCCCAAATGCCGCGTGACCATGGTGGATGTAAACCATCGCGCGCTGTCCCTGTGCAGGGAAAACTGTCAGCGAAACGGCGTGACGGCAGCGTGTGAAGAGTCCGACGGCATGAGCGCCGTGATAAGCGCCGGACGTACCTTTGACGCGATCATCACCAATCCGCCCATCCGCGCGGGCAAGCAGGTGATTTACCGGATGTTTGCGGACGCGGCCCGGTCATTGAATCCGGGCGGCGCGCTGTATCTGGTCATCCGCAAGCAGCAGGGCGCAGAGAGCTGCGTCAAGTATCTCAAGACGCTGTACGGGGAAGTGGAAAAGCTGGACAAGTCCGGTGGATTCTGGGTCCTGAAGGCGTCCGAACCAAAGAGTCAGGAGGGTGATTCCGATGAGGTTTGATCACGAGTATTTCGATGCAGGGCTTTATCGTCTGGGAACCCGCTGCGAGAAGTGGGACATGGCCCGTGAGGAGCATGGGGAAGATGTGCTGCCCCTGTGGGTCGCGGACATGGATTTTCCCAGCCCGCCTGCGGTGCAGGAGGCTATCCTTGCCCGCGCTGCCCATCCGACCTACGGCTATACCGCTGAAATGGATGATGATCATCAGGCGCTGATTGACTTCTGGCAGCGCCGCCACGGCCTGACCATCGAAAAGGACAGCATCACCCTGATGCCCTGTGTGGTGACGGGCCTGAAGCTGGCTATCCTCGCTCTGACGCAGCCTGGCGACGGCGTAATCATCCTGTCCCCGGTGTATGGCCCCTTCCGCATGAGCGTGGAGGCGACGGGCCGCACCCTCATGGAAGCGCCGCTCAAGCGCCGTGCCGATGGCGGCTACGATATGGATCTGGCAGCGGTGGAAAAGCAGCTGCAGTCCGGCGCGAAGCTGATGCTTCTGTGCAGTCCTCACAATCCTGCCTCCCGGGCATGGACGGCGGAGGAGCTGACGGCGCTCATTTCCCTGCTGGACAAGTATGGCGTGCCGCTGGTGTCCGATGAGATCCATGCGGACTTCGTGTATGCTCCGGGCAAGTTCGTGCCTGTTCTGACGCTGACGCAGAAGAACACCATGTCCCTGTGCGCGGCAAGCAAGACCTTCAACCTCGCTGGGCTGCAGCAGGCCAGCTGCATTTGCCCCGACGAGAAAATGCGCGCCGCCTTCCGCCGGGAAATGGACAAGGCAGGCGTTCGCGCGGGCAATATTTTCGCCCTGGAGGGCACTCGCGCCGCCTACAATGAGGGCGATGCATGGCTGGATGGCCTGATGGAGTATCTTGACGGCAACCGCAGGCACCTTGCGGCGCTGGTGGCGGAGCATCTGCCCAAGGCGCGTCTGACCCCGCTGGAGGCTACCTACCTCGGCTGGCTTGACCTGACGGCCTATGGCTTCGGCGAGGACGAGCTGATGCAGCGTACCATTGCAGCGGGCGTGCAGTTCACCGGCGGGCGCTTCTTCGGCGAGGGCGGCGACGGCTTCCTGCGCGTCAACATTGGCTGTCCGCGCCGGTATATCACTGAGGGTATGCTGCGGCTGAAGAAAGCACTGGAGGGCTGAATGATGGGAATGATTCATTCAGCCGGCGCGGTGCTCTATACCGTTGAAAATGGTGAACGCCGCTATGTGCTGGTGCGCGAAAAGAACGGCAGCTACGGCCTGCCCAAGGGCCATGTGGAGCCAGGCGAGACGCTTGCGGAGACGGCTCTTCGCGAGGTGCGCGAGGAAACCGGCGTGCATGCCGTCCTCCACACCAGCGAACCTGCCATGGTGGACGAATACCCCGTTGCCGGCGGAGATGTGAAGCGTGTGAGCTGGTTCGTGGCGCACTATGACGGCCAGACCCCGGATGCGGATACCACGCAGGTGCTTGGCGTGCTGGTGCTGCCCATTGAGGCAGCGCTGCGGACGCTGACCTACGGCAGCACCCGTGAGATTTTGCGCGAGGTGGACAGACGGCTCGGCGCGGCATGATCAGGAGGTGCGTATGATACAGGAGTTTTTCCCGGATGGAACGCCGATTGACGCATGGTTCTGCGATGCGGCGGTTCCTTCTCTGGAGCAGCTCGGCAGGCCCTACATCGCCACGGATTACGGTGTGGCGGACGACGGGCAGGTGCATACCGCGTCGTTTCAGGCCCTGATTGACCGGATCGCGGAGGAGGGCGGCGGCGTGCTGGTGGTGCCTGCGGGCACTTATCTGTCCGGAGCGCTGTTCTTCAGGCAGGGCGTGAACCTTTATGTGGCCGAGGGGGGCGTGCTCAAGGGCAGCGACGATATTTCCGATTACCCTGTGCTGCCCACCCGCATTGAGGGCGAGAGCTGCATGTATTTCGCGGCGCTTATCAATGCCGATGGTCTTGACGGCTTTACCATGTGCGGCCCCGGTACCATCGACGGAAACGGTCTGCGTGCCTGGAAGGCCTTCTGGCTGCGCCGCCGGTGGAACCCCAAGTGTACTAACAAGGATGAGCAGCGTCCCCGGCTGGTGTATATCTCCAACAGCTGCAACGTCCTTGTGGCAGGGCTGCATTTGCAGAATTCTCACTTCTGGACGAATCATCTTTATCGTTGTCAGCGTGTGAAGTACCTGAACTGCACGATTTTTGCGCCTGCGTCTCCTGTTCGTGCGCCTTCCTCTGACGCGCTGGACATCGACGTCTGCACCGATGTGCTGGTGAAGGGCTGCTACATGGAGGTCAATGACGACTCCGTGGTACTCAAGGGCGGAAAGGGTCCATGGGCGGATACCGCGCCTGAAAACGGCAGCAATGAGCGCATCATCATTGAGGACTGTGTGTATGGCTTTTGCCATGGTTGCCTGACCTGCGGATCTGAGTCTGTGCACAATCGCAACATTATCCTTCGGCGGGTGAAGATCACCCATGCCAGCAATCTGCTCTGGCTCAAGATACGTCCCGATACACCCCAGCATTACGAACACATACTGGTCAAGGACGTGGAGGGATGTGTGCGCAACTTCATCTTTATCAACCCGTGGACGCAGTTTTACGACCTCAAGGGCCGCAAGGATGCGCCCATGTCCTACGCGGACCATATCACCGTTGAGGACTGCCGCTGTGAATGCGATACCTATTTCGCCGTGAAGCCCCAGCCTGATCAGTATGAGCTGAGTGATTTTACACTGCGGAATCTGCACATCCGCGCCAAACGCGACGGCTATTCCGAGGATCTGATCCGGAATGCTGTGGTGGAAAACGTGACGGTCGAGGTCGCGGAGGAAGTGTAAGTTCATCCGATAATGCCCTCCTGCTGAAATGCGGCAGGAGGGCGTTGCTGTTCGGCGGCATCTTTGCGATGCAGGCATTGGCGGCGGTAAACCTGTAAGCCGCAGCGGGTGAAAGACGGATTGTGGCATCCGGGAAAAATTCTTCCATTAAACGAATGATTATCTGGAATTTAAAAAAAAGATTCGCTGATTCGGCAAAAAAGGCTTGCAAATGTGTCCTTGCGGCGTTATACTATCAACGTTTCTTCCATTGTCGCTCATTTTGATACGAACAGAACGGAGAGGATTACCATGGAGAATCTGCAGCTTCTTTATACCGGTAAGACCAAGAATGTTTACGCGCTGGAGAACGGCAACTGCCTGTTGAAGTTCAAGGACGACTGCACCGGCAAGGATGGCGTGTTCGATCCCGGCGAGAATACCGTCGGCCTGACCATTGAGGGCGTGGGCGATGTGAATCTGCGCATGTCCATCTACTTCTTCGAGAAGATCAACGCCGCCGGCATCCGCACGCACTATGTGTCTGCCAATCTGGATGATACCACCATGGAGGTGCTGTCTGCGAAGGTGTTCGGCAAGGGCCTGGAGGTCATTTGCCGCTACAAGGCTGTGGGTTCCTTCTATCGCCGCTATTCCGATTACTGCGAGCTGGGTCAGGATCTGCCTGCCTATGTCGAGACGACCTTCAAGAATGACGAGAAGGGCGATCCGCTGGTCACCAAGGACGGCCTGGTGGATCTGGGCGTCATGACCGCTGAGCAGTATGACTCCCTCAAGGCCCAGACGCAGGCGATCACCAAGATCGTTGCCGACGACCTGAAGGAGAAGGGCTTGGAGCTGTATGACATCAAGTTTGAGTTCGGCTACGATGCCGAGGGCAACGTGATGCTGATTGACGAGATCGCATCCGGCAACATGCGCGTCTACAAGGACGGCGAATATGTTGATCCCATGACGCTGAACAAGCTGTTCTTTGCCTGATGACTCCCTGAAGGGGTGCTGCCTTTGCGGCGGCGCCTCTTTTTGCGTTTTGGTGCAGGATATGGTATAATGTCTCCGCATGGAAAGGAGATGAGCACGCATGCCGCTTCATATCATCCGTGAAGACATCACGCGCATGACAGTGGACGCCATCGTCAGCCCGGTCAACGAACGGCTGGTCAACAATGGCGGACTGGATGGAAAGATTCACCGGCTGGCTGGCGCGGGTCTGCGGGAGGCTTGCCGCAGGATGTGCGGCGTGCGTACCGGTCAGGCCAAGCTCACGCCGGGGTTTGACCTGCCTTGCCGGTATGTGATCCATACGGCGGGCCCCGTCTGGCAGGGCGGTGATCATGGGGAAACGGCGCTGCTGCGTTCGTGCTATCATTCGGCGCTGATGCTGGCGGCACGGCATAAGCTCTCGAGCATTGCGTTCCCTCTGATTTCCGCAGGGCAATACCGTTTTCCCGCCGAGCAGGCCATCTCTGTTGCTGTGGACGAGATCCGCAGCTTCCTGAACGAGCACGACATGACCGTATATCTCGTGGTCTATGGCAGTGATGTGTTCCGTGTCAGCAGTAAGCTGCAGCTGGCGGTGGAGGCGTTCATTGACGAGCACTATGTGCTTGCGCAGCAGGAACGCGCAGTGCGGAATCGCTGGCCGGAGGTTCGCAGCTGCCGGATGGCCGACATGCAGGCGGGCATGGAAGCGCAGCAAATGCAGGAAGACGCGGATTGGTATGCGGAGGATGACGCCTGCTGGCTGGACGATGGAGATCAGGCGGAGTGCCAGACCGCGCCATGGGAGCCGGAGCTGCATAGTGAACCGCTGCCGATGGCTCAAACGCCTGCTGACTGGACGAAGGCAAAAGAAGCACCGGCTCCTGCAGCTGCGCCGTCTCTGGCGGACACGCAGTCCTTTGAACTGCCGGAGGAGCTGCGACGACGCCTGCTGATGCTGGACGAGAGCTTTTCCCAGCAGCTGCTGCGGATGATTGACGAGCGCGGCATGACCGATGCAGCCTGCTACAAGCGTGCCAATATTGAGGTTCTTCACGGAAAGTTAGGGAGAGAGAGAGTCCTGACAAGGGAGAAGAAATATGAATCATTGCGAAAACCGTAGGCAATGCGCTTAGCGACCTTGATTTTGTTGTTAAAGCCCTCAAGTTTACCGGTGGAGATGGGAAAAGCAGCATGAGCAATCAAGCCCTCAATGCGCTGCATCTTCAGGTCAGCAAAACG
>JAFTWV010000068.1 GCA_017465155.1 Clostridia bacterium
CAGGAGCTGTCCCACCAGGGCGCTGAGCAGAAGTTCAAGGGCGGCCTGGCCGACCACAGCGAGCAGACTGCCAAGCTCCACACCGCGACCCACCTGCTGCACAGCGCGCTGCGCAAGGTGCTGGGCGATGAGGTTGCCCAGAAGGGATCCAACATCACCGCCGAGCGTCTGCGCTTCGACTTCTCCTTCGGCCGCAAGATGACCAAGGAAGAGATCGAAGAGGTTCAGCGTCTGGTGAACGTCGCCATCGAGGCGAAGGTTCCCGTCGTGTGCGAGGAGATGACCGTGCCTGAGGCCAAGGAAAAGGGCGCCATCGGCCTGTTCGAGTCCAAGTACGGCGAGAAGGTCCGCACCTACAAGATGGGCGAGTACTCCTTCGAGATCTGCGGCGGCCCCCATGCCGAGAATACCGGCGATCTGGGCTCCTTCAAGATCCAGAAGGAAGAGTCTTCCTCTGCGGGCGTCCGTCGTATCAAGGCGGTTATTACGGGTTGATTTTGTAATTAAAGGGGCGAAACTCCCAGCCGTATCAAGGTCGTGATTCAGTAAGGAACTCCCGTTTGTGCCATCCGGAGGGGATGACCATGACAAGAGAAGATCGTCGCTGTGTCAGGTGTCACTTGCCTGTCAGTTATCCGGGTATCCGTTTTGACGGGCAGGGCGTCTGCAGTCTGTGTACTGCCGAGCCCGGGCCTGAAAAGGAATATAAGGGGTTGGATGCGCTGAAGGAAAGGGTGCAGGGGATTCTCTCTGCGCCCGGTGCAAAGGACAGGCCCTATGACGCCGCCGTGGCCTTCAGCGGCGGACGGGACAGCACCTATTTGCTGTACTTCCTGAAAAATGTACTGCAGCTGAATGTGCTGGCAGTAACCCTGTCGCATGACTTCCTGCCCGAGCATACGCGTCAGAATATCCAGCGAATTGCGCAGGATCTCGGCGTGGATCTGCAGATGATCCCCAATGAAACGCTGAACGACTGCAGCCGCCGGTGCGTCCGGACATGGGCGCACCGGCCCAGCGCACCCATGCTGCTGACATTCTGCACGGGCTGCCGTTACGGACTGGTGAAGCAGATTCCGGATTACTGCCGCAAGCAGGGGATACCGATTTTGTTCATGGGCTACACGCGCATGGAAAAGATGGATTACCGGCGAAAACTGCTGTCCTCTGATCCGGAGTGGACAGGGCTTGTCAGCCGGCTCACGGCGTATCTGGGACAGGCTGCGGCCAATCCGCGGATGCTCACCTCGCTGAAGTGTACGATGGTTCATGGCCTGGAGTATTTCTACTTCTACCGTTCAAAGAAGATTGAAGACACCGATCTGGCCGTGCCTGTGACCATCTCACCCTTTGCGGACTATGTATATGTACCTGAAGAAACGCTGTTGTCTGCGCTGGAAAGCCTGGGATGGCAATGTGACGAAGCCTTTGGTTCCACATGGCGTTCGGATTGTTATGTAAACATGCTCCGTCAGTATTATTATGACCGTATGATTGGCTTCAATGATCTGGATGTAACATTTGCTGCGAAGGTGCGTCAGGGTCTGTTGCCGCTGGACGAAGCGCTGAAGCGTCTTGAAAAGGAGAAGCAGGTCAGCCGCGAGCAGCTTGTGCAGGTTCTGCAGACGCTCTACGGTCTGGATTTTGACGAGATTGAGCGCAAAATAGACCGGCTGGAAGCACGGAATTCTTAATAGAACGACATCATGAGCCCCTGTCCTGCGTCTGCGGGGCAGGGGCGGTTTTGTTGGGAGGTGTGGGGGTGTCTGAGTTTGTGAAGCAGTGCGTTATGCAGCGGGTTAAGTGGAGCGCGCTGCTTGCGTTCGGAATCTCCCTGCCGATTATCTTTTTGTTCGTGTGATTGGCATGCTGGCGGGCGAGGATACCTTGTCTGAGATCGTGCTGGGTTCAGCGTTGGGCGTTATCGGCGCTGGCATTGTGGTCGTGCAGGATGATCGTTCCTGTATGCAAGGAAGTCTGAAAAAAGCATATCTTTCTCTTGACTCGAACATCGTGTCGCACCTTATACTCACTTCATGAAAGCCAAAGCGAGGTGCCCCTTATGACTACCATCACCGAGGTCTCCCGAACCCTTGACGTATCCACCCGCATGCTGCGCTACTACGAGCAGCAGGGGCTGATCCGCAGCGCCCGCCGCGCGGATTATGCCTATCGGGTGTATGATGAGGAAAACATTTGCCGGCTGCGCATCATTCTTGTGCTGCGGCGGCTGCGCGTACCGCTCAGGGCTATTGCACAGATTCTTTCCGACTGCAATGCAGCGCAGGCGATTGCCGTTCTGCAGGAGCGCGTGCAGGAGGTGGAGGGCGAGCTGCGGTCGCTCACAGCCATACGCGACGTGCTGACGATGTTCATCCAGCGCATTTCCGGCGCACAGGGCGTGGCACAGCGAATCGGATTGCTGGGGGACGAGGGCGTTTTGATGGCTGTCAGGGCGCTGGGGCTTTCAAATCCGACGCTGAAGGAGAAGGTTATCATGAGTGAGATCAATCAGGCTGAACAGGAGCAGTGGAAGCGGCTGAACGTGCGGTTCATCATGCTTCCGCCCATGACAGTGGCGGCGTTCCACTACATCGGCCCCGATCCCGAGGATCATGTGGGGGAAATGGCCAGCCGCTTCGTGCAGGAAAGCCGCCTGTACGAGACGAAGCCGGACAGCCGTATGTTCGGCTTCAACCACCCCAACCCCTCGCCGGACAGGCCGCACTACGGGTATGAAAGCTGGGTCAGCATTCCTGATGACATGGAGGTTCCCCTGCCCGGCGTGAAGAAGCATTTTCCCGGCGGACTCTATGCTGCCCACGCCATTGACTTCGGCAACTTCCACGAGTGGCAGTGGCTGATGCAGTGGGTGGATAACAGCCCCGACTGGGCGGGCAACGGCAGCCCCGAGGGCCCGGAGAACATGTTCGGCGGCCTGGAGGAGCACCTCAACTGGGTCTACGCAGCCCATCATGGCTGGCCGGAAAACGGCCTCCCCGGCAAGATCGACCTGCTGATGCCGGTCAAAAGACGGTAAGGATCAAATTGTGTAACAGGGATAGAATGGATAAGATAAATCCGAATTTATCCGTTTGCTGCGTGAGCGGCGCTTCCGCATTCCATGCACCGCACGCGTTCTTCCAAGCCGATGCGGCTGCCGCTCAACTCACAAAGGAGCAATGCGGCGACTTTGCAGAGGATTGCTTCCGCTGCAAGCGGAA
>JAFTWV010000007.1 GCA_017465155.1 Clostridia bacterium
AGACTCTACAACAGGAGGTAACAGAGCATGAAGGTTCGTCCGTCCGTGAAGCCCATCTGCGAGAAGTGCAAGATCATCCGCCGCAAGGGCAAGGTCATGGTGATCTGCGAGAATCCCAAGCACAAGCAGAAGCAGGGCTAACCAGGGACTTCGCCCCTGGACCCATTTCGCGATAGAGTCGCGCGGTGGGGCATGCTTGCTTCCGCGTGTTTGGTTCGCGTGAGTCAAAAGAGTGGCGTTATGCCACTTTTTTGCGTTTTGGCCAGGTTTTGAAACTCAGCACAGGCAGATAGATGAAGCCTTGTGATATCCTCTTTGTGAAGGGAGAGGAAGCCATGAGCGAATGGAATGACGCTGTGAGGCGGATGGCAGCGTGGGTCGAAAGCCACATAGGCGAAGAAACAACGCTGGATGATATGGCGCGGGAGATAGGGTATTCACCGACGTATTGCTCCGTGCAGTTTCACAGAATAACCGGAGTCACACTGCGGGAATACGCCATGCAGCGGCGGCTGTACCGTGCGGCACTCGCGATCCGGGATACGGACGTGCGGCTGATTGACATCGCATTGGACTGCGGTTATGCGACGCATGAAGCGATGACGGCTGCGTTCCGCCGGGCTTACGGTATGTCGCCGACGGCCTATCGACAAAATCACGCGCTGATCCTGCTGCCCATGCCCTATGCTCCCGAAAGAAAAGGAGGAGAGCATATGTTGACAGATCCCAACATTCGCGTGGAGTATGTTCCCGCGCACAGGTATCTTGGTGTTTTCAAGCGGTCGGAGGTAGAGGGTGAGGCCATCTGGCCTGGGCATGACTGCGATCTTGTGACGCACACGGTCGAGTCTCTCGGCCGTCTGGCGGACGTGGTGATCGGCGCGCACACGGCGGGGTGGATCATTGACGGAGATGAGCGGCGGTACTTCTACGGCCTCGGCGTATCGGCGGACTACGACGGCGTGATTCCCGCGGGCTTTGAATTGCGGGACGTGCCCGGCGGGTATTATCAGGTGGTGAGTCATCCGCCGTTCAGTTACCCGGAGGACAATGCGGAGGTCATGCGCCGTGTGGAGGCACTGATCTTTGGGAGTGAGTGCGCCGTGCAGGGATTCCGGTGGGCGCGCAACGGCCATTGCTATCAGCGGCATTATCCGGAGGGGCATGGGTATATGGTGCTGCGCTCCATTGAACGGGTATGAAAAAAGGACAGACACGTTGCTGCGTGCCTGTCCTTTTGTTACTTGACTGCTTTGATGATAGCTTCAGCAGCCAGCTTTGCGCCGCCGGAAGCCTTGAAGCTCGCACTGATCTTCTCTGCGGCAGTGCGGAAGCCACTGTCGGCCAGTACCTTCTCTACCGCCGTGCGGATGCCGTCGATGGAATCCTTCTCCAGCATGACGCCTGCGCCAAGCGCTGCAGTGCGGTTGGCTACGCCGCGCTGTTCGGCCGTCTGCGGATAGAGCACCAGCGGGACGCCGCAGTACAGGGCTTCTGAGACGCTGTTCATGCCGCAGTGGGTGAGGAACGCATCGCAGTCTGCCAGCACGGCCATCTGATTCACATGCTGATGTACCGTCACGTGCTCCGGCAGCTTGCCGAGCGCAGAGGGATCAACGGACTGCCCGACAGAGAGGATCAGCTCGTAATCACTGCCCAGTGCATCAATGCAGCGGCGGTAGAGCTTGGGCATATCGTTGTTGACTGTGCCCATCGAGATATACACACGCTTCCGGGAGCTGGTACGGGGCAGGGGAGAGGCTTCGCGCACACTGGGCCCGACAAAGCTGTACTTGTCCGAGAAGGTTTCCGCACAGGGCTGAAAGTAGCTGGAGGTGTATACGATGGTGTTGGTGTCGTTGTCATTCTGTACCACATCGAGGATGCTGTTGACGGCATAGCCCTTGTCCTGCAGACGCTTGAGCTGCTTGTTGATCTTGGGCATGCCGAAAACCAGCTTTACCAGATCCATCAGGCTTTGCTTCATGACCTTGGCGGAATGCTGATTGAAGGCAAAGGTTGTTGTGGAGCAGACGTAAGGAACATTCAGCTTGATGGCAAGGAGCTTGCCCCACATGGCCATCGAGTCAGATACGATCACGTCCGGCTGATAGGCACGCAGGTCGTCCAGCAGGGCTTCGTCTACGGCAAGTGTCGTGTCGGCAAGCACCTCAGTGGCAAAGGCGGTGTCCTTGGCGATTCGTGCGCCAGCATCGGGTCCGAGCTTCATTTCCGCGCAGTAGTCGTCGATGGTGATGACTTCCGCGCCCATGGCTTCCAGCTTTGTCCGGAAGGCCTGGAAGGAATAATAGCGGACGTGATGTCCGTTTTCTGTCAGCGTACGAACAACCTCCAGCGTGGGGTTCGTGTGGCCGGCGGCGGGGATGCAGAACCATGCAAGCTTCATAACAGATAGCACTCCTTTTGTTTGTTACAAAATTATCATACTCGCTAAACCGAAGATTGTCAACCGATGAAGAACAAAAGGTACAGATCTGTGCATGAACGGTACAAACAGGCGGATCAACGGCATCAAAAAAGGCAGACACGCATCATGTCTGCCGTGATATCAGCTTTGTCCATTGATGTTCCGAAGCGCTGCCAGAGCAGCAGCCTGTTCGGCCTGTTTCTTGGTTTTGCCGGTGCCGCGGGCAAGCTCCACGCCGTAGCGGAAGACAGCGGCCTGGAAGGTTCGGTCATGAGGCGGGCCGTTTTGGGAGACAATCTCGTAGGTAGGAGCGTCGCCGCCGTCCTTTTGAAGATGCTCCTGCAAGGCGCCCTTGGAATCCTGCATGGGCCGATGAACCTCCTCAGGTTTGGGCCAGCAGCGAAGGACGATCTCCCGTGCCGCATCCAGACCGCCGTCAAGGTAAACAGCCGCCAGAATGGCTTCCATCGCGTCGCAAAGTACGCTGGGTTTGTCGCGGCCTCCGGTGAGCTCCTCACCTCTGTCCATCAGCAGCGCTTCGCCCACATGGAGCGAACGGGCGACCTGACTGAGCGCAGCCTCGCAAACCAGCAACGCGCGAAGATGCGTCAGCTGCCCCTCCCGATCCCTGGGATGGGTGGCATAAAGAATATCCGACATGATGTACTGCAGCACTGCATCGCCGAGAAACTCCAGGCGCTGATTATCATCCGCGCCCATGGAAGGGTGGGTCAGCGCGCGCCGAAGCAGTGCCGGATTTTTGAACTGGTAACCAAGGCTGCTCATGAAATCCTGCATGGGAAGCTCCTTTCATCAAAGGCCTGCATCCATGCTCAAACGTTGACGCTGCGGCTTCACCGCTTGAGGATGGATCAGGGAAGGGTGAAAAGCTGGAAGCCCTCCCGCCGCAGGGACGAAGAGGGCTTCCTTGCTGCTGTCTTACTGATGGGCCTCGATGTACTTGGCAACATCGCCGACGGTCTTGAGCTTCATGATCTGGTCGTCCTCGACAGTGATGCCATAGTTGTCTTCCAGATCCATGATCATGACCATCACGTTGGCAGAGTCGGCCTTCAGGTCCTCGACCAGGCGGCTGTTCTCGGTGATGGAAGCCTCGTCCACCTTCAGCTGCTTGGCGATCATCTTCTTGACGGTATCAAAAACCATGTTCGTATCCTCCTTGATGAATGTATGAATGAATTTATCGCAAGTCCGGGGGACTTATGCGTTTTCCTGAGCGGCGATGCGCTCCACGCCCTTCTCGATGATGCTGACGACCTTGCCGTCAATCATCTTGATGACCTGTCCGATGGCACAGGAGAAAGCATGGGCATTGGAGGAGCCGTGCGCCTTGACAACAGCGCCCTGCACGCCCAGCAGGGGAGCGCCGCCGACCTCGGTATAATCCATCAGCTTCTTCACGCGCTTGAATGCGGGCTTGGCGATCAGGCCAGCGATCTTGCCGCGGGTGTCCGCCATCATTTCGTTCTTGATGATGCCCATCAGCGTCCCGGCCAGACCTTCCATGAATTTGAGGATCAGGTTGCCGCAGAAGCCATCGGTAACCATCACGTCTGCCGTGTCGTTGGTGATGTCGCGGGCCTCGACATTGCCGACAAAATGATAAGGGGCTGTTTCCATCAGCGGATAGGTCGCCTTGACCAGCGCGTTGCCCTTTTCGGATTCGGCGCCGATGTTCACCAGACCCACGCGGGGCTTCTCCATGTCCATCACGCCGCGCATGTAGGCATCGCCCATCACGCCGAACTGCACCAGATACTCCGGCTTGCAGTCCACATTTGCACCACAGTCAATGAGCAGGAAGTGTCCCTTGCCATTGGGCATCAGGGGCGCCAGCGCAGGACGCTCAATGCCGGGAATGCGGCCCAGACGGAACATACCGCCCGCCAGCACTGCGCCGGTAGAGCCTGCGGACACAAAGCCGTCGACTTCCTTTTCGCGCAGCTGCAGCATGCCCATGACGGTCGCGCTCTTCGTCTTGCGGCGTACGCCCATCACGGGGGATTCATCATTGGTGATGACTTCCGGCGCATCCAGCAGCGTGATGCGGCTGCGCACGTCGTCGCAGTCCACCAGATACTTCTCGATCTCGGGGATTACGCCCGCCAGCACGACCTCGATGTTCGGATAGCGGCGAAGCGCTTCAACGGCGCCCTCGACAGGAGCCTGCGGCGCGAAATCGCCGCCCATGGCATCCACAAAAATCTTCATAATCTGCATTCCTCCGTGATTCGTGGAATCAATCCATTTTACCATAAACGATGATGACTTGGCAAGTGTCAACTGGGCAGGAATGCCCAGTTGCAGTGGAAAAATGCTTTGGCATTCAAAAAAAAGGAGCATGCTGACATGCTCCTCAACGGGGACGGATGCTCAGACCGACGCCCAGCGCGCCTTCTCCGGTGTGGCAGCTCACACCCAGCGACAGATCGTCATACATGACGGGCATGCCGGGGAATGCCGCCTCAATCTGGGCGATCCAACGGGCTGTCTCCTCGGGACTTGCGCTGCCGGCAGCCATCAGGTGCACATCCCCGCGGGACTGTGCGTCGGCAAATCGGATGGCCAGATCGCTGCGGATGGCTTCCAGCATCAGCTCTTTTGCCTTGACCATGCCGCGGGCTTTCTTGAAGGAATCCAGTTTGCCGGTGGTCAGGTGAAGAATGGGCTTGATGTTCAGCAGAGTACCGACGGCAGCGGTTGTCGGGCTGATGCGGCCGCCTTTTTTGAGATATTCCAGGGTTTGCACGGCGATATAGATGCACAGCTCGTCCCGGGCGCCCTCGAGGGCTGCCTTGCATTCAGCGGCAGTCAGGCCCTTATCGATCAGCTCCATTGCGTCAAGGATGCTGCGGTGCAGCGGTGTTGCCACGCGGCCGTTGTCCACCACGAAGACGCGCCCCGCATAGGGCTCATCCTCCGCCAATGCGGTCGCTGTCGCACAGGAGCCGCTCAGACCGCTGCTGATTGGCATATACAGCAGGGATTCATATTCTTCCAGCAGCTGATCCCACAGGGTCAGCACATCAGCCGGCGCAGGCTGCGAGGTACCGATCTCAGCGCCTGCACGCTGGTACGCGAAAAAATCCTCTCGACTCAGCGTGACGCCTTCATAATAGTCCTGACCGTCGATCGTAAAGGGCATGGGCAGCACATGAATGCCCAGCTCCTTTGCGGCGGCAGGGGAGATGCTGCTGTGACTGTCGGTGACGATACCGATCTTCTTCATCAACATGAACCTCCATCACAGGGAAAGTCTATCACCTTGTATTTTAACATGGAAAATGATTGATTTCAACCCGTTTCCAGTTGATGTTCAGTTGAAGTTACGTTCGCCAACCAGTGCGTATGATATGCATGATAAAAGCCGCAGGGCCTTGAAATGACAGGCTTCTGCGGCTGACGTCATTTGAACTGCACCAGTACGTCGCAGTACTGACCCTTGGTAGGGGCGGGGAGCAGACTGCGGCTGATGATGGCCTCGCGCAGAGGATCTGCAAAGGCGCTGCGGAATACATAGGCGCACAGTCGCCTGCCGGCGTCCGACAGATGCGGCGGGAAAAGCTGCATGCAGCCGGCTGCAAACTGCCGGAGCGCCGCCTGATATCGCGGCATGAACGGGGCAAAGGCGTCCTCCGCCAGACGGCAGAATTGCCTGTATTGCGGCAGTGTCATGGCAGCAGGCGTAACCAGAAGCGTACCGTCCTCTTCCCGGTGCAGATACCCGCCTTCGATAGTTTGGGCAGCAGTGACCGGATCATCCACCGGTTGGCCGTGCAGCACGTCCTCCAGAAGATTGATCTGCGTGTCGCACAGCATGTCACGCTGGGCAAAGCCGCCGAAGCGGTACACAGTGTGGCTGTATGTGCCGCGGCTGCCAAGGTTATGGCTGCACATGCAGTTCAGGCTGTAATGGTACTTCAGCCCGGGCTGGGCGACATAGCCGTGATAGGTCCAGCGGCCGCCGTCAAAGCGCAGGGGATGTGGCGGCGGCGTTATGGGATTCCAGGTCTGCTCCAGATGAACCATGGCCATTATGCCATAGAGCCAGATGAGGTCGTTTTCAGCACGACCGGCAGTGTGGTGCCCAAGAGCCTTTGCACCGTTGGCCAGCTGACGCAGCGCAACGGCGAAATCCTCTGCCAGCGGCGTAAACAGACTTACCTGCTTGCTGAAGTACGCGGCGTGCTCCGGGGTATAGACGGCTACCTCTGAACGGTAACGTCCCCGCCCGATCTCGGAGATGGCGTCGCGCTGCATCAGTTCACGCAGCGCGTCCTCTATGTAATAGGCTGGAACGCCGGTGTGCGCAGCAAGGGCTTCCACGGTCTGCGGCGTTTCCCGGCAGAGCCACAAGAGGTTCTGGCTGAGTGCGCTTGTGATGGCGAGAAGCCGGTCAGGTCCGCAATCGCTGCCGGACCAGCCGATATAGAGCTGCACAGGGTGCAGAGCGGTTTCATTCATGGGATACGATTCCTCCTTCAGCCGTTTTCGCGCCTGACTCAGCCGCCACGTTACCGTCCCCTCCGGAAGGGAAAGCCGTGCGGCGGTCTCGCGGGTTGAAAGGCCGTCGAAGTAATGCAGCACCAGAATATCCCGCCACTGTGCCGACAACATGGCAACCTGCCGCCTGAGCGCGGCATATTCGCCGGGGGTATCGTCCTCCTGCGCGGGCATGGCAGACAGATCGTCCCAGCTCATCTGGCGGCGGCGTTTGCCCATTGTCCTGCGGAAGCGCAGCGTAACGCGGTGAGCGATGCCCCACAGGAAGGGCTCTAAGCGTGACTCGTCCTTCAGTCTGGGCAATTCCTGCAGTACGGTCAGCAGGATATCCTGCGACAGCTCTTCCGCTTCCTCCTGGGAGAAGGTGCGCCGCAGGGCATAGGCGTATACGCGCTCGGTATAGGGTTCAAGGCTGATGGGATGCATATCATCGACCGTCCTTTCACCCATAAAGTGCCGGACAGAGGGCGTTTCATTGGCGGCAGCGAAGAAAAAATCAGATATAGCTTTCATCCCGGCAGAACACGGGAACAAAGTCGGCGGAGGCACTTTCCGGCTCCTGCAGGAAGCCCGGCAGGTCAAGGGCGAGCATGTGATCGCGTACGCGGCGGTATTCCCGTTCAGTGATGGAACGGTCAAGGCCCTTGATGCTGACGCCGTTCATCGGGATGTACTGACGCATCAGACTGACAGGAACGCCTGCTGGAAGACAGTCTCGCACCCAGTCCAGCAATGCGATGGATTCGCTGGTCAGGCCTGGAAGGATCAGGTGCCGGATGAGCGTACCACGGGTCATGACGCCTTCTTCGTTATACTGCGGAGACCCCGCGCTGGTCTGACGTACCATTTCCGTGATGGCGGCGCTGGCTCGCTCAAAATAGTCAGGAGCCTTGGCGCACAAACGGCCCATGGCCTCGCTCCGGTGCGTGAGGTCGGGCAGATATACATCAATGATGCCGTCCAGCATCCGAAGTGTTTCGACTGTCTCGTAGCCGGAGGTGTTCCATACCAGCGGGACGGGCGGCCTGTACAAGTCAAGCGTGCGCAGAATCTGATGGACATAGGGCGTAGCGGTGATGAAGGAGATGGTATGCATTCCTGCATCCACAAGGCGGCGCATGGCGTCGGCCAGCTCACGGGGCGTGAAGGGTCGGCCTGCGTTGCGGTGGCTGATATCACCGTTCTGACAGTAAGCGCAGCGCAGCGTGCAGCCGCTGAAAAAGACGGCGCCCGTGCCGCGTGCTCCGGAGACCGGCGGTTCTTCCCAGAGATGGGGCGCGATCCGGGCGATCAGCATCCCCTCCGGCAGCTGACAAAAGCCCTGACCCGCATCATTTGTCCGAAGCGCGCCGCACTGGCGCGGACAAAGCGTGCATTGCATCCGTTGATTCCTCCTGCAGACTCATTTGACTCAAGGATAGCACGTTTTTGCCTTGCCTTCAAGCCAAAATGTTGCTAGAATGCAGGAAAACGCTTGTATTCCCGGCAAAGATGTGGTATACTTACCAAGTATGAATTTATCCCGCTGTCCTCTGTGACGGCGGTTCAGGCCGGTTTATCCGGCCAGCGCCAGTGCTCGCATTGGCTGACGGAAAGAAAGAAGGGTTCGACGGTAAAGAGTGGGCATGGCCAGATGGCGCGAGGGCGCGGCGAAAGGTGGACGTTGTTTTGTCCGACCGGGAAGCTGCTCTATTCGTGTTGTCCGGCTGATGTGTGCCACTCTTTTCTGTTGTCATATTTGACAAAAATTGACAGCAAGGACCTGCTTGAGGAGGTGGCCTGATGGCAAAAGCGGAGCTGACGACCGTGGTGGAGCCCAAGTGTCTTCGCCTGGCGGAGGAACTGGCATACGAGCTGGTGGATGTGAGCCTGGACAAGGAGCCCGGGGGCAAGTATCTGCGGATCTACATCGATAAGCCTGAGGGGATTTCGCTGGATGACTGTGAGCGGTATCACCGTGCCATCCAGCCGGAGCTGGAAAGCTACGATTACGATTTTCTGGAGGTGTCCTCGCCTGGCGTGGATCGTCCTTTGAAGAAGGATCGGGATTTCGAGCGCGCGCTGGGCTTTGAGGTGGAGGTACACCTGTTCAAGGCTGTGGAAGGCCAGAAGACCTTCACCGGCGTCCTGACGGATTATGACAAGACCGATATGGTCATCACCGTCGGCGGCACAGAGATGCGAATCGGCCGCCGCGCTGCGTCGCTGGTCAAGCCCATTGTGGATATGGACGGCGTACAGGACGTTGATCTGGCCGAGGACGAGAACGCAACCGAAGGCGAAGAAGCATAAGCAACATCGACAAAACATATAAGGTGGATATCATGAGAGCAAAGAAGAACGTAGCCCCTGTCAAGACCCAGGGTCAGGAGATTGTGGAGGCCATCAAGCTCCTGAGCGCAGAGAAGTCCATCAGCGAGGAAATGCTCTTCGCAACCGTGGAGGACGCGCTGAAGAAGGCCTACCAGAAGAACCTGCCCAAGGGTGAAATGGTGCCCTCTCCCAACAACATCACTGCCACCATCGACCGCTTCAGCGGCGAGGTGCATGTGTATACCCGCCGCCTGATTGTGGATGAGATCGAGTTCCCAACGGCCGATCAGATCACCCTGGAGGATGCCCGCAAGATCAAGGACACCTACCAGATGGGCGATATCGTGGAGACTGATGTGACCCCCAAGGGCTTCCTGCGCGTTGCAGCGCAGACGGCCAAGGGCGTGATCGTGCAGCGCCTGCGCGAGGCTGAGCGCGGCCGCGTGTACGATGAGTACATCGACAAGGAGAACGAGATCCTGACCGCGATCGTCCGCCGCGTCGATACCAAGGGCAACGCCTTCGTTGACCTGATGGGCCGTACTGAGGGCATTCTGGAGGCTTCCGAGATGATCCCCGGCGAGGTGCTGACGGAAGAGGATCATGTGAAGGTCTATGTGCTGGAGGTTCAGCGTGCGCTGGCCACCGGTACCCGCGGCCCGCAGGTTCGCGTCAGCCGCATCCATCCCAATCTGGTCAAGCGCCTGTTCGAGATGGAAGTGCCCGAGATTGCCGGCGGCGATGTGACCATCAAGGCGATCGCCCGCGAGGCTGGCAGCCGCACCAAGATGGCGGTCCACTCCAATGAGGTGCAGATCGATCCTGTGGGCTCCTGCGTGGGTCAGCGCGGCAGCCGCGTTGATCGTGTCGTGACGGAGCTCAAGGGCGAGAAGATCGACATCATCAAGTGGTCTGAGGATCCGGCAGAGTTCATCGCCAATGCGCTCAATCCTGCCAACGTCCGCGCGGTCTACACCGAGTCCAGCGGAGCGCGCTCCTGCATCGTGGTCGTTCCGGACAATCAGCTGTCCCTGGCCATCGGCAAGGAGGGCCAGAACGCCCGTCTGGCGGCCAAGCTGACCGGCTGGAAGATCGATATCAAGTCCCAGACCCAGTATGCGGAGCAGATGGGCGCAGCAGAAGCTGCTGAGGAAACGCCCGAAATGCCCGTGATGAACGACTCCTTTACCGCCTTCGAGGGCATTGAGCTGCCGGAGGATGAGGACGATACGCTGTAAGCAGGCGTAACGCCGTGAGGAGAGGGGAGTGAGCCGGATGAAACCGAAGAAGATACCCTTGCGGATGTGCGTGGGCTGCCGGGAAAGCAAGCCCAAGCGCGAGCTGATCCGCGTGGTACGCGCGCCCGACGGCGCGGTGTCCATGGATCCTGTGGGCAAGAAGCCCGGACGCGGTGCGTATGTATGCAGGCAGGAAAGCTGCCTGACGCGGGCCATCCGGCAAAAGCAGCTGGAGAGGCAGCTGGAGGTGCAGCTGACCCCGGAAGTTGCGGAGGCGCTGCGGCAGGAACTGGCAAATCTGCCTGCTCTGGAACCGGAGGCGACCTGACCGTGGATATGCAAACCGAAAGCAGGCTGCGAGGCCTGATGGGCCTGTGCGTAAGGGCACGGCAGGCAGTGTTCGGCGAGGATGGCTGCATGAAGACCATCCGGGCCGGTGACTGCGGCGTGCTGCTGCTGGACAGCGGCGCGTCGAAGGCAACGCAGGAAAAATACATGGGCGTATGCAGAAATGCGAGCGCTCATCTGGAGCTGCTCCCGGAAGGACTGCTCCACGAAGCGACCGGGAAGCCCGGCGTGGCCATGGCCGTTCTCAAGGGCGGTCTGGCAGATCAGATACGACAGCAGCTTTCGGGCGAGCCGCAGGGAAAGGCAGCCGCCCGGAGGATGAAACCAATGAAATCGGCAAATAATGGCGGGGGTGCAAGCGTCGAATGACGAAAGTGAAACTGAAGGATGCCACCAGAGAACTGGTCACGGATGCGACCAAGGTTCGTGAAGAAGCGTCCCGTGTGCGCAAGGGCGCGGAGGGGCTGCTGCAGTCCCTTAAGGCGCTGGAGAATGGCTTCATCAAGACAAATGAGGAGCGCGAGGCGCAGCTGAAGCGTGAGGAGCAGCAGAAGAAGCTGTCTGATCACTCCAAGGCCTATGTCATGCTGGACGCGGACGAGCAGGCTCAGCTGGATGCTGCGGCGGCTGAAGCAGCCCGCGCGAAGGCGAAGGCAGAGGCAGACAAGGCGGAGGCTGCAAAGGCAGCGAAGGCTGCAGAAGCTGCGAAGGCAGAGGCAGCCAAGCCTGCCCCCAAGGCGGAGAAGCCCGCTGTGGAGCCCGTGAAGGCTCCTGCCCCGGAGACTGCTGCGAAGGCTGCAGCCCCCAAGGCCGAAGAAAAGCCCGCAGAGAAAGCGGCGGAGAAGCCCACGGCAAAGATGCCTGCCGAGGCCGCTGCGCCCAAGGCACCTGCGGCTGACGTCAAGCCGGCCCAGACTGTGTCCAAGGCTGAGGAGAAGCAGGAAAAGCCTGCGCCCAAGGCAGATGAGCCCAAGAAGCCTGCCATTGGCCAGATCATCAGCCGTCCTGGTCAGGACGTGCCGCCCAAGCCTGTTGGGCTTGCGCCGAACGTGATTCGTCCGCCGCGGCCCCAGCAGCCTCGTCCTGCCCAGGGCGTTCAGGGTGCGCAGGGTGTGCGCTTCCAGGGTCAGCCCGGCCGTCCGGTAACGCCGGTTCAGGGTGCGCAGGGCGTGCGCTTCCAGGGTCAGCCTGGCCGTCCGGTGACGCCCGGTCAGGGCATGCAGGGCGCGCGTCCGCAGGGGCAGCCCGGTCGTCCGGCCAACGGTACGTTCCAGCCCCGTCCTCAGGGTGCGCCCGGCGCGCGTCCGCAGGGCCAGTTTGGGCAGCGTCCGGCAGGTGCGCAGGGCGGCTTCGGCCAGCGCCCGGCGGGAGCACAGGGCGGCTTTGGTCAGCGCCCGGCTGGCGGTGCAGGCCGTCCCATGGGCGGCGGTATGGGCCGTCCCAAGCCTGCTGCGCCTGAAATGGCGCCCACGATGGGCAAGGAGCGTGTCTCCAATTACGATCCCAACAAGAAGAACTATGTCCGTCAGCACGATCCGGAGCATGTTGCACGTAACCGCAAGCAGCTCTCCCGTGACGCCGGTTACTCCGGTTATGACGATGATGTGATCCGCGGCGGCAAGAAGTCCCGCCAGAAGAAGCCCTCTGTGCAGCAGATGATGGCGCCCATCAAGATTGAGACCGCCTATATGTCCGGCGATACGATCATTGTGCGCGATCTGTGCGAGAAGATCGGCAAGACCTCCGGCGAGATCATCAAGAAGCTGTTTCTGCTGGGCAACATGGCCACCATCAACTCCGAGATCGACTTCGATACTGCCAGCCTCGTGTGCGCGGACTTCGAGATCACCCTGGAGAAGAAGGCCGAGCAGACCGCTGAGGATCAGCTGATTGCTGAGGACTTCGAGGATACCGATGACAACCTGATGTCCCGTCCTCCCGTTGTCACCATTATGGGTCACGTCGATCACGGCAAGACCTCCCTGCTGGACTACATCCGCAAGAGCCGCGTCACTGCCGGCGAGGCGGGTGGTATTACCCAGCACATTGGTGCTTACACCGTCAAGGTGGATGGCGACCGTCAGATCACCTTCCTGGATACCCCCGGTCACGAGGCCTTTACCGCCATGCGTGCCCGCGGCACCCAGGCCACCGATATTGCTGTTCTGGTCGTGGCGGCGGACGACTCCGTCATGCCCCAGACGGTCGAGTCCATCAACCACGCCAAGGCTGCTGAAGTGCCCA
>JAFTWV010000069.1 GCA_017465155.1 Clostridia bacterium
CACCGCTGCCCAGATGGACACTGTACTGCGCCAGTTCGCCGGTGATGATAGCATGGCGATCCTTGATTTCCACATTGCTCAGGCGGAACAGCGGAAGCGTGAAGGACAGGATGGCCGCGCGCATCTCCATGGTAGAGTGGCTGGTTTCGGGATCAACGCCGCCCGCGTGAGCCACGCTGACAGCCAGATCCACATCGCGCATGACCTCGGAGAAGATGATCTCCGGGACATCGTCAATTTTGAGCTGCTTCCCGGTCTTCCGGTCAAGGAAGGCCACCCACTCAAGTGTGGGCGCTTCGATGTCCGCAGGGCTGAACCAGTCTGCCAGCGCCCAGAGCGTGGCGACGATGTTCTCCTTATAGTAGATCTTCTGCAAGCCGGCTTCAGCGTCAGCGATCCAGCGGCGGGTCTTCAGGCAGGCCATGGTACGGGCGGGCTGAATCTGATTGCCAGCATACCGCAGAGAAGTATCCTTCCCCAGCTCGTCCGGCGTCTTGATATACAGCTCACGGAACACCTGCCGGAAGGGCTGCACCGTGTGATCCGCGTAGATCTTCCGCTGGAACGGCAGCCACTGCTGCGCTTTCCACAGGTGGAAGGGATGCGCCACGACCAGCTCGCTGGAAGCATCCAGCGCAGTTGTCGCGCCCTCTGCATCCGTCAATGTCAAGCCATCGACGAAGCCGAAGCGCTCGTCCTGCTTGAACACCAGATTGCGAAGCATCGGCGCGATCACGGGATTTCCCATGAGCGCAGCAATCTCCCCGGCAGTGAACACCGTAGACGCCTCCATGGCATCCTCCAGCATCCGCTTTGCACGGCGTTGCTGCTCCACCAGCTGCTTCTTCATGTCGTTCAACCGCTGGATGTACTCATTTTTCTTGTATTTCGCCGGAATGCTCTTGAGTGCTTTGCCGCCCTTCATGCACAGCAAGCTGGCCACGCCCTGATCGTCCACGCTGAGCTGCATGGTCAGCTCGTCGATGGCATGGGGCTCAAACAGCTCCCGGTTTTCCTCCACCAGACGAGTCTCCATACGCAGCGTCAGGCGCATACTATCCGCGTATCCCGCGTTCAGTGCAAGGTTCGTCAGCGCGATCTCGCCAGCCATCTTCTCGCTGGCAGCACGCTGAGCGCCGAAGCCCCGGCTTTCCTTCAGGAACTGCTGAATGTACAGATAGCGCGACTGCAAATCATCCTCGCCGGAGAGCGGAATGAGGGCGTATGCCATCAGCAGATCCTTGTTGCGCTTGGCTACGATTTCGTCCCTCGTCGTCGTGAGCTCCAGCCGGCCCAGCACTGCATCTGCATACTTGCGTGCGCGCGCATGCTTCGCACCGGAGGTGATGTACTTCGCCGCATCATAGATCAGGTCGAAGTACTTCTCCCCCACTTCCTCATGGGCGCTGCGGAACCAGCCGATGTCAAACGCGCCGTTTTGCAGCTCCTCAATGGAAAGAGGCGTGAAGCGTGCGATGCGGGCTTTGCGGACGTCATCAAAGTCCTCGTTCATGTGGGCCATGAAGTAGTATGCCGCCGAGCGGAAACCGGGCAGCCCAATCGTCTCGCCCACCAGTTCAATCCATTCTGGGCTGTAAAGCGCTGCCTCGATCAGCCGCTTTTCGCTGATCTTGTGCTTCTTCATCAGCCGGCGAAGATCATCCGCCGTGTCTGTCTTTGCCGGAACGCAGACACCCAGCATGGTACACAGGCTCTCCGTGCGGCCATGTCCCTGCGCGCCGAAGTAGTAGGAACGCAGCAGCTTGTCCTTGCCCAGCGCGGATAGGATGGCCATGAAGTCCTCTGCACCCCAGATGCGATGGATTCCGCCGACCATGGGAGAATAAGGCGTTTCCGTATCGCCACGCTTGAGCTCTGCATCAATAATCCGGCGCAGCAGCGGCCTGCAAACTTCGTCCGCATATTGCAGCATGGCGAAGTCCTCGTCGGTCTCCGGCTTGTTCTTACCAAGATACTCTCGCAGGCATTCCTCACTGCGCCGTGCATTCATATAGAAGCCATATGTAGTACGCGACGTGAACTGCTGTCCAGCCGCCAGGTGCACATCAGCCAGAGCGGTCAGATCACGGATGGCATTTCGGGCCATTTTGCTGGTCAGTAGCCATGCATATACTCCGCGGCACGAAAGCAGGCCTCGGTAGCTGGCGCCCAGTACCACAGGCAAGTCGGGGAAAATGTTCCTGCGCATCATACTCATGATCGCACCAGTAAAACTCTGCTGGGATACCCGCATCAGCCCCTGATAGATAACAGACCCGTTGTCCTCGGTCTTGATATACTTTTTAAAAGCCTGTTCGCTGCGATTGTACAGCATGATCCCCGCCGGGAACAGCACAGGCAGTAGGCCTTCATGACCATAATCCAGCATTTCCAGTAGCATGCTGAGCTGATCCTGATTCGTAATGTGCTGCGTAGCCATCCAGCGAGCCATTTCACCGGTTGGCTCAGCCCAAAGCAGGCTGCCGCCCACACACTGAGCCAGCCAGATCAGCAGCGCTGCCGCGATATACTTCAGGTCAGATGCAGGCACATGCTGCTTCACCAGGTCAACTGTGATGTGCCGCAGATGCGCCCGGCGAAGATCCTTCAGCGGCAGCACACCCTGCTGATAGCCCTCGCCAAAGGCAGCTACGATAGCCTTATCCGAGCTGCTGTTCCTGTCCGTATGAGCGAGAACACACAGTCTCAGCAGCCGCTCCGGGTCATTCACCTGCTCCTGATACCAGGCATCCCACACCTCATAAAGAACAACCTGCTTCTGTCCAAGCTGTAATCCATGCAGATTGCAAAGCAGGGTTTCCTCTCCGGAACTTGTCTTGACAGGATCCATCTTGTGCTGCTCATAGCAATCCAGCAGGCTGTTGAAGTCTGCCTTGGCACGGGCAAACGCGTCCCGATTTTTCTTGAAGAACAGATCCGTCCAGCGCTTCTTCCGGCCACCGAGCTGATCTGCCAGCTGCGATTCGGGGAAATAACGCATGTACGTCAGCACTGCCTGATCCGATTCGGGCGTATCGACGATGACAGGATGATATACATCCGCCTCCGTGAACAGCGCGTCTTTCTCTGCCCCATCTGCACCGAACTTCTCCAACAGGCTGTCCACCAGCGTCTTTTCCTTGGCCGTGGGGTTCTCATAGGCGGTCACCAGCTGAGCGCAGCGGGCAATCAGCGCCTCGCGCTTGTCCTCGTCCGACAGCTGCTTGATGATATCCAGCGCAGCCATGCGGCGTTCCTCGCTCTTTTTGTCCCCCAGCAGACGGGTCAGGCTGGCAAAGAGCGCATCGTCCGGCTGCTTCATCATCCAGCGGATCAGCGCCGTGCGGGAGTCCGCATACTTGAAGCGCAGCAGCATTTCCAGCTCGGCAAAATCGTCGGCGGTCAGCTGCATGGCGTCCACCAGCTTGATCGCGGTGCGGCGGCACATGTCGCCCTTGTCGCAAACAGAGGTCAGGATCATCTGCCGCTGCTTGGGCGTGCGCATCCTGCCATAGCTGTACTGTAGCAGCGTTTCCCTGTTCCATGGATCACAGTCGGCAAAGTACTGTATAGAGTCATCAATCAGCTGGTCATCCTTCAACAGCCGCGCAATGACGCAAATCCGCTCGGACAGGTCGCCCTTTTCCAGCACAGCCTTGTGCCACGGGAACACGCAGGGCTCAAAGACCTGCTTCTTCGTGAACTGACTGCGGATGGACACCAGCAGCGCATGAACGTTCCTGGCTTCCTGTTCGCTGCCGAAGTACTCGC
>JAFTWV010000070.1 GCA_017465155.1 Clostridia bacterium
GGGCTTGATTGCTCATGCTGCTTTTCCCATCTCCACCGGTAAACTTGAGGGCTTTAACAACAAAATCAAGGTCGCTAAGCGCATTGCCTACGGTTTTCGCAATGATTCCTATTTCTTCTCCCTTGTCAGGACTCTCTCTCCCTAACTTTCCGTGAAGAACCTCTAATTTCTCACCACAGGTCGGGCAGCACTTCACCCACAGCGGCCCTATGTTCTTGCCGCATACCGGACAGCGCCAGAACATGCAGTGAAAAATCCCATAGGCGCCCATAACCGCAATCGCAATGTATCCGAATGCCGAATCGCCTGCAAGAACCATGATCAGCATCAGCATGGCGAAAAGCCCCAGCAAACACATGCTCATCCTTTTTGCTGTTTTCAGCTTCACACAATCCCCCTCCTTTGTCAGAACCAAACGCTCATTTTCATTTTATCACAGCAGCACAAAAACAGCAAGCCATCATCTGTCTGGCTTGCTGCTGCAATTATGCTGCAATCCGAAGGAAATCCTCCCAAGTCTGCCGGCATGAAGCACCCGATTGTCACTCGATGAACATCGCATCGCCAAAGGAGAAGAAGCGATACCGTTCCTCCACTGCCTCGCGGTACACGTCCAGCGCAGTTTCCCGGCCCATGAAGGCGCTTACCAGCATCAGCAGCGTCGACTGCGGCAGGTGGAAGTTGGTGATCAGCGCATCGACAGCCTTGATTTTCTTCCCGGGATAAATGAAGATCGCCGTGTCACCCGCGCCGGGATGCACCACACCGTCGTCAGTGGCGACAGTTTCCAGCGTACGAACGCTCGTCGTACCGACGCAGATGATGCGCCCGCCATCGGCACGGATCGCATTCAGTGTATCCGCGGCCTCCTGCGTCACCTGATAATACTCCGAATGCATCACATGGGTGTCCACATCCTCCACGGTCACAGGCCGGAAGGTACCAAGGCCCACATGCAGCGTCACCGGCACGATGGTCACACCCTTCGCCTTCACCCGCTCCAGCAGATCCGGCGTGAAGTGGAGGCCGGCAGTCGGCGCTGCAGCACTGCCTTCATTCTTCGCATAAACGGTCTGATAACGGCTGCGGTCCTGCAGCTTCTCATGAATGTAGGGCGGCAGGGGCATCTCGCCCAGCTTGTCGAGGATCTCCTCAAATACACCCTCATAATGGAAGCGCACGATGCGTCCGCCGATCTCCGGCACACTGGAGATGATCTCGCATCTCAGCAGCCCATCGCCAAACACGCACACCGCGCCCGGCTTGAGCCGACGCCCCGGCTTGACCAGGGCCTCCCAGTCCGTTGTATTTTTCCGGCGGAGAAGCAGAATCTCCACCGGCACGCCGGTGTCCTCCTTCACTCCCAGCAGCCGTGCCGAGATGACCTTCGTTTCGTTGATCACCAGCGCATCGCCGGGGTTCAGGTACTCAAGAATATCATAGAAATGCTTATGCTCCCGCGTGCCGTCCTTGCGGTGGACGACCATCAGGCGGGAATGATCGCGGGGCTCCACGGGTGTCTGGGCGATCAGCTCCTCCGGGAGGTTGTAATCGAAATCAGCGGTTCTCATGGGTTTTCCTCACAGTTTCTTTATCATCAGGTATTCATCGGTCACGCGGCCGTCGGGCAGCTTCATTTTTCATCGGCTCGCTATACATGCCGCATCTTACACAGGGCGCTGCATCAGGTACAGCGCCAGAAGCGTGCCGTCCGGCTGGCGGATGGCGTCAGGATGCACCCCTGCGATGCGGAAGCCCATCTTCTCGTACAGGCCGCGCGCCCGGGCATTGCCCTCGACGAACTCCAGCTCCATCACCGTTACGCCTTCGCGCTTTTCGGCGATACCGATCATCGCCCGGAACATCGCTGTGCCGATGCCCAGCCCCCAGAACGCTTTCCGCAGCGCAATGGCCACAGAGCAGCGGTGGCGCACCTTCTGCTTGCCCATGAAGGACAGGTGGCAATTACCGGCGATGCAGCCGTCCACCTCGCACAGAATCATGCAGTCAAAGGGGGATTCCACCACGCCGCGCAGGAAGCGCTCTTCCCCTTCCACCGTCATACTGATCTCCTCCGGCGTACGCAGTACAAAGGGCGTATCGGAGGCAGTGTCA
Organism: Clostridia bacterium; assembly: GCA_017465155.1. Taxonomy (GTDB): domain Bacteria; phylum Bacillota; class Clostridia; order Christensenellales; family Aristaeellaceae; genus UBA11524. Next base: position 2,116 of record JAFTWV010000070.1, read on the forward strand.
TAGAGGTACTGCACCAGCTCGGCAGCATCTCCTGTCGGATCAGGAGAGCGCAGGACAGCCTTGCGGCCATCTTTCAGGGGGATGGTTACAGGAGAAAACTGCATGTCATTCGCCTCCATCAGCAATCAAAGGTGGTATGTTTCAGGAAATTATTTCTCCACGTATTTCATCAGTGCTGTCAGATCCTTGCGGAAAGCCTTCCAGCTGTCAATGTTACGCCAATAGCGAGTCAGCTCGGTGCCGTCGCGGAAGGGCTGGCGGTAGGTAGCCTTTGAGCGGATGAACAGCAGTGCCACATCAGCGCCGCCAAGCTCACGGCTGATGCTCACCGGCACGCCGAAGGTGAAGCCCTTTGCTGTGGATTCAATACTGCTGGTCGTGATCTGGCTCAGCTTCGTAAACCAGCGGCCGTACTCACTCTTGAGCTCAATGCCGCTGCGATCAATCAGCGCACAGGTCACCGTTACTTCATCATCCCACACATCCACGTAGCATTCACCGATGAACCGGGCGTTGGAGATGGTCAGGAAATAGGTCTGGCGGCCGTTATGGGTCAGATCAACCGGCACGACGTTGTACCACTTGTCCGGCAGGGATTTACTGGCTTCCTTCAGGGACAAACCTGCCAGATTGATCGTGTTGTTCGGATACCAGACGACCTCCGTGGTGGGCGTCGGCTCAGGCAGCGCGGTCACCAGCGGACGTGCCTGCCGGGGATCAAGGGCCAGCTGAACCTTTACATTTCCCGCAGGCGTTTGGACATACCAGCAGCCATCCTCCCATGTGCACTCATAGCCATCACCTGCATAGGTCGCCCACAATACGCTGCCGGCCAAGTCAAACCAGACACGCATGCCGTCGGTCTCATAGGAATAGCATGTAGTCTTGCCCGACTCGCTGAATCGAGTCCACACGCCGGAAGCCTCATCCTGATATTCCGTCAGCGTACCGGCGGTGTCGAACACATAGCCGTTGTAGCTGCCGTCGTACTGTGTCCGGCTGACCAGACCTCCCGCCATGTTGTACACAGCGCTGGCATTATCCCGGCCCTCGACCCACGCCAGCTCGATGCGCAGCCATGCTCCGCCCGAGGGAAGCGCCTGTGTCTGGGCGGCAGTACGTTCGTCATCCATGGCATAGCGGATCGATTGCGTGCGGTAAGAGGCATCCAGCGCCAGAAAGGACAGCATGTGCTCCGCCGGCAGTGTACGGTCAAAGCGGATGGATACCGCATCGCCGGACTGCACACAGCGGATGATCCCCGGCGCATCAGGCGCAGCAGGAATCGCAGGAAGCTCCAAAACGGACTGCGGCACAGATGCTGCACAGGCAGCAGAGGCAGTCATCAGCAGCGCAAGCAGCGCAATGAACATGGCAAATCGCTTCATCAGTTTGCACCTCCTGACAGGTTTTGCCTGTATAACGTTTCAGAACAGCCATTTCTTCCGCTCAGACTTCTCCCCGCTCACTCCGTCAGTGCTTTCCGACCCTTCTCAATAGCCATCTGCACCATGTCAGGCGCAGGCGCACCGGGAATACGGCGTTTCTCCACACAGGAAAGCATGCTCAGGTCCTCAAACACATCCTGCTCGAAGACGGGATGGAACTGCTTCAGCTCCTCCAGCGTCAGATCCAGCAGCGCCTTGTTCTCATTCAGACAGTGCGCCACCAGACGGCCGACTACCTCATGCGCATCGCGGAAGGCCACGCCGTGCTTGACCATGTAGTCCGCCGCATCAGTGGCATTGGTGAAGCCGCCAGACGCGCCGCGCTCCATAACTTCCTTGCGGAAGGTGCAGGTCCTGAGCATCGCGGTAAACACCGTCAGCCCCTTCACCAGCGTGTCGCGCGCGTCGAAGAAGGCCTCCTTATCCTCCTGCATGTCCTTGTTGTAGGCCAGCGGGATGCCCTTCATAACGGTCAGCAGCGCCATCAGGTCGCCGTAGACACGGCCGGTCTTGCCGCGGATCAGTTCCGCCACATCGGGGTTCTTCTTCTGCGGCATGATGGAAGAACCGGTGGCATACGCATCATCCATCTCCACAAAGCGGAATTCGTTGGTATTCCAGATGATCAGCTCCTCGCAGAAGCGGGACAGATGCATCATGCAGACGGACGCAGCGCTGAGGAAGTCCAGCAGGAAATCGCGGTCGGACACACCGTCCAGCGAGTTCATGGTGATGGCAGAGAAGCCCAGCAGCTCGGCCACCCGCTCACGGTTGAGCGGATAGGTAGTACCCGCAAGCGCGCCGGAACCCAGCGGCATCACGTCCGCCGCATCATAGGCCGCACGGAAGCGACGGCGATCGCGCAGGAACATCTCAAAATAGGCCATCATGTGGTGGGCCAGGGTGATGGGCTGCGCCTTCTGCATATGGGTATAGCCGGGCATGATGGTATGCAGGTTGTCCTGCGCAATATTCAGGATGGCCTCCAGCAGGTCATTCAGCATCTCCTCGGTCTCCCGGCAGGCAAGCTTGGCGTACATGCGTACGTCCAGCGCCACCTGATCATTCCGGCTGCGACCGGTGTGCAGACGCTTGCCTGCCTCGCCGATGCGCTGCGTCAGGATGGTTTCCACGTTCATGTGGATGTCCTCGGCATCCACCATCCACTCGATCTTGCCTGCCTCCACATCGGCGAGAATGCCCCTCAGGCCCTCGACAATCTTGTCCGCGTCCTCCTGCGGGATGATCCCCTGCTCGCCAAGCATGGTCGCATGAGCGATGGAGCCAGTGATGTCCTGCTCCGCCAGACGCTTGTCAAAGGAGATTGAGGAATGGAAATCGTCCATCAGATGATCGGTGGACTTTGAGAATCGGCCGCCCCAGAGTTTCATATGTGTATCCTCCTTGAAGAGTGAAATGCATTCTAATCCAGTATATAGTATAACAGATGTGAAGCAGATGTTCAATCGGGTGGACAAAAAAGATGCAGCCTGTCTTTGCAGCAGCTTAACGTGCATACGCGCTCAGTCGCAAAGGAACTTGCTGCTTCATCGCAAAACGGATCAAGGGATGAAATTTCTTGCAGCGCCCCTGGCTATCGTAGACCTTCGTTTTCCTCACTTTTCGGGAAGATACGCAGCGAGGAGCCGCGCTCGTGACGCAGCTCCCCGCATTGCTTTTTATTCAGCTTCCTCATCAAACGCGCTCATCATGGGCTTGACGTCCTTGCCCTTCTGGCGGTCGAGGTAGTTCTTTGTGATCTTCGCCACCAGACCGGACAGCGCGATAACGCCGATCAGGTTGGGAATCATCATCAGTCCGTTGAAGGTGTCGGAGATATCCCAGGCCAGAGAAGTGGTCAGCAGCGCGCCGAAGAGGATCATCACCAGATGGATGACCTTGTAGACCTTGATGCTCTTCACGCCGAAGAGGTATTCCCAGGCCTTGGTGCCGTAATGGTTCCAGCCCAGTACAGTAGTAAAGGCGAAGAGCAGAATTGCCACCGCCACAAACATACTGCCGAAGCGGCCAAAGACCGTGCCGAAGGCCTGCGCCACCAGCGTTGCGTCGGTCACGCCTTCCACCAGCGTACCGGCGTCCAGATTGTACATACCGCTGGTCAGCACCACCAGGGCTGTCATCGTGCAGACAATCATCGTATCCGCGAACACCTCAAAGATACCCCACATACCCTGCTTGACAGGCTCCTTGATGTTGGAGTTGGAGTGCACCATGACCGAAGAGCCCAGACCAGCCTCGTTGGAGAACACGCCGCGCTTGAATCCCTGCACCATGCAGGTCTTGATTGCCGCACCCAGCGTGCCGCCAGCCACTGCAACAGGGTTGAAAGCCGTGACGAAGATGGCCTTGATTGCGGGAATGATATTGGCATAGTTGACAGCCACAATGATAATGCTGCCCGCCATAAAGAGCACAACCATGAAGGGCACGATCTTCTCTGCGAAGTTCGCCACGCGCTTCAAACCGCCCAATGTAATGGCCGCTGCCAGCACAACCAGCACCAGACCGATGAGCAGCGAGTACAAGGACACGCCCTCGTACAGCGTCACGCCTGCCAGCGCCTGCACCGGGAAAGCGGACTCAATGTTCACCACAATCTTGTTGACCTGACCCATCGCACCGATGCCGAAGGAAGCCAGCAGGGTGAAAATGCTGAAGAGCACAGCCAACACCCTGCCGATGGTCTTGCAGCCCTTCTTGCCGCCCAGACCGTCCTGCAGGTAATACATCGCGCCGCCGGACCATTCGCCGTCCTTGTTGCGGCGGCGGTAGTAGATGCCCAGCACATTTTCAGAATAGTTGGTCATCATGCCCAGAAAGGCTGCAACCCACATCCAGAACACTGCGCCAGGACCGCCAATGCAGATAGCTGCCGCCACACCGGCAATATTACCCACGCCGATGGTAGCCGCGAGCGCTGTACACAGCGCCTGGAAGGGAGAGATGGCTTTCCCTGTTTCATCATGCTGGATAACATCCTTGTTGAACAGGCTGCCGATGGTATTCTTCCACCACAGACCAAGGTGGCTCACCTGGAAAACCTTTGTAATGAAGGTAGTCAGCAGGCCGGTACCCAGCAGAAGCACCAGACCAAGCGTCGTCCAGATGAAGGTATTGACAACGTCGTTGCCGCGTGCCAGAGCATCCATGAATTGTGCCATGTTGAGGATCCCCTTTCTAAATGAAAAATAGCCGCCCTTTCAGGCAGCTCCGGGGGAAAGATGCAGAAAGTAATACCCAAAGGTATTTCACGCCCTGCTCCGTCCTTTTGCCTGAGAGATTCGGCTGATGCAGCGCATCCGCCTTGCACCTTCGGCACTCACATCCGTGAGATTCTCCGGAGTTCCCTCCACCCGCAGTTTCGTGCGAATCCTGCCGGTCTCGACGGGAATGTTCATCATTTTATCGCACGCGGCAGCCTGTGTCAATACACCGCGAACGTTACCATTGCACTTCCTTTGTTTTTGCCGACGCTGACACGAAAACGCCCCGGCCCGCCCATCTGGGCTGACCGGGGTGCGGTTGAGACAGCTTACTTATTACGCTGATCTACCATGGCCTTGACCTTCATGGGCAGGCCCAGCAGGTTGATGAAGCCCTCGGAGTCCTTGTGGCTGTACAGATCCTTGGAGTCGCCGAAGGTTGCAATCTCCTCCAGATACAGGCTGTTGGGGGACTTCACGCCAGCGTTCATGCAGTTGCCCTTGTAGAGCTTGAGCTTCACGGTGCCGTTGACAGCCTCCTGCGTGGAATCCACGAAGGCAGACAGGGCCTGACGCAGGGGGGTGTACCACATGCCGTCGTACACAAGCTCAGCGAACTTGGAGGCCACCAGCTCCTTGTAGTGGCTGGTCTGACGATCCAGAGTGATGCTTTCGAGGATGCCGTGAGCTGCATAGAGCATGGTGCCGCCGGGAGTCTCGTACACGCCGCGGGACTTCATGCCCACCAGACGGTTCTCCACCAGATCTGCACAGCCCACACCGTTGCGGGCGGCAATCTCGTTGGCCTTGGTCAGCAGGTCAATGGCTTCCAACTTCTCGCCGTTGATGGCAACCGGCACGCCCTTCTCAAAATCGATGGTCACATACTCGGCCTTGTCGGGAGCCTTTTCAGGCGAAACCATCGTCAGCAGCAGGTCAGCCGGCGGCTCGTTCCACGGATCTTCCAGATCGGCGCCCTCATGAGAGATGTGCCAGATGTTGCGGTCCATGGAGTAGGGACGATCCTTCTTGACCGGCACAGGAATGTTGCGCGCCTCGGCGTACTCAATCTCCTCCTCGCGGGTCTTGATGTCCCAGATACGCCACGGGGCGATGATCTTCATATTGGGATCGAAGGCCTTGATGGTCAGCTCGAAGCGGACCTGATCGTTGCCCTTACCGGTGCAGCCGTGGCAGATAGCGGTACAGCCCTCTTCATGGGCGATCTCCACCAGACGCTTGGCAATCAGCGGACGTGCGAAGGAGGTACCCAGCAGGTACTTGCCCTCATAAACAGCGCCGGCCTTCAGCGTGGGCCAGATAAAATCTTCAACGAATTCCTTGCGCAGGTCAGCAATGTAGAGCTTCTCCGCACCACACTTGGCAGCCTTCTCGTGGAGGGGCTCCAGCTCCTCGCCCTGGCCCACGTCGCCCGCCACGCAGACAACATCGCAGTCATAGTTTTCCTTCAGCCACGGAACAATGATGGACGTATCCAGACCACCGGAATACGCGAGCAGAACACGCATCTTAGCCATATCTTTCAGTCTCCTTAATATTGTGATTCGGTTGACAAACGGCATTATACGCCCGAATGAATAAAAATGCAATACCTTTTTGCAAAAAACATCAGGGAAACAGAATTTTGATCTCCTTGAGATTCCTTTGCTTCACCTGATACACGCTGCATCCAGGCTCCGCCAGCACCTGTCTCCTGCTTCACGCAAAAAAAGCGGTGTTCGCGTTGACAATGCCGGACAGGCGCGGTATCATAAGTAGGTACGAACGTATGATCACAGAAAGAGGAACACTGAGCATGATCGTCCTTGGCATCGACCCCGGTTACGCGCTGATGGGCTGGGGCGTGGTGGAAGCACAAGGCAGCCGCATGAAGCTGCTTGGCTATGGCTGCATTGAGACAAAGGCCGGCACTCCCATGCAGCACCGCCTGCGCACACTCCAATTGGGTATCCGCGACCTGACCCTCATGTACCGTCCGGACGAGGTGGCCTTTGAAGAGCTGTTCTTCGCGCAGAACGTCACCACTGCTCTCATGGTCGGCGCGGCCCGCGGTGCGGCCATCATCGCCGCCGCCGAATACACCGAGAACCTCTATGAATACACCCCCATGCAGATCAAGCAGGCTGTCACAGGCTACGGCAAGGCCGACAAGAAGCAGATCCAGCAGATGGTAAAGCTCCTGCTGGGCATGAGCGAGCTGCCCAAGCCCGACGACGCCGCCGACGCCATTGCCTGCGCCATCACCCACTGTCAGGCCGGCCGCATGCGGGAGCAGTTCAGGATGAAATGACGCCGCGGGATCAGATCCGGACAGAATTCTTCTGACGGAATGGAGGAGCATGAGGATGCGCAGCGGAGCAGTTTATCTTGTTGTACGCGACTTCGCGAAATCACTGGCCTTCTATGAAAAGGCACTGGAAATGCAGGTCAGCGCGCTGAACGGCGATCGCTTTGCCATGTTCCACAATGACGGGTTGAACATCTGCCTGATGAACGGCTATTATGACATCATGCACCCGGAGCGAGTCATCAAGCGGGGCGCGTATGTCCCGGAGTACGATGATCAACACCTGATCGCTGATGCTGAGAATCCCCGCAAGGTCTTCATCAACCTTTGCGTGGCAGATCTGCAATCAGAGCATGAGCGTATCCAGCGACTCGGCTTCGCCGACTGCCTCACGCCCATCCGCTATATCGAAGTCTTTTCACCTTACTGGTACTTCACCTATCAGGACCCGGATGGAAACCCCATTGAGGTAACCGGCAGCTATTCGCCTGAGAAAACGGACTGAATTCAAAACTCCCTTTCCGGAGGAAATCACATGTACGCATTCATTGAAGGTCAGGTCTGCGAAAAGACCAACAACCAGCTCGTGCTGCTCGCGGGCGGCGTGGGGTATCTGCTCAGCTGCTCCATGGCAACGCTGAACGCCGCGCCCAAAACCGGCGACACGATGCGCTGTCACACATGGCTCTCCGTGCGCGAGGACGCGATGGAGCTCTTCGGCTTTGCCACGAAGGAGGAGAAGCAGCTCTTCCTCATGCTCATCGGCGTGAACGGCGTGGGTCCGAAGATGGCGCTGGCGCTGCTGTCGACGCTCTCGGTCAGCGACCTGCGGCTCGCCATCGTCATGGAGGACGAGAAGACCATCGCCCGCGCGCCCGGCGTAGGTAAAAAGATCGCCCAGCGCATCGCCATGGAGCTCAAGGACAAGCTGGGGCAATTCGAAGTTTCGGGCGGCACATCAGCCAGTCCGGCAGCTTCCGCGCCCGCCGCAGCAGACAACTTCGCGCAGGCCATTGCGGGCCTGACAGCCCTGGGCTATACCCCCGGCGAAGCACGCGACGCGCTGTCGAAGATCGAGAACAAGGACGCGCCCGTGGACGAGCTGCTGCGCCTTGCCCTGCGCAACATGGCCGGCATATAAAGCAATTAAGAATTATGAATTAAGAATTATGAATTTTCATCAAGGGGTTCATTATGTTTGAAGATCGTTTCATGGATGCAGGCTACCAGCCGGAGGACACTGCCGAGCAAAGCCTCCGCCCGCGGACACTGCGTGACTACATCGGTCAAAGCGCCGTCAAGAACAGCCTGAGCATCTACATTCAGGCCGCACTTTCCCGCCGGGACGCGCTGGATCACATCCTGCTCTACGGCCCGCCCGGCCTTGGCAAGACGACGCTGGCCAACATCGTCGCCTCGGAGATGGGCTCCAACATTCGCATCACCTCCGGCCCGGCCATTGAGCGCCCCGGTGATCTGCTGTCCATCATCACCAACCTGAATCAGGGCGACGTGCTGTTCATCGACGAGATTCACCGCCTCTCCCGCACGGCGGAGGAGGTGCTGTACAGCGCCATGGAGGACTTCGCCGTGGATATCGTCACCGGCAAGGGGCCCATGGCCAACTCCATCCACATGACCGTTCCGAAGTTTACCCTCATCGGCGCAACCACCCGTGCAGGCCAGCTCTCCGCCCCCCTGCGCGACCGCTTCGGCATCCTGTTCCGGCTGGAAATGTACAAGCCCGAGGAACTGGCGCAGATCGTTCGCCGCAGCGCATCCATCCTCGGCGTCGAAGCAGAGGACGGCGGCATCCTTGAGATCGCCCGCCGAAGCCGCGGCACACCCCGTATCGCCAACCGCATGCTCAAGCGCGTTCGCGATTATGCGCAGGTCCGCGGCGGCGGCGTGATCTCGCTGGAGATCGCCCGGGAAGCCATTGCCATGCAGGGCGTAGACGAGCTCGGTCTTGATAAGACCGACCGCACCATGCTGACCACGATGATGGACAAGTTCGGCGGCGGCCCCGTGGGACTGGACACACTTGCCGCCACCACAGGCGAGGACGCCATCACCATTGAGGACGTCTACGAGCCCTACCTGATGCAGCTGGGCTTCCTCATGCGCACACCGCGCGGCCGGATATGCACGCCCGCTGCATGGACGCACATGGGCCGCTGTCAGCCTGGCGCCGCCAGTGAAAACCAGCTGAAAATGGAGCTGTAACGCTTCCGGCAGCCTGTTCATATCTCCCTCAGAACGGATGTATCGCACAGGTGCATCCGTTTTCGTATGTTTTCGATGCGTTCTGCCCTTGACGTATGATGGAAAATACCTTATAATAATGGTAATTCGGCATGTTATGCAACAATGCATGCCGATATCACAAGAGGAGGCAATACCATGAAGAAGATTCTGACCAAGCTCGTGGCGCTGCTGGCTGTTGCAGTGCTCGCGCTGGGCCTGATGGCTGTGGCTTCTGCTGAAGAACCCGCCGCTCAGAGCTCTTCCACCGCGTGGCTGCTGTACTTCGCGTCTGGCCATCAGACCGATGCCAGCAAGTTCCCCTGGTGGCCCCAGCACCAGCGTGTTGACCAGCCCGAGTCCGAGACCGGCGTTGTTGCGACCAACGCTGAGATTACCGGCCCCGGCAAGTACACCGTTGGCCTGAAGTTCAACTGGCAGAAGGCCGAGGGCGCCATTCAGTTCAACCTGATCCTGAATGACGCTGAGGCGCTGTTCCCCGGCTACTACGTGGACATCACTGACATCCGTGTCAACGGTGTGTCCATCGATGTCAAGGAGAACATGTACGGTGCTTACCATGACGATCCCGATTCCGGCATGGTTTCCATCTACAACTCCTACTGGGATCCCGCCTTCGAGCCCAGCGCTACCGGCCCCTCCGGCCATCGTGCGTTTGACGGCACCATCGAAGACGCCCACTACCTGATCATCAATCCCGATGACATCGTCAATGGCGATACCATCGAGGTCGACTTCATCTTCGCTGAGGAAGCCGGCGCTGCTCCCGAGGACATCGGCCCGATGCCCAATGTGGGCCAGAAGCTGGATCTGCCCCCCGTCGTTGAGATTCCCGAGAACTCCACCAACGCCCATCTGTACTATCAGGCTGGCGGCTGGTGGCCCGAGACCAACGGCACTCTGGGCACGAGCACCGAAGTTACCATCACCGGCGAAGGCCACTACACCCTGAAGGCTTACTTCATGGATCAGGGCGGCTGGACTCCCGAAGGCAATGGCGCTCAGAAGCTGGTTCTGGTCGTTGATGATCTGGCTGGCTCCGTTGTGGACGGCAAGTACATCGGCATTTCCGAGGTTCGCGTGAACGGTACCGCTATCGACGTCGGCAGCGTTGCCTTCGGCCCCACCGGCTATGACAACGGCATCGTCTTCGATGCGAATGACGGCTACGCGATCCTGTACGATCAGTGGATGGTCGACAATCAGCCCGGCACTGTGCCGTGGGGTCATGAGACCTGGGACGGCAGCACTGCCAGCACCGGCGCTGTGAACCCCGACGACCTGGTGAAGGTTAAGGAGATCGAGGTTGACTTCTTCGTCACCGGCACCCAGAACCTGGTTCCCGCCAAGGACGACGGCCCCAAGTTCATCTGGTATCCCAGCAACACCGTTGGCGTGGCTGGCCTGAGCCTGTCTGATCTGGGCATCGCTGACGACTGGCACAACATCGTTCCCGTTGACCTGACCAAGACCGCCTGGTACACCTACCAGCTGGTTGGCGCCGACGCGCATCAGATCGGCAAGGCCTATGTCGCTGTGAACAACGGCGCTGTGTCCGTGCAGTTCGTGTATGCTTACGGCGAGGTTTACGAGGAGAGCCAGTGCATCAAGTGGTTCACCGACCTCGAGTCCATCACCGTTGCCGATCTGGTTTCCACCGAGGGTGGCCTGACCAGCAGCGACTTCGTGACCGTGAACGGTGACCTGGGCGGCGCTGATATCGCCTACCTGTCCATCAACAACAAGGTCACCTGGCGTGATCCTGTGGACTGGTACAACCGCTCCCTGCCCCGTTACTGGCGCAATCATCCCGACTGGGTCGCCTATCGTGCTGACCTGATGGCGATGATCGACGCTGCGAACGCGGAGTAATCACCTGCAACCAAGAAGCCTCTCCTGCCGGAGAGGCTTCTTTTTCGTTACCTTCGACTCACGCGTCCGAGAATATAGTCTACAGACGTATCATAGTAATCTGCTAACCGAATCAGCACATCTGTCGGGATATCAACCTTTCCACACTCATCAAGTAAAAGGAGAACAAACAAAATGCCCGCTTCCGCAGAAGCGGAATCCCCTCCCCTTCTCGAAAAGTGGCCGCAGCCACTTTTTCGACACACTCGCGGGACAGCCATTGCTGTTCCGCTTTTTGCTGCCGCAAGGTTCTTTCTCTGTTCTTCCCTGTGCTTCCGATGTTCTTTCGTTGCTTGCTCAAAATCCTCATGTTATAATAGGTATGATTCCTGTTTTTCATGGATTCATGTCATTTCCCTCTTGACCTGCGGCAGGAATCATGCTATAATTCATCACGTTATCACTTTATCTCGCTAAATTATTGACGATATGGAGGGCGCTTCAATGGAGAACCGCAAGCGTCAGATTCCCAGCGGTATGCAGGAGACCCTGCCCGGCGAGTGCGCCCGTAAGCGCCAGCTTGAGCAGAAGCTCCGGCAGTTGTTCACCCTGGAGGGGTATCAGGAGATCGAAACGCCGATCCTCGAATATTACGACGCGCTGGATGACCGTACCTACGGCTTCCGACCAGAGCATCTGTGGAAAACCTTCGACGCACAGGCGCGTATCCTTGCCGTCCGGCCCGACTCGACCATCCCCGCAGCCCGCATGGCTGCTGGTCGGCTGGTCAACGAACCGCTCCCCCTTCGGCTTTGCTACATGCAGTCAGCAACAAAGATGCTTTCTGACACCTCCTCCCTGCTTTGCGAGGAAATGCAGGCTGGCGTGGAGCTGATGGGCGAAGACAGCGCACAGGCTGACGCAGAGGTTATTGCACTGGCGATCCACGCACTGAATCAATCCGGTCTGAAGGATTTTCAGATTGAACTGGGACAGGCCCAGTTCGTGACCGGCTTTCTTCAGGAAGCAGGTCTGTCGGAAGAGCAAAGCGCCGTCATGAGCGAGCTGACCGAACAGAAGAATACCCTCGACATGCAGCTGTACCTTGACAAACTGGACGTCAGTCAGGATGTGAGCGAACGTCTGATGCACCTTCCCCGCCTGTATGGAGACGCATCCGTGCTGGATGAAGCCGCACAGCTCACCCGACACCCGCTCTGCCTTGCCGCCATCGATAATCTGCGGCAGATCATGGCCATCCTGAAGGAATACGGCTGCGAGGACTGCATCAGCATTGATCTTGGTATGGCACATACGCAAAATTACTATTCCGGCACGATCTTCCGCGGCTTGGTGGCTGAGCTGGGTCAGCCGCTGCTCAGCGGCGGACGCTACGACCGGCTCCCCGCCCGATTCGGCAGGGAGCTTCCGGCAACAGGCTTCGCGCTGTCCATGAAACTGCTGATGATCGCGTTGGAACGTCAGGGAGCGTCCTTCCCGGCGCCGGTACCGGATATCGTGCTGTCCTTCGATCCCGCCTGTCGAGCTGACGCCATCACCTACGCCAAGCAGCAGCGCAAACGCGGCGTGTCCGTTGCCATGATGTACGGCATGGACGCATCCGCACTCCGGCGCCGTGTCGATGAAAGCCAGGCCCACGCAGCCGTGTATATCACCGCTGCTGGGCTTCAGCAATATGGAAAGGCGGTGTTCTGATGCAGCCGGTCATCACCTTCGCATTGGCAAAAGGCCGCCTTGCAGAGCAGGCCTTCGAGCTTCTGGAGCAGCTGGGCATTGACTGCACAGAGCCCCGCAACCCCGGTCGTCAGCTGGTGCTGTGGGACAGGAAGAGCAACGTTCGCTTCATTCTCGTCAAGCCCAGCGATGTACCTACCTATGTGGATCATGGCGTGGCAGATTTCGGCGTAGTCGGCAAGGACACGCTGCTGGAATCCGGTCGTCCGTTGTATGAAGTGCTGGACCTGACCTTCGGCCGGTGCAAGCTATGCATCGCCGGATATGCAGATCAGACAAATCAGTCCGCTACCCGTGCCACCTTCCGCGTGGCCACGAAATATCCCAACATCGCCCACAGCTACTACGACGGCAAGGGCCAGACGATCGAAATCATTGAGCTGCACGGCTCCATCGAGCTGGGCCCGGTGATCGGCCTGTCTGACGTAATCCTCGACATCGTGGAGAGCGGCTCGACGCTGCGTGCCAACGGATTGAGCGTCCTCGAGGAGGTATGCGACGTTTCCGCCCGTCTCGTCGTCAACCGTGTTTCCATGAAAACAAAACGCGACCGCATCCGTCAGATCATTGACGGCATGGCGGAGCAGGTCGCAAAGCTCAAGTAATATCAGGAGGAATTGCACCATGATTCCGATTTTGAATATGGATGACGCGCAGGCCCTCAAGACCCGCGTGATGAACCGCAGCCAGCTGCAGAACGAGGATATCTCCCGACGTGTGAAGGAGATTGTGAACCGCGTCCGTGAAGAAGGCGACGCAGCGCTGTTTGAATACACTGCCCGTTTTGATAAGGCTGACATTTCCGCCGACAACGTTCTTGTCACCCGGGCAGAAATCGACAAGGCCTACGAAGCGGCGTCCCCCGAATGGCTTACAGCCATGCGCGAAGCAGCCCGCCGCATCACCGCCTTCCATGAAAAGCAGAAGCAGAATACCTGGATCAATTTCGATGCCGCTATCTCTCTCGGTCAGAAGATCACGCCCTTGTCCCGCGTGGGTGTGTACGTCCCGGGCGGCACGGCAGCATATCCCTCCAGCGTGCTGATGAACGTGCTGCCTGCGAAGGTTGCAGGCGTCAAGGAAATCGTCATGGTAACCCCGCCCGGGAAGGACGGCGGCGTGAGCTACCCGCTGGCCCTTGTGGCAGCGGATATCGCAGGTGTTGACCGCATCTATAAGGTCGGCGGTGCACAGGCCGTCGCAGCGCTGGCCTTCGGTACTGAATCCATCCCGCGGGTAGACAAAATCACCGGCCCCGGCAACATCTATGTCGCCAATGCGAAGCGTGAGGTTTTCGGGCATGTCGGCATCGACATGGTTGCAGGGCCCAGCGAGGTTCTTGTCATCGCAGATGAAAGCGCCAACCCTCGCTATGTTGCCGCCGATCTGCTCTCTCAGGCTGAGTATGACCCCCTTGCCGCTGCGATTCTTGTGACCAACAGCGTGCAGATGGCAGCTGCCGTGGATGCAGAGCTGGCTCGTCAAACAGCGCTCCTGCCCCGCCGCGAGGTGGTGGAGCAGAGCCTTTCCGCTTACGGAACAATCGTTGTTGCACCGACGCTGGCAGACTGCGCTGACATCGCCAATCAGATTGCCCCGGAGCACCTTGAACTGTCCGTCGCTGATCCCTACGCACTTCTGCCCCTGATCGAAAATGCTGGCGCCATCTTCATGGGACACTGGTCTCCCGAACCGCTGGGTGACTATCTCGCCGGCCCCAACCACGTTCTTCCTACCTCCGGCACGGCGCGATTCTTCTCTCCCCTGTCGGTGGACGATTTTGTTAAGAAGTCCAGTCTCATCTGCTGTTCCCGCGATGAACTGGCCCGCGTGGCGGATCAGGTGATTCTGCTGGCACAGCAGGAGGGCCTTGACGCCCATGCAAATGCCGTAGCGATCCGTTTCGGCAAGGAGATCAAAGCCGAGTAAAGGAGTGCATTCACCATGCGTACCGCTGCGTACAGCCGTGCCACAAAGGAAACTGACATCTGCCTGTCCATCAGCCTTGATGGAAGCGGAAAGACTAATCTATCTACCGGTGTGGGCTTCTTTGATCACATGCTGGACGCCTTCAGCCGCTTTGCGCAGGTTGATCTGTCACTGAGCTGCAAGGGAGATACCCATGTTGATGCACATCACACGGTCGAGGACGTCGGCATCTGCCTCGGCAAGGCGATCCGCGACGCCCTTGGCGACCGTGCAGGCATCCGCAGGGCCGGCAGCGCCTATATGCCCATGGACGAGGCGCTTGCTTTCGCCGCCATTGACATCAGCGGACGACCGTTTCTGGCTTTTCAGGCGGAGTTCACAGCCCCCATGTGCGGCGCAATGGACACACAGCTTGCAGAGGAGTTCTTCCGTGCCGTGACAGTCAACGCAGGGCTGACCGTTCATATGAGCGTGCTGGCCGGACGCAATGACCATCACAAGATGGAAGCTCTGTTCAAGGCATTCGGCCTTGCGCTCCGGGACGCCATGCGCATCGACGAGCGTATACAGGGCGTGCTTTCCACCAAGGGCGCACTGGACTGACGCCCTCCACTGATAAATCCGGAGGTATATCGCATGATTCTTTATCCTGCCATCGACATGCTTGACGGCCAGGCTGTTCGCCTTCGTCAAGGCAAGCGCGACGATGTGACTGTATTCGGACACCCTGTCGAGCTGGCCGCAAAGTGGCGCAGCAAGGGCGCTGAATGGCTGCATCTGGTCGATCTGACTGCTGCATTTGAAGGCAAAACAGCCCATCTGCCGCTTATCCGCGAGGTGGTAACTTCCTTCGACGGCAAGGTTGAACTGGGCGGCGGCCTGCGCACGATGCAGGATATCGCCCTGCGCGTGGAAGCAGGCATTGCCCGCTGCATTATCGGCACTGCCGCCGCAGAAAACCCCGAGCTCGTCCGGGAGGCATGCCGTGAGTTCCCCGGCCATATCGCCGTTGGAATCGACGCAAAGAACGGTCTCGTCGCTACCCGCGGCTGGGTCGAGACCTCCACGCTGACCGCCAGCGAGCTTGCGCTGCGCATGCGTGATATGGGCGTAAGCACCATCATCTACACGGATGTAAGCCGCGACGGCATGATGCAGGGCCCGAATGTGAACGCCACAAAGGCGCTCATCGAGACCACCGACATGGACATCATCGGTTCCGGCGGCGTAAGCTGTCTGCAGGATCTTTTGAACCTGCGTGATGCAGGCTGTGCTGGCGCAATCCTTGGCCGTGCAATGTACGAGGGCGCATTTACGATCGAGGAAGCCCTGGCCGCCGTCGTCAAGTAAAGAGGAGGTTTGATCATGCTCGACCGTTCAATCCCCTTTTATAACGTGATCATGCGCTGCGACCGCATCCTCCCCATGGAGGTGAAGCTCCCCAAGGGATATGCCATCCGCACCTATCAGCCGGGCGACGAAGCCGCGTGGGCTGCGCTGCACTGTGCCACTGGGGATTTCACCGCACCTGAGGAAGCGGCTGCCTATTTCATGGCCACCTATGCAGCCGACCTGTCCCGGGCATATTTCGCCATCTCTCCCGAGGGCGATGTGATCGGTACCGTCACGGCCTGGCAGGACATGCGCGGCAAAGAGTCCGTCCGCAGCCTGCACTGGCTTGCCGTTGCCAAGGCTCATCAGGGGCAAGGACTCGGTAAAGCCCTCACGCAAACAGTATTGAAGCGATTCCGCCGCGAGGATAACGCCGCACCTGTCTATCTCCATACCCAGCCCTGGAGCTGGAAGGCTATCCTGCTCTATGTGAAGCAGGGCTTCAAACTGCAGCAGCTGGATACCTTCAAGGAGTACACCAACCAGTATGCAGATGCGATGAATACGCTCCGTACGATCCTTTCAGCAGAGCAATATGCCATTTTAACAGCCAACACGGCAGCTGAGGTCAATACCGGCAGTTTGAACGCCATTCGCTACAATGAGGCAGGGCTTGTCCCCGCCATAGCACAGGATGCATCCACTGGCGAAGTCCTCATGCTGGCCTGGATGAATGCCGAATCCCTGCGGCTGACCCTTGAAACAGGCTTTGCGACCTACTATAGCCGCAGCCGTCAGCAGCTCTGGATCAAAGGCGAAACCAGCGGTCACACGCAGCGCGTCATCCGCCTGATGTACGACTGCGACGGTGACGCGATCCTCATGCAGGTCAAACAGATCGGTCCCGCCTGCCACACAGGCAAGATGACCTGCTTCCACAATCCGCTGTTGAACGGGGACCTTCCAGCCACCGCGATGATCCTCAGCAAGGTCGAGCGCACCATTGCCGACCGCGCGGCAAATCCGCAGCAGGGCAGCTACACGAACTACCTGCTGGACAAGGGCGCAGAAAAAATCTGCAAAAAGGTTGGCGAGGAAGCCAGCGAGGTTATCATTGCAGCCATGAAAAACGATCCGGACTGCCTTGCAGGAGAAGCAGCTGATCTGCTGTATCATCTGATGGTTCTGCTGCAGGAACGCGGCGTTCCGCTGCAGGACGTTTGGGACGTGCTTGCCAAGCGACACTGATATGCACAGGATGTACCTTCGGGTGCATCCTGTTTGTCTTTCCGTTTATGATCCTGTATAGCAGGCGTCAGCCGTCCTCTATACCACAGGGCTTGATTCTCCGCGCACTTTCCTGTATAATAGAAACAGTATAACACGGGAGATGAGGCCATATGTCCGCCATCCACGAACACAAGCTGCAAAACGGTATGACGATTCTCTGCTGGCACCAGCCACATCTGCACGGCATGGAGATGGGGCTGTACCTCAAGGGCGGCCCGCTGTATGAAACAGAAGAAACGCAGGGCATTTGCCATCTGCTGGAGCATCTGTGCTTCCGCGGCCTTGGCGGTCTGAGCCATGATATGATTCAGAGAACGCTCAATCGCTACGGCACCGAGCTTGACGGAATGACCTGCGCAGAGGCCATCGTATTCCGTCTGACAGCCCTTCCCCGCTATTTCGACGGCATACTGGAGCTGTTCACCTGCTTCTTTTCGGACATTCCGTGGACAGCGGAGCAGATCGACAAGGAAAAGCAGGTTGTTCTTCGCCAGATAGAGCAGGCTGACGAAGACTTCGACGATGCGGTCGATCGCGCATGGCGCGAAACCCCTGGCGGCGTATATCCTCGCATGGGCACCGCCGAAAGCATCCTGGCCCTTGACGAATTTACCATCCGCAATTGGCAGCGTCTGATTTTCCAGCCACAGAATGCCTGTCTTGTCATCACTGGTAATTTTTCTGACGGCATGGAACGCACAGCCGTTGAGACCTTTGCCGATCTGGACAACTATACAGACGAACCGCCCTTTGAACAGAGCATCCCGATGGGCTTTTGCATGCGCGATGCGGAGTCCGACCTCGTCCAGGATGAAGAAGGCGGACAGGCCTGCGTTCACATCGCTTTCGACATCGACGAGGAAAATGTATTCCCTCTTGCCGCACAGGTGCTGGACGCTATCACCGCCGGCAACTGCGATAGTCTGCTCTTTCAGGCTCTTCGCGAGGAGGAGGCCCTGGTGGCAGAGATTGAATCCTTCATTCAGGAAACAGGCGCTTTCCATCGGCTTGTCATCCGCTATGATGTGCGGCAGGAATATCTGGCCGAAAGTCTGCGTAAGGTATTCATGTATCTGCACCGCCTGACCATGTATATCCGCCCCGTTCGTTTGGATCAGGTACGCGCACTGTTTGCTGCCAACAACACGCTGATCACCGACAGCGTATCAGAGCTGAACGAACTGGCTGGCTGGGCCTGGGTCGCAGGCGATGTATCCCGCGCCGATCTTGACGCACAGATGCAGACCTTTTCCGATCTGACCGCCGAGGAGCTCCTCGATGCAGCGCAGACCGTTTTCCGTCCCGAGAACCTGTGCATCTCCATCCAGCGTGATCCGGCTGTCATCCCGGGTGATCTGTCCGGATTGCTGGCCGAGCTGCGCGCCATGCTGTAATATTCCGCCTTCTCCGTCAGACTGCGCGGAGAAGGCTTTCTGCTTATCATATCAGAAAGGACTGTTTATGCCCACTCAGGTATACGAAGTTTTATCGCTGGCCATGCGATATGTATTCACATTTCTGGGCGTGATGATCGTATGGCGTGCATTCTCCTGGCTGCGCAAGGACAGAAGGCTGAAGCACAAGCGGCTCCGTCAACTGCCGGACGCCGGTACCATCGGCGTGCTGGCGGTGGAATTTGGCTCCCGCGAGCTTCCCGAAGGAACAATTCTGCCAGTCCCCCATGAGGGTGTGATGGGCTTTCTGCGCACTTGTGACATCGTTGTTCCGGTTGACGGTGTTGCCAACGAACACCTCGATTTTACCTTCACAGATGGCAAGGGCCTGTACGTTTGTCCTCGCCGCGGCTGCCCCTGCACCGTGGATGGTGTAGAGATCCGCACCAAGCGTGACAGCCGCCGCCATCCCATGCAGCACAGTTCACTGCTGACCATCGGTGAGGCAACGCTGCGGCTGGGCGTATTTGCGGGGCTGGATGTACAGCACTACGTCCCTGTTGCCGAGGATTTATTCCCCTTGGAGCAGTACCCTGAGGACGCCAGCGGGCCCATACCGGACGATCTCCCGCCCTATGCATGGTCTGACTCCGAGGAAAGGAGGCGTTCCGATGCAGACTAAAGATCTGGGGCGTCCCCTGTCCCGCGCGGTCACATTCTTCTATTTCAGCGCATTCATGCTCCTCTTTCTGCGAGATTTCCGGTGGCAAGGACTGGCGCTTGCCTTCGCCGTACCCATGCTCAACGTCGCGACGATTCATATCCTGCCCAAGCTTTTCCCGTCGGATAAGCTTCTGCTTTCCCTGACAAACTTCCTATGCGCGCTGGGTATCCTCGTCCTTTACGACACGAATCCCACATACGCGTATTCACAGGCGCTGTATTATTTTGTTGGGCTCATCGCAATGGTCATATGCATTTATGTGGTACGGCTGATCCGCTCCTTCCGGATGCTGGTTTGGCCGATGATGGCAGTTTCACTGGGCCTGCTGGTACTTCCGCTGCTCATTGGCCAAGAGACCTACGGCGCGACCAACTGGTTCTACATCGGCGGCATATCCGTCCAGCCCAGCGAGATCGTCAAGCTTTGTCTGGTGATTGTTATCAGCCGGTTCATGGCAGACAGGCGTTTTCTGCCGTGGCTGGTCTTTGCGGTGGGCTGTCTGGGGCTGTTAATGCTCCAGAAGGACCTTGGCACAGCGCTGCTATACTACGGTACAACACTGCTGCTGTACTACGCCTCCTCCGGCAGCCTGTGGATAACGGGGCTGGGACTTGCCGGCGGGGCTGGTGCTGCCATGCTGGGCTACCATATGTTTGCCCATGTCAAGCGACGCGTTGCCATATGGCAGAACCCCTGGAGCGATTATGACAACGCCGGTTATCAGATCATCCACAGCCTGATGGCCATTGCGAGCGGCGGTCTTTTCGGCGTAGGTCTTGGCCTTGGTTCTCCCCGAACCATCCCTGTTTATCACACTGATTTTATTTTTGCAGTCATCTGCGAGCAATTCGGTCTGATTTTCGGAATGTGCGTGCTGCTGATGTATGTGGCAATCATCTGGCGCGGCGCTACAACAGCCATGGCTGCCCGTACCAGCTTCCATGGCCTGATGGCCATGGGATGCACGGTTATGCTGGGCCTGCAGACCTTTGTGATCATTGGCGGCGTGCTGAAGCTGATCCCGCTGACCGGTGTAACGATGCCCTTTGTGTCCTACGGCGGTACATCTCTGGTGTCAAGCCTGTGCCTGATCGGCCTCCTGCAGGGTGTCGCCTCCCTGAACGAGGATGACCTGCTGGAGGATACACGGCTGGCAAACTATATCAGCGAATGATACAGCCGCGGCCTTGATCCCTTTCACGTTGCTTATATTCCCGTATTGTACCCCATATTCCGATTCATACCCCTCGGAGGTTCCCTTATGAAACAGCAGCGTTTCCGTTTCAAGATCCTCGCACTCTTATTGTTTTCCCTATTCATACTCCTTTCCCTTTATGGGCTGTACAGCATCAACACCTACGGCAACCGCTGGTTCGCCTACGCCCGCAACCCTCGCATTCGCGAACAAAAGCAATCCGTCATCGCCGGTGATATTTATGACCGCTCCGGCGTCGTGCTGGCATCAACCGTTGACGGCGTACGTACATATCAACCCTCTGAGGAAGCACGCCGCGCAATCGTACATCTGCTTGGCGATGACGAAGGGCAGGTTTCAAACGGCGTTGAGGGCTTCCAAACGGCCTATCTTTACGGCTTCCGCGCATCTCTGGCAGAGCGAATCAATAGTCTTTTCTCCGGCGAACCGCGCCGCGGCGACAACGTCACACTGACCATCGACAGCAAGCTGTGCACCGCCATCACACGCTATTTCAGCAGCAGGAGCCTGTCCCGCGGCAAAAACGGCGCTGCGGTTGTCATGAACTATAAGACCGGCGAGCTCATTGCGATGGTAAGTCTTTCCTCCTTCGACCCCATGGACACATCCTCCGTCACTGCTGAAAGCGAAGTCTACTGGAATCGCGCGACCCAAAGTCTTTACCCGCCGGGAAGCACGTTCAAAATCATCACCACCATTGCAGCGCTGGATAACATCGAGAACATCGCCAGCCGACAGATCATCTGTACCGGCAGCCTTGAGGTACAGGGCCAGGCCATCCGTGACTTTGGCAATGCTGTGCACAACAGCCTTACGCTCAAGAACGCATTTGTCAGGTCCTGCAACAATGCCTATGCCATGCTGGCGTTGACCATGAAGGATGCAGCTCTGCGGCGCACAGCAGAGTCCTTCGGCTTCAATGATAATTTCCTCTTCCGCGATCTGGTTGTGGAAAACAGCGCCTACCCTACCGGCACACAAAACGAATTTCAGGTCGCCATGAGCGGCTTTGGTCAGTCCTCCATCGGCGTAACACCGCTGCACATGTGCCTTGTAGGTTCCGCCATCGCCAATGACGGAATCATGATGGAGCCAGCGCTCCTGCGTCAGGTCACGAGCGTCGGCGGTTCGATCCGTATGCAGTTTGAGCCGCGCGTATACCGTCAGGCCACGACCGCAGCCAACGCTGCCATCCTGCAGGATTACATGAAGGCTGTTGTGTCCAGCGGCACCGGTACCCGCGCACGCACAGCCGGCCTCACCATCTGCGGAAAAACCGGCTCAGCAGAATCCAGCCGCAACAACCGTGCTGTAACCCATGGCTGGTTCGTTGGCTACTGCGCAAATGATGAGCTGCCTTTTGCCGTGGCCATCATCGTTGAGGACATCGCAGACGGCGAAGGCGGCGGCAGCACCGCAGCGCCTATTGCCGGTGACATCTTCACCTACCTGCGTGACAACCGCGATCTCGTCACACAATAATCCCCCGATACACGTAATGCCGGAGCAGACATGATCATCTGCTCCGGCACCTTTTATTCGATTGGATAGCCAAGGATATGCAGCAGTTGAACTGCCCAGAAGGTCAGTTCACACCACATGCTTCTCTCTGACCTGTGCTCCGTTTCCAGCCCGATTTCGCTGTACGCGCTGGGCATGCTCACAGCATCTCTGAACTGCTTGCGACGATATGGGCTGCTGAAGCACAGGCGCAGGACGCCGTCCTCCTGCAAGCCCTGCAGCACATTGGCCACAGACTGCTGCACAACACGCGTTCTATCACCCGTAGCTCTGGCAAGGCAGGTTATCGTCTTCCGCAAGGCAGTGTGGGGTGTATCGTCCAGCTCGAAGGGCTTCATTGTCCTGCAGTAAGCCCAGTAAGGCACATAGCAGGTTCCGCCAAGCTTCACATGGACGCTGTCATCCGGCTTCATAATGGCATTGATATGATCTACCGCCCGGGCAAGGCGTTCAATCCTCTCCTCCGTGCGCCATGACGACGTATGCGCCAGCGTTTCCAGATGGTATTGACACGGAAAATACGCATCCTCCGTCATACAAGGATAGTTATATCTGCGCCTGCTGTTTTCATCGACCTTTGCCGTATCCGTCAGCTGACGAACATCCAGCATATGTACAAACGCCTCATAGGATGTATCCACAAAAGGCTGCACCACTTCATCATCAAATCCCAGAAGCGCCTGCATCGTGTACACAAGCACCATCAGGCCGCAGCCGTTTCGCAGCCCTCTGTAGCGATTCTCAAAGCGTTTATATTCCGCATGACAATAGCTGAACTCCTGCCGCAGCGTCTCCTCATCCCTTAATGCCGCCACAAATGCCTGCACAATTTCATTTTCTCTCGGTATCCCATAATAAGCCATCAGTCGCGCTGCTGCTTCTCCGTCCTGCAGCGGGGTCTCCTTATACTTCTCACCGCTGTGCATGCCAATACCGATATACCCATTCGGCTTGCGGTAGCTTTCCATTTGCCGATACAGCGGCGTTTGCTGCACAGTCTCCAGCAGCCGTGTTTCCTCTGCAGGAGATACGTCCCGCAATATCTCACGGTGCAGCCGGTATTGAATAACCGGGCCGGCGTGAGATAGCAGGAAATCGACGGAACGCTGCAGGTTTATGCTGATCACTCCCTTGCTTCATCAGGTTTCCGCGTCCTGATCTGGCGCTTGCTGATGCCTGTCCTTCAGCTATATCTCCAGTTACACCGATCCTTCGCGGGGTTGCGCAGACTTTGTTTTGATCTTGCTTTCATACTTATCCCCCAGCCATGCGTCCTCTTTTCCAGCATACCATATTCCGCCGTCTGCTGCAATGTAGTCTTTCACAATATACAAACACACGCAACAGAAAAAGCGTCATCCGAAGATGACGCTTGAGAGCGGTAGACGAGGCTCGGACTCGCGACCTCCACCTTGGCTAGGTGGCGCTCTACCAACTGAGCTACTATCGCATATGTGAGGGGCTTGCGCCCTTTTATCGGCCGCTTACGCGGCGCTTGAAGAAGGCAAAGCCTTCGGAATGGCAGTGGAGCGGGTGACGGGAATCGGACCCGCGTAGCCAGCTTGGAAGGCTGGAGCTCTGCCATTGAGCTACACCCGCAAAAGAGAGCGGTAGACGAGGCTCGGACTCGCGACCTCCAC
>JAFTWV010000071.1 GCA_017465155.1 Clostridia bacterium
ATAGCCTACCATCTGTGCAGAGAAGCCGCCAAATGAAAACTACGAACGGCTGCACGGTGTCCATGCACTTTCCGGAAGCAGCCGATCCAAAGCTGCAGACGGATGTGGCAGGGATGCTGATTGCGGCCTTCCTCAAGAGAAGGAGTGTTACGCATGAAGCGGGTTGTAACTCTGTACAGAGTATCTACTAAAGGACAAGGTGACAAGCAGGACGATATCCCGATGCAGCGCCGGGAATGTATGGATTTCATTGAACGCCAGAAGGACTGGCAGTTCACCGCTGAGTTCATGGAGAAGGGCGTTTCGGGCTATAAGGTTTCTGTCTCTAAGCGCGACGCGATCCAGGAGATCCGCACGCTGGCGGAAAAGAAGAAGTTTGATGTCCTGCTGGTGTTTATGTTTGATCGTCTGGGCAGACGCGAGGACGAAACGCCTTTCCTGGTGCAGTGGTTCATCGAGCACGGCATTGAGGTGTGGAGCACCCGCGAGGGGCAGCAGCGCCTTGACAACCGTGTGGACAAGCTGATGAACTTCATGCGCTACTGGCAGGCCGGCGGCGAATCCGAGAAAACGTCCATGCGCGTCAAGGCTGCCCACACGCAGATGACCGCTGATGGCATCTGGCGCGGCGGCGTTGCTCCCTTTGGCTATAAGCTGGTGCACAAGGGGCGCATCGGCAAGAAGAACCGTCCGCTGTACGATCTGGAGATCGACGAAATCACCGGCCCGATCGTGCAGGAGGTCTTCGATCTGATCTGCCATCAGGGTTATGGTATCCAGAGGGCCGCGAATTTTCTGAACGATAAGTACCCCGATCTGGGCAAAACCTGGACGGGGCAGACGATCCGCTCGATGGTCCGCAATCCGATCTACATCGGTCGGCTGCACATGAACGACACGCTGTCCGAGCCGCAGGAGTATCTGCGATTGGTTTCTGATGAAACGCAGCGTTTTGCAGATTATGCCCTGACGCGACGGATTCCCCAGAAGTACATGGAGCAGCGCAACGCGGAGAATGAAGCGCTGCCGGAGGACGCGACCACCAAGGTCAGTGTCTACGGCGCGACGCTGCTCAGCGGCATTCTGTACTGCGCCCATTGCGGACATCGTCTGGTCGGCAGCTATTGCACCAAGCAGCTGGCGACGCATGCCTATCATCGTCCAATCTATCGCTGTTACAACGGCTCCATTAAGGCGAAAATGTGCGATGGTCAGACTGTCTACTCTGCGAAAAAGATTGAGGATGCAGTGCTGGAGGTTGTCCAGCATTACTTCCAGAACATCTCCCGTACGGTGGACGCGGTGTGGCGCGAGCAGGTGAAGATTCAGCTTCGCAGCAAACTGGGGACGCTGATCAAGCAGGCTCAGACTGAGCTGACCAAGCTGGAAAAGCAGCAGACCAACCTGAAACAGGAAGTAGTCAAGTCGCTGTCCGGCGAGAGTCTGTTCGATCCTCAGATGCTCAAGTCCCTGCTGGATGAAAACGAAGCAGCCATTGCCGCTGCGCAGAAGAAGATCGAGCAGTATCAGAACGACCGCGAGAAGGAAGCCGAGCGCATTAACTACCTTGCAGAGCAATACCGTCAGATTGTGGACTGGGCAGAGGAATTCGGTGCAGCCAACAACGATACAAAAAAGATGATCCTCGCAAGGATCATCGAGAAGATCACCGTTGACCGCAATTACCACATTACAATGACCTTTTTCATCACGGAGAATGACTTCCGCGAGAAGGCAATGGAGAGCGCTCCTGAGATGGAGATCGTCGAGGCCGAGGATGGTATCTTGCGGTCATGCAGCGCTTTTGCCGGATAAAAACGGCCGTCACGGGCCGGGGTGTACAACATGAAGTTCATTAGCGCGCTACATTCGCATTGTAGAGGTCACCGGTTCGAATCCGGTATGCTCCACCAAACAATGCTTATACGAACACCAGTCAAGATCAGGATGGTCGGCAGGTTGTTCGTCATGGCATTCCACTTCGACATCGAAGTGTGAAGAGAAAGAGTCGTCCGACATGGCTTGGACGGCTCTTTTTGTCGTCTCTCTATCCATTTTCGATAGGATTTCCCCTATTTCGATATTATCCAACATTTTCAAGCGAATAACTCCCTGTGGTGCTACAATTTATCACAAGGAGCGATTGCTATGATTAGGATTCGACTGTCCACCCTTCTTGGCGAGAAGCGGTGGACGCAAGCAGACCTCGCAAGACGGACCGGCATTCGTGCCAATACAATCAACGACTACTATCACGAAATGGCGGATAGGGTCAATCTGGAACATTTGGACAGGATATGCGAAGTACTTGGCTGCGACCTGAGCGATCTGATTGAACGCGTACCAGACGAGGCATCCTCGTTTGAATTCGCGCGAGCGGATAGCTTAAGACGAAAAGCTTGACAACCATCGGAGGAAACTTCCGTTTAGCTTCCGAAAGGTATCCTTGACGGGGGCTTCTTTCAGGTGTAAAATAACTACCGTGGTTTTGTTTGAAAAGCAAACCCACACGAAGGCGCGTGCGTGAGCAGGCGCCTTTTTCTTTTGTCTGCTATCCTAATCAAAGCCAAAAATCTGGAAGGAGGCAATCAGCTCTGCGTCGCTCCTTGCGCAGAGGTTCAAAGCGAATCCGATCGCCACGGAATCGCCAACTGAGAAAAAAGAGGAGGAATCAACATGAAACTGTCTATTACGAAGAAGTTCAAGGCGAAGCCCCGACTGTGGTACGCGATGTCCATTGCGGCGTCGTGGGCTGGAGCGGGTTCTCTGATGAACTCCACCACGATGGCCAAGACCATCGGTGTTGTGCCGGCACTGATCTGGTGCCTGTGTAACACATTGGCTTGCATCGTATTCGGGCTTCTGATCTGGAAATTGCCCACGATCAGGCGCATCATGCGGACAAGGGTCTGCAGGATGGTGCTTGCCCTGTTCAGTATCTTTCAGATTTGGCTTGCGATGACAGCCATCAACGATGCCTGGGCGAATATCATTGGCTCTACCGGCGCAGTGATTCTCTCGTTTGGGTTTATGCTGGCGTTTGTCATTCTTCTTTACCGTCATGGCATCATCGCCAATATCCTCACGGATAATGGCGGCATGTATGCCATCTATGCCCTGGTCGCAGTACTGGCGACGGTGTCGCTGATTGCGTCTAAGGGCAACTTCGCCAGTCTGTCTCTCGGCCTGGAGAAAGAAAACCTCATGGAAGGACTGTATAAGGGGCTGCTGCTTCTGCCTGGTCCTTTCACCTACCCCTACTTCTTCAAGCTCGTAGACTACAACGAGAGCAACGACGATAGCGTAAGCCAGTGCGACATCATCCGTGCTTTCATTGGCGGCGGTATCGGCTTCGGGGTATACATGGTATTCGCTTTCTCCCTGATCTTCACCAGCATTTCGCCGGCACTCGAAGTGTGCAAGGCCATCTTGCTGACTGCGCTGGCCGCATCGACCTTGTCCTCCTTCGTTTATTCCGAATACGCAGTGTTTGGGCGTAAGCTTGGGCTGGGCATAAATCTCTTTTCCTTTGGCTTCTGGCCGCTTGTCGCCCCTCTCGGCGTGATGGGCGTGTGGACGCTTATGGCGGAGTCCCGTGTATATCTGATCCTCGCCATGCTCGCTGCCGCGATCATCCTTCGAGTGGTCGAAAGGAAGAAGGTGTCGGAGTGAGGACGATTCTCGGACGGAAACAGACCAGCACGAATGAAGACTGGCTGTATGCGGTTCGGCACATCGAAGAACTCATTTCTCCGCAGGAGGTCGCCGAGTATGCCGCGCGTGCTGTGGAGCGCATCAGAGCTGTTGCAACCGGCGCAAAAGTGGCCTACGCATGGAGCGCTGGTAAGGACAGCATTGTCCTTGGCAAGCTGTGCGAGCGGGCAGGTGTGACGTCCTGCTTCTTCGGGCATAGCGACCTGGAGTTTCCCCAGTATCTCGAATGGGCTTTTGCCAACATGCCGAACGGTTGCGAAGTGCTCAATGTTCATCTTGACCTGGACTGGCTTGCAAAGCACCAGGATATGCTTTTTATCGATGATGCTTTCCGGCTGAACAAATGGTATGGGCTGCTGCAGCGCAGCTTCTTCACGGAGTACTACGAGCGGCACAAGCCTGACTGCATCATAGTTGGGCATCGCATCATCGACGGAAATACCTGCGGCAAAGACCACGTTATTCGCAAGAAGTCCGGCGAAACGCGGTTTGCAGCTATCGCGGATTGGCCGCATGAAGCAATCCTTGGCTACATCCATTACAATGGGCTCGCGCTTCCGCCCACGTACGATTGGGCGGATGGGTATGTGTTCGGACCCACGCCCTGGCCGATCTGGGGAAGGCCCAAGGATGCAGCCGATGGCTGGCGCATGATTCAGGAGCTTTACCCTGAGATCCTCCCCATTGCAGCTGAGAAGATTGAAAGCGCCCGCATCTTCCTGGAAGGGAGGGCTGGCGCGTGAATATCAAACTCATGCCGCTTTCTTCTCTGCGAATCGCAGAAGTCAACGTGCGTAAGCACACCGACAAGCAGATCGCAGAATATATCCGTTCCATTGAGTCCTTTGAGCAGGTGAAGCCGATCGTCATTGACGACACCGGCGAAATCATCTGCGGCAACGGCCTGTTCCTCGCCCTTCAGCAGATGGGCAGAACTGAGTGCTATTGCCACGTCATGGAGGGCATCACGCCCAATCAGAAGAAGAAGTTGATGCTGGCCGACAATCGAGTGTACGAGCTGGGCATCACCGACATCGACGCGTTTGAGGATATTGTCCGCAGCCTGGGTGATGATACGGACATCCCTGGCTGGGATGCAGAGCTGATCTCGGCCCTCAGCGCAACCACCGAGGAGGTTGACGACATGGTGTCCGGGTACGGGGCCTTCTCGCCCGAATACACGGACCGAATCAAGGAAACGCCTCCTCAATCGTTCCATCCTGCGTCCGCTCCAGCAGCGCACGCTTATCCTCCCATCTCCAGCCCGTTGCAACAGGGGGTAAATCCGATCAACGCAGCACCGCCTATTCCAACCGCGGCAGCAGTGCCGCCCGCGGAAACGGCCAATCAGGGGCAAATCGAACGGTTTGTCATTTGTCCGAAATGTGGTGAGCGGATATGCCTATAAAGAGATTTGAAAGCAGCATCAATGTGCTGGATGCTGCCAAGGCTCGAATCAAAAACCTGTTTGCGTGCGGCTGCAAGGTGTATCTCTCCTTTTCTTCCGGCAAAGACAGCTTGTGTATGTCCAGCTTGGTCTATGATCTGATCGTCAGCGGCGAGATCGACAAATCGCTTCTGACGATCGTTTTCGTTGACGAAGAAGGGCTGTATAAGTCGATGGTCGATGCTGCGTTGCGCTGGCGCAAGAAGTTCATGGGCATCGGTGTTCCGTTCCTGTGGCTGTGCCTGCCGATGAAGCAAGTCTCGGTTATCGACCATTTGTCTGCTGCGGAAAGCTGGATTACATGGGAACCTGGCAAAGAGCATCTGTGGATTCGACAGCCCCCTCCTTTCGCCATCATGCAGCATCCTATCATGCAATACCCAGGCCAGATGAATTATCAAACCTTCTGCAAAACCGCTTTTGCAGACGGGATACAGATGATTGGTCTGCGCACATCGGAATCGCTGACGCGGCTCCAATGTGTTGCCCGGCGTGACATGGCGAAAACAGGCCCAGGCGACGCTTTCTATCCGATCTACGATTGGAAGGACGACGATGTGTGGCTGTACATCAAGGAACGCGGCCTCGAATTCCCAGAAATCTATATGCGCCTGTATGAAGCCGGCGTGCAGCGGAGAAATCTGCGTCTGTGCGCTTTCTTCGGTGATTGTGGTACCCAAGGCCTGCGATGGATTGCCGAAACGGACAATGAGCTGTGGCGGCGCATCGAACGGCGGGAACCCAATGCCTATTTGGTGCTGCTCTACTGGGACAGCGAAATGTTCCGCAGATCCAGCAGCAAACGCCGCGAGCTGGAAAAGGACGAGGAACCGAAGGACTACCGTGAAATGTGCCGCGATCTTCTGTTTGTCAATACGGACAAATACACCATCGCGCCCGACACGAAGAAACACCTTCGGAGCTGGAGGTCGCTCTTTATCAAGACCTATGGTGTTGCAGATCAGAGCCACTACAAGAAGATGTACGAAGGAATCCTATACGGGGATCCGAAAAGCCGCATTCTTCGCATCCTGTGGACTGACATCTTCAATGACTATAATTCGTGAGGTGAGCGATATGGAACAAATGAATGTTTTTGCCCCTCTTGAATCCTTGCAGTGGGTTGACCGCAACCTCCTGAAACCCAACGGCTACAACCCCAACAAGGTATCAGAGGATAACCTGCAGTTGCTGGTTCAGTCCATCCTCACCAATGGATGGACGCTGCCTATTGTTTGCAGACCCGACTACACCATCATCGACGGTTTTCATAGATGGACGGTGTCTGGGCGTGAACCTCTGCTTTCTACCCTTGGCGGTAAAGTACCCGTCGTGATCGTAGACCATAAGGAACACTCCGATGATGTTTACGGCACCATCACCCATAACCGCGCACGCGGAACACATCTGCTCGAGCCGATGAAAGCCATCGTCAAGGAATTGCTGGCTGACGGTAAAACCGTGAAGGAGATCGGCACTCAGCTCGGCATGAAACCAGAAGAGGTATTCCGCCTGTCGGACTTCACGCGGGAAGAGTTCCTTGCCATGATGACCGATGGCGTGAACGGGTACAACAAAGCTGTTGTTTACCGGGCGATCTGATGCCCGGACGCGGAGAGGCGTTTCCAACCCCTCTCCGCGCTTTTCCGTTACAAACCTATCTGGACTATATCTGACGGCCTAACACCCGCGCAAGGTGGGTTGCAACGCCGTTCCAGATCAACTAATGGGGTGGTGATGTGCCAAATGTAGAGTGGGAGAAGATCAAAGCGGAGTATTTGGCTGGCGGCACATCCTATCGCAAGCTGGCGGAAAAATACGAGGTTCCGCGGTCTACGCTGGAGCAAAGAGCCAAGCGTGAAGGCTGGAGAAAACAGCATGAAGACGTAAAGGGCAAAGCCGAGGCAAAGGCAAGGCAGAAAATCGTAACTCAGCGTGCCAATGATATAGCTGCTCTTGACCGTGCGCGGTCCAAGCTGATCAAGAAGTTGGAACACGCAGTAGACAAGTTTCCCGACATCCCTGGTAACCGTATGGAGCAGTCGATTACAGAGACGATCGAGGTCAAAGGCGAGCCGAATAAGTTCGGTATCCCGACGCGGAAGCCGCCCAAGAAGAAGACTGTGCTGATAGAGAGCGATCTGTTGCGCATGGCGACTATGCTTGAAAAGCTGATGGATATGACCGGCTATGTCAATACCGACGATAGCGAACGCGACGATGGTTTCATCGACGCGCTGAACGCCACATCTTTGGAGGTGACGGAGGATGCCAGCGACGTCCCCGAAGACCTCTAACGACTTCAAATTCAAACCGTTTTCACGCCGGCAGAAGATCGTCCTTACATGGTGGTGCGCCAATAGTGCCTTTCGGGATTATGACGGAATCATCTGTGACGGCTCAATCCGAAGCGGCAAATCTATGACCATGAGTCTCTCTTTTGCCATGTGGGCAATGGAGAGCTTCAGCGAGTGTAACTTCGGCCTGTGCGGAAAAACCATTGGTTCCCTGCGCAGAAACGTGATAAACGATCTGAAACGGATGCTTGCCGCGCGCGGGTACACCGTGGAAGATAAGAGAGGCGACAACTACCTCATTGTGACGCGCTCGGGGAAGAAGAACTTCTTCTACATGTTCGGCGGCACAAACGAGGGCAGTCAGGACCTGGTACAGGGTATCACTCTGGCCGGCGCGCTGCTGGACGAAGTCGCCCTTATGCCGGAGAGCTTCGTCAACCAGGTCACGGCTCGCTGCTCTGTTGAAGGAGCAAAGTGCTGGTTCAACTGCAACCCTGGCGGCTCCCGCCTGCACTGGTTCAAGCAGAATTGGATAAACAAGTACGTTGAGAAGCGTTACCTTTATCTCCATTTCACGATGGAGGACAATTTGTCTTTGTCCGAGAGGACGAAGGAAAGGTACCGCAGGATGTACACCGGCGTGTTCTATCGCCGGTATATTGACGGGTTGTGGGTAGCCGCTGAGGGTGTGATCTACGACATGTGGTCACACACGGAAAACCTGTTCGACGATTCCGATCTGCTGCCGGGTGCCATCAGTGATTGCCGCAGATACATAACAGTTGACTACGGTACCGCAAACCCCATGGTGTTCCTTGATGTGCTGGATGATGGCCACACCTTCTGGATTCAGAACGAGTATTACTATGACGCCCGAAAGTCGATGAATCAGACCTCCAAGACGGACCATGAGTACGGCAAGGACTTCGACGACTTCACAGGGCAGGATCATAGCCTGCAGGTCATCATCGACCCATCGGCTCTGTCATTCAAAGCGGAGCTGAGAAACCGAGGATACCGCGTGAAGGAAGCGGATAATGAGGTGCTGGATGGCATCCGCGTCACAGCGACGCTGATCGGGCAGAGGCGCGTCCGCATCAAGCGGGGCAAGTGCCCGAATTTTGAACGCGAGGTTGAATCCTATGTGTGGGACGAGAAGCTGTTGCAACGCGGCGAAGAAGGTCCTGTAAAGGAGAACGACCACGCCATGGATGCCATGCGCTACCTGTGTAAAACCTTAGTCAACAGGCGCAGACTTGCGCAATAGGAGTGATAGCGTGTACGTGCTCAATGATGAAATTCGGGCATTAGGCGAGTCTGTTATAGCAGAGCATGAGGAGCTGGCACACCTAAAGCACCCAGTCGCCCCGTGCAGAATAGCCTATATGTACAGCGACAAAGATAAGTCGCACCGAGGGCGTACGGTATATGCCGACACCACAAAGGTGAGCGAAATGATGCAGGCTTTAACCGGCTACGATTTCGTTATCACTTTCTACGGTCATGTGGTCGACGATCTGCCGGAAGCTCCACTCAGGATCCTCATGTACCACGAGTTGCTGCACGTCGGCTATGAACCCGAAACTGCAAAATGCTGGCTTATCCCCCATGATGTGGAGGACTTTGAGCGCATCATTACGCGGTATGGTCTATACTGGCTGGAAGAAGCGCAGCAGAAACAGGAGGCATAACGTGAACAAGAAGAAGAGGCAGAAGCCTATCAGGGCAACCGCCCGGCAGCCCACCACGGCAGAACGAAAGCCCACCACGGACAGCTTTTCCAATCCCCTTGCAAGGATGGGATATGGCACCCCGAACCTGATGGAAGCGGCGGACTACCCCATTACCAGGATGACGCAGAATTACGCGCTGCTCAATAGCATGTATCGTAATGACTGGATCGCAGCCCGAATCATTGACGCATTGCCCAATGATATGGTGAAGAACTGGTATAAGATCACCGCGCAGCTGCAGCCTGACCAGATCGGCAGACTGGAGACGGTAGAGCGCCACACTCACCTGAAACAAAGGCTGTTGGAAGGGCTCAAATGGGGTCGGCTTTTCGGTGGCGCAGCTGGGATCATCATCATCGAAGGCCAGGAAGATATGCTGTCGGAGCCGCTTGACCTGCGCACGATCATGCCAGGACAATTCAAAGGGCTCATCATTGCAGACCGATGGAACGGTGTCTATCCTGACAGCGCCATTGTCCAGGATCTTTCCGATCCCGACTTTGGCCTGCCGGAGTATTACACATTCTCCATGTCAGATACCGACCTCGCCAACGGTATCCATGTGCACCACAGCCGCGTAATCCGTTTCAGCGGCAGGGAGCTGCCGTACATCGAGCGCATGAGCGAGAATTGGTGGGGCATTTCGGAGCTGGAGCATGTGTACACCGAGCTGACAAAGCGCAATACCAGCAGCGCGAATATTGCGCAGCTGATCTTCCAGGCCAATATCCGCACCTACAAGATGGCAGACCTTGGTCAGACGCTTATGGCAACTGACCCGCAGAGTCAGCGCGATCTGTACCAGACCTTATCCATGCAGAACTTCCTCATGTCCAACATGGGGCTGAATGTCATGGACAAGGACGACGATTTCATCACGAATCAGTACACCTTTTCGGGCTTGTCCGAAGTGTACGAGCTGTTCATGATGGATGTTGCCGGTGCTGCGGAAATCCCTGTGACGCGCCTCTTTGGTCGTTCTCCTGCCGGCATGAACGCCACGGGTGAAAGCGACTTGCGAAACTACTACGACAAGGTGCGCCAGCAACAGGAAGCGCAGCTGCGTCCCGCGTTGGAAAAGCTGCTGCCTGTCCTCTGTATGAGCACCTGGGGCGTGGTGCCTGACGAACTGACCTTTGAGTTCAATCCTGTACGCGACACCAGCGACGAGGAACGGGCAAGCCTGACACAGCAGGCGACAACGGCTATCAATACGGTGTATCAGTCGGGCATTATCAGCCAAAAGACAGCACTGAAAGAACTCCGGCAGAGCGGTGCCACCTTCGGAATGTGGTCGAACATCACAGACGAGGACATTGCCTCTGCTGATGATGGGACCATGCCGGATCAGGGAGAATTGCCGTTGCCTGGCGGAGAATCCATGACCGAGCCATTCAATCCCCTGTTTGGGGTAAATGAATGACAGCCATAGCACAAGCCAGCCATGATGGGCTGGCTTTTCTATTGCTTATCTCCAGGAGGTGGACCGCATGACCAGAAAGCAACTCGAAGAGCTGCGGAATCAGCTATACCAGCTGCGGCTTCGTGCTGAGCGCAGATACAAGAGGCTGCTCGTCAGATTGTTCAACAAAATGGAGGAAGCGGTCAAGGGCTTGGAAAAGCCGGAAGATATCATAGCAGCCCTTCGCAGCGTCTCGGGTACACGCCTGTATGTCGAAACTGCACACGAGGCAGCGCGGCAAATGGCGACCATGATGGCTGCGGGACAAAGGGCGACATGGAGGCTTGCGGCCAAGGAGTCCGGCCAAGGGCGGAGGGTGTATCAAGCTCTCCTGAGGGAGACGAAAAGCCCTGCCATCGCTCAGGCGATCAATGAGATCGTCACGCAGAACTCCCGACTGATCAAGACTGTTCCGCACGACATCGCCAATGAATTTTCGCACCTTGCGCAGAAGCGATGGGTGCAGGGTGTTCGCCCAGACGAAATCACATTGGAGATGAACGCGAGGGTCACTCGTCTCAAAGAGTACGAAGCGCGGCGCATTGCGCGTACAGAATCCGCAAAGGCCTCGTCTGCGCTGGTACAGGCACGGTCCGAGGCTCTGAACCTTGATTTCTACATCTGGCGCACGGCGCGAGACGGAGACCGCGTCCGCGATTCCCACCAGATCATGGAGGGCGTGATCTGCCGATGGTCGGGAGCCCCGAATCCGGAGGCAATGGCAGGCGAAAAGAGTCACGGGGCATATCACCCCGGGGGCATCTTCAACTGCCGATGCATTGCGCTGCCGATTCTTGCGCTGGAGGACATCAGCTTCCCGTGCAAGGTTCACAAGGGCGGGACTATCCATCAGGTAGGCTCACTCAAAGAATTCCGAAGCCTGTTTGGCATCGGGGAATAGGAGGTAAGCAATGGCCGAGAAGAAACGTGCGGAACCCGCTGCCAAGCGCAGTGTGGCCACCGAAACCTGCGCTGCTGATGTGGCAGCTGCAAACGAAAACATGCACTACGATCTTGACCCGCGCAAAACCACGAGCATTGTCAACGGCAATCGCGTTATCGTGCTGAGCAAGGGCATTGCATCGGTAGATGTGGCAAGGAGCGATAAGGCATGAGAGCATATTACGGCTCGCGCATCAGCGAAAATCAGACCGTTACGCCCGAAGGCTATCTGATCTGCCTGAACGTTCCCATTGCAAGGACGGGCATCCAGCAGTACCTACGCTCTGAATTGGGGCTCGACGGGGATCCGAATGAGCTGGTGGATGTCATGCGTACCGAGGATGAAGTCTTTTCCAACGCGACCATTGCGTCGTTTGAGGGCAAGACCGTCACCGAGGATCACCCGCCCACCGGCGTCAACGCGGACAATGTGACTGCCTATGACTGCGGTCATGCACAGAATGTACGACGGGGAACGGGCGAGGAAAGCGACTTGCTGATCGCCGACCTGTTCATCACATCGAAGTGCTTGATCGATGCTATCCAGAAAGGCAGGAGAGAAGTCTCCTGCGGCTATGACTGCGAGTATGTCCAGGACGAAAGCGGTCATGTGTACCAACGTAGCATACGAGGTAACCATGTGGCGGTTGTACCGGCAGGCCGCGCAGGTGCCCGTGTTGCGATAAAGGACTCCGATCCGGAGTCGAAAACCAACAACGAAAGGGGTAAAACAAACATGGCTAACAAGAAGAATTCCCTGATGGCGCGTCTGTTTAGCCACGCCGTCAAGGATATGGCTCCCGAAGAGATCTCCGACGCCGTCGAAGAGATGTCTGCGGCTTCCAGTGCGAGTGCTGACGAGCCTGCCGCTCCCGCCACTCCCCCTGCGCCTTCCAACGATGAAAGCGCGGCCAAGGATGGCGGCGAAGTGCTCCAGCAGGTGCTTGCTGCCATTAACGGCCTGGGCGAGCAGCTCAAGGCCTACTTTGCGCAGCGTGATAACCAGCCCGCGGCGGATCCTCTGGATGCGCTCGTTGAGGCGATCAACAACCAGAAGACCGACACGCCTGCGGACCAGGAGGGTTCCGTGACCGTGCCTGCCGAGACCATCCCCAAGGACGGCGAACCCGAGGACGGCACCTCTGACGAGGAAGCCCCCATTGCTGACCCGTCTACCCTGCCCGAGAATCCCATTCCCGGTGCTGACCGCGCTATCGTCCTGGCAACGATCAACGCCATCAAGCCCGTTATTGCCGCCCTGCCCGAGAATCAGCGCAAGGCCGCATCTGACAAGGCGGCGTTTGAAATCCGCAAGATGCTGGGCAAGGATGCGAAGCCTGCCACCAATGGCTATGCCGGTATTCTGGGCACGATGAAGCAGACCGCGAAGAATCGTGCCAAGGACTCCGCCCCCAAGGTGGATGATGGTAAGCTCGGCCGCGACATCATGGCTTCCCGCAATCCGCACTACAAGAAGGCCTGATAGAAGGAGGTATAACTATGGCTGGTAAGGTTATCGGCAAGACCCTGCCTGTGGGTTTCCGCGGCAACGTTACGCGGACCCCTGACACCATCATTTCTCCGCACTGCAACGTGGGTGATGCACCCATCCAGTTCGGTGAACCCGTGATCTACGATGCTGCCAAGAAGGGCGTGCGCAAGGTTCTGAGCACCGACGCCAACGCTGCTGATCTGGTTGGCATCGCCGTCCGTCGCATCGGTCAGCCCTATGCTGATGATGCCAACGGCTGGTACTACAAGAAGGGCGACGTCGTTGATGTGCTGCTCCGCGGCAGCATTGCGGTGGAGGTTGCCACCACGACCGGCATCGCCGCCCGTGGCGATGTGTACGTTTGCACCGGCGCGACCGAAGGCGAGACTGCTGGCGCGATCGTCTGCGAAAACGCCGGCTCCGGCCGTCTGAAGATGCCTAACGCCGTGTTTGCTACCGGCATCTACGATGGCGAGAAGATTGCTGAGATCACTATCCTCAGCCGATCTATGTAAGCAGGAGGGATGAAAAATGCCTAAGAACAATTTCCCGATTCTCCCCGTTCCCGTCAATGACGGTATGCCTGGCGGTATGATGCTGACCGGCGATGCGATTTCTGGCGGCATGGCCTTCCTCGTCGGCGAGCTGGAAAAGCGCGACGAGAAGCTGCATGAGCCTCTGACTTCCATTACCTGGCCCCGTGACATGCCTGTGAAGACTGGCGGCGGCTGGGTCGATTCCGTTTCTGTGTTCGATGTGTCCTACGCCTCTACTGGCGGTACCGATGGTGGTCTGATGGGTCCCGAATCCAACGATCTGCCCATCATGCAGGCTGACATCGGCAAGGACTCCTACAAGACCTTCCAGTGGGGTCACATCCTGAAGGTTCCGCTGATCGATCAGCAGCGCCTCCAGAAGATCGGCCGCAATCTGGACGATGTTCTGAACAAGGGCCTGCACCTCGTCCACGACAAGAAGCTGGACGAGAGCGTTTATGTCGGCTTCGCCTCCCATGGCAGCTACGGTCTGGTCAACGATCCCCAGATCAGCACCGTCACCGCTGCGCCCCATACCGCTGATGGCACTGACACTCAGTGGAAGGGCAAGACTCCCGATGAAATCCTGGCCGATGTGAACCGTGCGCTGCTCGCCACCTGGGCTGCCTGTGAGTACGATCTCTCCGGCATGGCGAATCACATCCTGATTCCCCCGGAGAACTACGCTTACCTGGTTGCTACCAAGGTCGGCGTCACCGGCGACAAGTCCATCCTGCAGTTCCTGTTGGAGAACAACCTCGGCCGCAACCAGGGCATTGATCTCGTGATCTCTCCCTGCCAGTGGTGCAAGGGCGCCGGTACCGGCAACAGCAACCGCATGGTGTCCTACTGCAACGACTATGATCGTGTGCGCTTCGACATCACCGTGCCCCTGCAGCGTATGATGACCCAGGCCTCCGCTGAACACCTGGCCTACCTGACCCCCTACGTCACCCAGTTCTCCGAGCTGCAGTGGCCGTATCGTACCCACGCTTTGTATATGGACGGCATCTGATGGTTTGCCAAGAATAGGCCATGGAGCGCGTTGCAACGGCTCTTCCGCACCACTCAGGGTAAAACCTATGTGGAATATAGAAAGGGACGCGAATCGCGCTCCATGGCCCTTTCCGGCCAAATACGATGCCATACTATGTGAAAGAAAGGAATGACAACGATGGTCAAGGTTTTCAACAACTCCAACACCACCTTCCTGCTGACCGCTGACGATGGCACGCAGATGAAGGTGCCCTTCAAGTCTTTCGCCGAGATCGAGGATAAGTTCAAGGGTGACATCACCTATCGCATGGCCATGGCCTCTGGCGCCCTCTCTGCGTTCGAGACCACCAAGCAGGGCGATGCTGCCGAGAAGAACGCCCACAAGAAGAACGGCGGCAAGCCCGCCAAGGATAAGGGCGACGGTGTCAAGGGCGAGGAAACCGCCGAAACCACCGCCGACGACAAGGGCGATGATGCCAAGTGATGAATGTTCAGAACGCCCGAATGGTGGCGTCTAATATTCGTGATGGAGAGAACCCGGCATATACCGTTGCAGATTTCCGCGCGGCAATGCCGGGCTTTTCTGTGGAGATTATCGGCGACGACATCCTCCAGGGCTATGTGGAAATGGCGCACAACTCCGTCAAGGAGGCCCGCTGGCACAGCCTTTGGAAGGAAGGTATGCGCCTGTATATCGCCCACTTCGTTACGCTGTATCTGAATACGCCTGGAGAAGGGGCATCGCGCGGCGACCTGCTGAAAGCTGGGCAGTCGCAGGGAATGGTCACGAGCAAGACCGTTGGCCCCGTCTCTGTCGGCCTCGATGTGTCTCAGGTAAACAGCGACCTTACTGGCTGGGCAGCGTGGAAGCAGACCACGTACGGCACCCAGTTTGCCACGCTTGCCAAGATGCTCGGCAAGGGCGGAATGTACGTATGGTGAGGACGGAGGTGACTACATGCAGATCAAGGAGAGCGGCGAAGGATTTGCCGGCATCAGACGGGCTTTGAGGTTCCTTCAGAAGAACAAGTGCTATATCGGCATCCCTGCGGCGAATGCCTCCCGTGACAGCAAAGGTATCACCAACGTGGAGCTTGCCTTTATCCATTCCAAGGGATCCCCGAGACTAAGAATTCCTGCGAGACCGTTCCTCGAACCCGCCATTGAGCAGGACGCGGCACAACAGCAGATTCTTCGGCACATGAAGGCCGCGGCTGCTGCAGCTGCGGACGGTAACGGAGGCGGTGCCAGGGCTGAGCTTGATAAAGCTGGGCAAGCCGGAGAAAATGCCGCGAAGGATTACATTGGCTCCGGCAACCACGCCCCCAATTCAGGTTTCACGCTTACTGGTGGTTGGATGCGAAATCGTATCTCGGGCAAACCGTTCTATGCAGAACCCAAGACCTCTGCTGTGCCGCTGATCGACACCGGCAGCTTGCGCAGATCAATAACCCATGTGATCGAGGAGGGATGATAGCCGATGTCACTCATGCCGGATGTGACGGATCTGCTGCACGATCCTGACCTTGGTGCAAAAGAATTCATTGTCCTGCGTCGAACCGGCGAATGGGACGGCGGGAGATTCCGTGTCAAAACCTCTGAAACCATCGAGGGCACAGGGATTATGGTACCTCCCTCGGCGGAGCAGCTTGCAACCTTCCCCGAAGGCGAAAGGCGTAAAGGCATTGTTGCCATATACACCAAGACAATACTGCATCTGACCGAAGGCGAGGACATTGCCGATGATGTTACCTGGATGGGTGAACAGTACAAGGTGATACGTGTAGACCGTTTGGATGAATACGGATACTGCATCGCCTATGCACAAAAGAGGTGATGTTATGGCAACGAAAAACCTCTCCCGCGAACAGCTTGAAGATGTGATGTGGAAGGTCACCGTTCTTGCACTCGGCCTGGATGAAACCAGGGAGGAAGTGCAAAAGCGAGTCCGCATCAGCTGGCCGACATCAGAAACGGGCAACAGCAACTGGAAACGAGATGAAAATGTCGTATTCCTGAGGATTGTACCTGGAGTTGATGATTACGGGAATCTTCATGACCGCGCCTATGAACCAGATCGGCGCACAGGCGACCTCATAGAAGTCGTTACCTATCACCGCTGCCACTCCGTGACTTGGGTGTGTTATGGCCCAGATGCCGACTCTGATGCAGAAAACATCCGCATCGGCATACTGCGGGAGAATGTCAAGCAGCTGCTGCGATGTTCATCGTTGGCGGTACTCCCTCACATTCCGCCAGCAGCCCGTGTGCCTGAGCCCGACGAAACTGGCGAATGGTGGGAACGGTGCGACTTAACTGCACAATTCTACGAGCTCGTGCGGCGTGAGTATGCCGCCGAAGAAATGCTTGTAGCTCCCAATGTGATAACTAAAACC
This sequence comes from Clostridia bacterium, assembly GCA_017465155.1. GTDB lineage: Bacteria > Bacillota > Clostridia > Christensenellales > Aristaeellaceae > UBA11524. The sequence goes on from JAFTWV010000071.1 coordinate 17,016, forward strand.
GAGTAGGAGGGAAAACGATGCCTTCTCTGAAAATCGACGATATCATCAAAGTTGTTGTGTCTGCGCCCACTGCCGCTACCCCGCGCGTGGGTTTCAACACGGGTCTGATTGTGGGCAAGTCCACCCATATCACTACGACCGATCGCTGCAAGGTCTATTCCGGCCTTGATGGCATGGTGGCTGACGGCTTCAAGGAAACTGATGCCGAGTACAAGGCTGCCACTCTCTACTTCTCCCAGGATCCTGCTCCCGCGAAGCTCGTTGTGGGCGTCTGCGGCGAAAGCGAAACGTGGGTTGCCGCCATTACTGAGTGTCGCAACAAGAACGCGACCTGGTATGGCGTGTACTGTGCCGGCGAACTCGAACTGGCAGAGCATCAGGCCGTTGCTGCCTATGTCGAGACGATCCGCGCGACCTACTTCTACAACGACGGCTCTGATGCTGCGAAGGGTGACGGCAAGGATGATGTGTTCAGCACGCTCATGGCGCAGAGCATCAAGCAGTCCTTCGGTATGTTCTCGGCCACTCCCTACGCTGCCGCTGCCGCGATGGGCTTTGCTATGGGTGCCAACACTGGTGCCGCTGGCAGTGCCTACACGATGGCTTTCAAGACGCTGGCCGGCGTCGCTCCTGACGATCTCTCCGAGACGGAGGTTGCGAACCTGAAGGCCAAGAACGCGAACTACTACATCATCCGCGGCGGTACCTACAAGGTCCTCGAACCCGGCGTGACCGCTTCTGGCGCCTGGTACGACGAGGTGATTGGTCTCGACCAGCTCACCAACGACATCCAGATCGCCTGTATGGATACGCTGGCGAATACCAAGACCAAGATTCCCTATACGGACGCTGGCGCCCTGCAGTTCGTCCTGGCGTGCAACGGCGCGTGCCAGGATGCCGTGAGCCGCGGCTTCCTCGCTCCTGGCGTGTGGAATGGCGTGTCCGTCCTCGACCTGGAGAAGGGCGATACGCTCGAGGCTGGCTATATGTGCCAGGCTGAGCCGGTTGTCGCCCAGTCTGCTGCTGACAAGGCACTGCGCATCTGCCCGCCTATCTATGTGTGCGTCAACATTGCTGGCGCAATGCACAGCGCGATCATCAAGGTCGATATGCAGTAATCCGAAGGGAGGTAAAAACAAATGGCCACTACCACTTATAGCTTCTCTGATGTTTCCCTCGTGCTGTCCCATCCCAGCGTCGGCAAGTGTACCATTACCGGCGAAGGCGTCGGCAGCGTTACCGTGTCCCGCGCAAACGACAATACCCAGCACGATGTCGCTGCCGATGGCTCCGTGATGGTTTCCAAGATCCACACCAAGAACGGCACCATCGCCATTGCTATCCAGCAGACCAGCAGCGCGCACGTGTGGCTGAAAAAGCTGATGTCCTACCTGCTCACTGCGCCCACGTCCGAATGGGCGAAGGCCAGCGCGGTGCTGAAGAACCCCTCGCTGGGTGAGACCATCAACATGTCTGGCATTTCTCCCCAGAAGCGCCCTGATGCTGCCTACCAGCAGACCGGCCAGCAGGTGACGTGGAATCTGATGGCTGCTACCATTAACGGTTAATCACATCTGATAAGGAGGAAGCGACATGCCCACCAATATCTATACCCAGGTTACCATCGGCGAAGATGTGTACTCTATCAAGAAATTCGATGCGAAAACGGGTCTGAAGCTGGCGCGCCTTGTGATTTCCAAGGCCGCGCCCCTCATTCCTATGCTCGAATCCCTTTCCGGCGATAACGGCGAGAACAAGTCCATGGACGACAATGCCGTCTACGACGCTGTGTCTGCGGTACTCGATACGTTGAGCGACAACGACATCGACAACCTTGTGGACAAGTGTCTGCGCGTGTGCTATGCAAACCTCTCGGCTGGCCTTGCCCCCATCATCGACGATACTGGCAACTACGGCGTCGAAGGTGTGGAATACGACATGTCGCTGACCCTCCGGCTTTGCTTTGAGGCCATCAAGTGGGGCGCCTCGGATTTTTTCGACGGGAAAAACTCGGGTTTGAAGCAGCTTTTCAACCGGGTTGGATCGTCGCAGAACCAGTAAACTATGACGCCTACCTGTTTGCCCCTGTGGTAGATGGGATGTGGCGTCAGCACGAAACGTGGGATGGCACATACTCCCTGGAGGATCTGCTTGATGCCCATGAAATGCTCGCCGTTCGCCGTGAGAACGAGCGGCGAGCAGAAGAACAAGCGCGTATTGAACGTGCTATGCAAGGGAGGTGAATTTGAATGCCCGCAACCTTGAAGGATTACCTTGTTGGCATAGGGTTTGAGGTAGATGAAAGCGGAGCTCAGAAAGCGGATAACACGCTCAACCAGCTCCAGCAGATCGTGAATGATCTCGGAGAGATACTCGTTCAAACCGGCGCGGCGATCAAATCCTTCCTTTCCGAATTCCGTAACGGCAACTCCCAGATGGAGGAGGCGGCCGGTGCGATTGACGATGCCGCAGAGGCGGTGGACGGTCTTTCGCAGAATGAATTGAATGCAGCGCAGACAGCAGCAGAGATGGCAGACGCTCAGGACGCCGTTTCTGCTGCTGTTTCTGCGAGTGCAGATAATCTCCAAAGGGCTTCCCGAGCTTCCGAAGATCTCTCCGCATCTAATACTGACGCAGCGACAGCCGCAGGCACCCTTGCCAATGCACAGTCGCAGGTCGGCTCCACGGCGCAGGTCGCCGGAGGACAGGTTCAGAACCTCGGAGACAAAACCGAGTCCGCAGGCGAAGCAGCCGAACAGGCGGCGAAGGACTTCGACAGAGCCAGTCAGAAGGCGAAAATGGACGGCGCCAAGGAAGGCGCGAAGAACGTTGACAAGCTCGGCGACAAACTGAAAGATGTCACGCAGAAGCTGAAACAGGTTGTTGCAGCCGCCGCAGGATTCATCATCGGAGACATCGTCAAGAATGCGGTTATCCGCGTTGTCGCTTTTAATGAATCGCTTGCTGCCAGTGCGAAAGAGCTTGGCAAGACGATCGAAGAAACCCGCGCCTACAATGTTGCCCTGTCTGCCATGGGCAAGACGGCTGAGGAAATCGCCGCGAGTGATTCTCTGAATGAGACCTTCAATGACTTGCAAGCATTGGGACAGCAGATGGCTTTGCCCGAAGCTGCGCAAGGCCTGACCATGATAAATCGGCTGAAGGACGGATTCTTGCAGCTGAAAGTCATCGGACAGTATGCCATGCAGTGGATATACCACAAGGTGCAGACTGTCGCCGAGGGACCTCTGACGAAGTTTCATGACACAATGACCGGCCTAAAGGACTGGTTTGCTGGCAACATCGAGAAGGTGGCCGAAGCAGTGGCTACCGGCTTCGGCTGGGTGGTGCAGATTTTCAATTCTGTTGTCACAGCTGTAAAGGGTGTTGCAACAGCCATCGGTGCTTTGCCTGGTCCTATCAAGCTGGCAGGCGCAGCAATCCTCGCAGTCATAACAATGGTCAAGTCAAGGTTCGCCCTGATTACGGCCATTGTAACGGGGATCCTCCTGCTCGTTGACGATTTCGTAACGTACCTCGAGGGCGGCGAGAGCGTGTTCGGTGATTTCTGGGGAAAGTGCATCGAATGGGCTGAAAAGGTTGCTCCTGCCGTTCAGAAGGTGATAGGATGGATTTCCAGTTTCTTGACCACGGTATGGAACGCGACGGTAAGCGTGGTTTCGTGGCTTGATGAAATGGGCCTGATTGAACCGCTTATCGCAGGTATCGTTGCAGCGTTCGCGTTGTTCAAGGGGCTTAAGCTGGTCGATACGATCAAGAATATTGTGACGTCGTTCAAGGGATTCTCCAGCATCCTTACCCTGCTCGGAGGCAAGACGACCCTTATTATCGCCGCAATCGGCGCACTCGTCGCCGCGGGTGTATGGCTGTATCAAAACTGGGATGTAGTCAAGGCCAAAGCAGCCGAAGTGTGGGAAGCAATCAAAGCCTGGTGCGTTGGTGCCTGGGAAGCCATCAAGGGAGCCTGGGGAAGTGTTGTTTCCTTCTTCAGCGGCATCTGGGATGGAATCGTCGCAGCGTGGTCCGGCGCGACGGACTTCTTCGTGGGTATATGGGAGGGCATCCAAAGCAATCCCATTCTATCCGGCCTGTTCAACACGCTCTCACTCCCGTTCAGAAATGCGTGGGCGTTCATCCGGGCGATCTGGAACTCCATTACCGGCTTCTTCTCTGGGATATGGGGACTTATCACGGGAGATACCACCCTCGCAGGTCTGTGGACGAGTATTTCCCAGCCTTTTGTGGATGCGTGGAATACGATCTCTGATAATTTCAGCGGCGTTGGCACGTTCTTCTCCAACCTGTGGACAACCATCACTTCCGGCGAAGGCCTGAGCGGGATCCTCTCTGCGCTTTCCGCTCCGTTCACCGGCGCATGGGATGCCATTAAAGGCGTATGGGATACGGTAACTGGTTTCTTCTCGGGAATCTGGAGCTCGATCACAGGCGATGCGGGCCTGTCAGGTACCTCTGACGCCGTGTCGTCTCCGTTCTCCACGGCCTGGTCTACCATATCCGGCCTGTTCTCCGGCGCATATACCACCGTCACGGGCTGGTTCATGGGCCTTGGCGATGGTATCTCTACCGCCGTTGGGAATGTGGCCGAATGGGCATCGAGCGCATGGACTACCATCAGCGACACGCTGTCTGGGGCAAAAGATACAGTAGCCGGATGGTTTACTGGCATCGGTACCGCAGTAGATGGCGTTGTAGGAAGCGTATCCTCCTGGGCATCAACCGCATGGAATGACATTTTGGGCAGCCTGTCTGGCGTCCTCACTTCCGTCACGGGTTGGTTTACCGGCATCGGAGATAGCGTCTCCGGCGTCGTTGGTGATGTCGCAGCGTGGGCATCCTCCGCATGGGATTCTATCAGCGGTTTCTTCTCCGGCATTGTCGGCACCGTCACAGGATGGTTCACCGGCGCTGGTACCAGCGCAAGTGACGCCGCGGGTGACGCATCTACTTTTGCAACGACGGCATGGACTACCATCAGCGATACGCTCTCCGGGGCGTATGCTACTGTTACAGGTTGGTTCTCTGGGATTGGCTCGGGTATATCCTCAGTTGTCGGCGGCGTTGCAGATTGGGCAACAGGGGCGTGGGATACGATCTCGTCCACGTTGTCGGGCGCCGTGTCCACCGTCACGGGCTGGTTCACGGGTGCGGGTACCAGTGTTTCTGATGCGGTAGGCGACGTTTCAAGCTGGGCGACAACTGCCTGGTCCACCATTTCAGGCGCACTATCCGGCGCAGCGACAACTATCTCCAGCTGGTTCTCTGGTATCGACATTTCCGCAAGCGTTTCTGCCGTATCTGATTGGGCGGCAGGTGCGTGGTCTACGATCAGCGGTGCATTGTCGTCTGCCGGAAGCACCATTGCAAGCTGGTTCAGCGGAATCGACATCAGCAGCAGCGTAGCCGTTGTGTCTGATTGGGCGGCTGGCGCGTGGTCCACTATCAGTGGAGCGTTGTCGGGGGCAGCCACATCCATTAGCGGCTTCTTCGATGGTATCAACATATCCGATAAGGTCTCGGCGGTCTCGGACTGGGCGGCTGGTGCATGGTCTGACATACAATCTGCATTCTCTGGCGTAACGGAGTGGTTCAGTACGACCTTCTCTGGAATTGGCACGACCGTCTCCAACGCCGTGGGTGATGTAGCCACATGGGCATCTGAGACATGGGAAGGCGTCAAGTCCGCCGCTTCCTCCGTTGGCGGCTGGTTCGCTTCCTTGTTCGGGTGGGGCAGCGAAGATGATGCTGCCGCGGCCTCCGCGGAAACCAGCTCGGGCGAAGCCGGCGCGTCCTCAAAGGCGGCGTTGATCGAAGCCTTTGCGGGAACCGATACGGAAGTATCTGCCATCTTTGCCAACATGGTGACGCTGAGCGATGCTTCGTTCCAACTGCTCGCCATGGCTGCCGAGGCAGCCAACACGGCCATTACGGCCAGCATAGCCGCACTGAGCACGGGAGCCAACACGAGTATGGCTGCCGTTCACACCGGCGCGACGGCCCTTGGGACGTCTTTCAGTGGGACTATGGCAACCATCGGCACCAGCTCCACAACGACCGCAACGACGATTGCAACAGCCTTTAATGGCATTGTAGCAGCCGCCAAGCAGATGGCCTCTGGTGTCCAGAGCGGGATTAACTCTCTCCCGTCTACGGTTGCCTCTGTATTCTCCAGCCTTGCGAGCAGCATGACTTCGAAATTCGCCCAGGCTGCCAGTAATGTGCAGTCTCAGGTGTCAGCCATCAAATCCAGCCTTGCAAGCATTCCTCGTTCCATTTCCGTGAGCGTAAGCGCACAGAAAGCCTTCAGCTTCGGCGGCGTTGTCGATAAAGAAACGGATGCGAAGATCGGTGAAGATGGACGAGAATATGTCATTCCCGTAACCAAGCCGCAGCGAGCAATCGCCCTGATTCGCTCCGCGGCCTCTGAGCTTGGTATGACGGTGCAATCGACCAGGGAGGCAGCTGCAGCCCTGGGCGGTGCAGCGGATCGGAACATCACCCCTTCCTACGCGACCAATTCCTCTACCAACAACACCACGACCAACAACACCACCATCAACGCTCCGGCGAACATTGTTGTACATGGTACCGACGCCAAGAGTACTGCGGATAATGTTGCTCGCAATCAGGAGCGTATCGTGCTTCGGAACATCAAGTCAGCTCTTGCCTGATGGATGGATTTGTAGTACAATGAGTACACATTTCAATTCCATTGGAGGTAAATCAAAATGAAACGCATCCTTGCTGCTGTTCTTGTCGTGCTTCTGCTCGTGGGTAGTATTGCCTATGCGGAAGGTGTTGACGTCGCTGCTATGAGCAATGACGAACTTCACGCCCTCATCAACTCCGCCCGGGGCGAACTCGCAAAGCGTGAGCTGGTGGCTGGCGGGAAAACGGTTCTCTTTGAACAGGGTGACGTAACAGTATACCTGACCGGTAATTACACCATTGCTGAATGGGGCGAGGGCAAGCATGTGATGCTGCTTGAAGCTGCTGTTCTCAATGGGAGCGCAGAAGATATTGGCGTCTACATTGACAACTGCTGCGTGAACGGCTGGGAGGTGTACGGCGGCAGCATCGTAGGCATCGGTGCAGGGAAGAACAAAAAGGCGACGCTGGAGATCCGGCTCCATGAGGCGGACATCCATGCGTATGAAGCCATTGAGGATATCGAATTCAAATTCCACGTGTCCAATGCCAGCTATAAGAAGCTGTTTGATGTCGAAGGGGTTACAGTTCATTTCAACGCAGAATAACCAATAACTATCACACAAGGCGCCGCCTGCAAGGGCGGCGCCTTTTTCGTGGCCTTACGAAAAAGGCCTGATTCAACTACACCGAGAAGGGAGTGGGCGAATGAGTTCTCTTACGATGATAGTCAGCCCATCCTACGGGCGATTTACTTTTGATGCTGTTTTCCGTACAGACCACATGGCCAACGTGACGGTCACGCAGCATCCTGTCCAAACGGGTGCATCTATCAGCGACCATGCGTATGCCGAACCTGACGAGGTAACGTTGGAAATCGGCATGAGCGATGCGGTTACTTATGCTGGCACCAACCATTCCGTCAACGCTTACTCCCAACTCAGAGCGATTATGGCTAAGCGAGAGCCTGTCACGCTCATTACCAGGCTGCAGTCTTACAAGAATATGGTCATTACTTCTATGAGTGCTCCCGATGACTACACGACGATGAACGCTCTGAAAGCCACTATCTATTTCCGTCAGATCGAAATGGTAAGCGTATCGACAATCACGGTACAGCAGAAGGTTACTGCGTCTTCGTCTACACCGACCAACACATCAAGCAACGGATCAGGCAGTGGAGCGAAGAAGCCGAGCACTTCATCCAGCAGTCCGTCCAGTAGCTCGTCCTCGTCTTCTTCCAAGAAACAATCAGTCCTAAGCTCGCTTCTGTCCGCAGCCAAGACTGCAACAACAGTAACTACGACAAAGACAACGACGAAACCCAGCAGCACCGTCTTAGCCAAAGCAACATCGTTGGCGAAGGCAGCGGTAAAGAAAGCCTTTACGGCCGTAGCTTTGAAATAAGGGGGTATATCCATGGCATGGAATGAAATTCCGCTCGACACTACTCCTGATCAGGAAATCCACATCACGGTTGAGGTCAACAAGGAGAACATACCGCTGATTCTCCACCTTCGCTATAACACAGAGGGTGAGTTCTGGAAGATGGATGTTTCAGATGGTACGACGGCTAAAATGCTAATCAGCAATGTACCGCTTCTGACGGGAGAGAGCCCTGCCGCAGATCTCCTGCGGCAGTTTCAACACCTCGGAATCGGTTCGGCGATGATTATCAAGGTCACCGAACAGACTGATCGGAACATCCCTGGATTAACCGATCTTGGTACCGAGTTCGTCCTCGTCTGGGGGGATGATTCATAATGAGCATCACGAGTGGGTACCAACAGTATATGCGAAAATACCGTGTGCTCGTTATCCCGAAAACGGGCGGAACGGGGCTGGATGTGTCAGCACTTCGTTGTTCATTTTATGTGGATAAGTCAGTCAGCGAAACGCCGAATTACTCCCAGATTGCGATTTATAACCTTTCACGCGATACGATTAGCAGCATCAAGGCTGGCGACACCGTTATTCTCGAGGCTGGTTATGAAAATGGCAATTACGGCATGATCTTCACCGGCCAGATCGTTCAACCGCACATAGTTCGGGAAGGGGGAACTGATCTGGTCCTTACGCTGATCTGTCAGGATGGCGACGCATTCCTCAATTCCAGCTTCACAGCAACCACCATCAGCGCCGGAAGTACGCATAGCGACGTCGTAGCTGTATGCACAAAGAAAGGCGGCTCTCCCGTGCAGACGGGGATGTTGACTGAATCCCTTGCCACCAAGGTGCTCCCTCGTGGGAAGACTCTGTTCGGCCGATCGGCTAAGTATCTGTCCAATGTAGCAGTTGCAGCGCAAAGTCAGTTCTACATCGAAGATGGGGTTGTCAATATCGTGGCGGCATCAGATTACAGCGCGAACAAGGCTGTGGAGCTGAACCCAATGACCGGCTTGATCGGTACTCCGTCGCAGACTGATGATGGTGTGAGTGCACAATGCCTTATTAACCCCTCAATCAAACTGAACACCCTCGTGTACATCAACGCCTCGCTCGTGGCGGCTAAGCAGGCCTCGGCATCTTCTGAAACTGCTGTGGCTGGCATCAATACCGATGGTGTCTATCGGATTGTGAAGCTGGTCTACGAGGGAGATACCCGTGGTGACACCTGGTATTGCACCTTCGAGGCCATCACCCAATCAGGGGCCAAGCCTGACGGTCTTGTTGGCGACGCCACAAACCCGTGGAGGTGATGATATGAGACCTGTTGATGAACGGACAGGCGATATGGGAGGTATGCTGCAGGCAGGCATGCGGGCAGCGTCCTATGATGTCCGCGTAGCGATGCCTGGTATTGTTCAGTCTTGGGATGCTGACGCGCAGACGGTAACGGTGCAGGTGGCTATCCGTGAAAAGGTAGCCAACGCAGGGACGGAGACCGAAATGGAAATCCCACTTCTTGTTGACGTGCCGGTTGTTATGCCTAGGGCTGGCGGCTATTCACTCGTATTCGCTCCCACCAAGGGAGATGAATGCCTTGTCGTCTTTGCAGACTGCTGCATCGACTCATGGTGGCAATCAGGCGGCGTGCAGTCTCAGGCAGAAAGCCGAAGACACGACCTGTCGGATGGCTTCGCTATTCTGGGGTGCTGGTCTCAGGTGCGGAAGCCGAGTATCCCCCGGTCTGGCGTCAGGCTCCAGAATGACTCCGGAAGCGCCGGCATCAGCATCAGCGGCGGCTCGGTCAATCTGTTCGGTCATGTCACTATCAACGGATCGGCCTATAGCAGCCACAAGCACAGCGTTTCTGAGGGCGCAACGCAAACCGGGGAGGTTCTCAATCCGTCAGGCTGATTCTGAAAAGGAGGTCGGTTAAGTGCTTGCTCAATACGAAACACAGCTCAAGTATCGCCGTGTGGATGAAAACGGCGATATGATGTTTGGTCGTGGGAACGCAGACTTTCTCAGCGATGCAGAAGCCATGCGACAAGTTCTCCAGACGCGCCTTGCGGCTTGTGAGGGAGAATGGTGGGAAGGCGACGTCGGCGCGTTGCCTTATTTTAATGGCATCCTGGGGTCAACGACCACCGACGAAAATCGCGAGGCGATTGATCTGATGGTTATTGACCGAATCATGGACACTCGCGGAGTAATCAGCGTTTTCGATGTGGAATCTACGATCACCAATCGAAATTATTCGTTCAAGTGTAAGGTACAGACCGTATACGGTGTGATAGAGGCGGAGGTGAACACGTGAGTTACTTTGTCCCCTACATTGACGAGAGCGGATTCCACTATCCCTCGTACAATGACATCCTGGAGGATCTTGTGGAAAAGATGCAGGATATCTACGGGAGTGGAATATACCTCGGCAACGATTCGCAAGATTACCAGATGCTTTCCGCTTTCGCAGAGAAGATATTCGATTCGTATCAGACGTGCGAGATTGCCTATAACTCTCACAGCCCTGTCACAGCTATTGGGACGGGGCTTGACTATGTCGTTGCTGTGAACGGAATCACGCGCAAGGAAGCGCGAAAGTCCACGGTGGAGCTGCTGATCAGCGGTACTGCCGGTACTACGATCGTCAACGGCATTGTCTCGGATGTTAACGGCAACATATGGGATCTGCCCTCAACGGTGGTTATCGGTGATGGTGGCACGGTATCGGTGGAGGCGGTATGCCGTGAAACTGGCATCATTCAGGCTGCTCCCGGAACTGTCGCGCGCATCATGACTCCTACCCGCGGGTGGGAAGCTGTGACCAACGATGGCGAAGCTGTTACCGGCACGGTTGCAGAAGCAGACAGCGAACTGCGTGCACGCCAGGCAGAAAGCACGGCGTTGCCGTCGCAGTCGCTTGTGAGCGGTCTTGTAGGTGCCCTCGGAGCCATCGAGGGCGTGAACCGAAAGGCTGTGTATGAAAACGACAAGAAGGTTACTGATGCAAACGGGATTCCTCCCAACAGTATCTGCTGCGTCGTGGAAGGCGGATCGGATGAAGAGATCGCCAATGCCATTAACCTGCGGAAGAGTGGCGGCTGCGGGACGTATGGAAACAAATCCGTGGAGATCATCCTTCAGGACGGTCAGCGGAAAACGATCCAGTTCTCTCGCCTGCAATATGTTGATGTCGAAATCGCGATTACCATCACGCCCCGCGCTGGGTATGTTGCCTCCGTGCCTCAGGAGATCAAGACGGCCATCGTAGAGTATCTCGACTCCTTCTCCATCGGTACCGACCTCACCACATCCATCATATGGATGGTGGCGCAGCAGGTGAACCGCGATCCCCGTGCGCCGGCGTTTTCCATCTCTTCGGTTGTGGCTGCACGACAGGGAGATAACCTCGGCATTGAGGATGTGGTGATTGCCTACAACGAGGTCGCCAAGGGGCGCGAGCCGCTTATCTCGGTCACTGTGAAATAAGGACGGTGGAGTTTATGGCTGAAAAAGATATCCAGCGGTATCTGGATCGCGTTGAATCGCAGCACAAAACGAAGCCTCGTTTCATGGCCCATCTGACCGCCCTGCTTGAAATGGTCGATGGAGCGCATCGGGTAGCAAAGGACATCCCGGCAGCGTACGATGCCCACAACGCCGTAGGCGTCCAGCTTGATGTAGTGGGTAAGAAGGTCGGCGTTGACAGGCGATTCCCGCCTGTTGCAATCCCTGGCTTGCCATCACTCCTTTCCGACAACGCATTCCGTCAGGTGATACTGGCGAGGATTATCCAAAACCATTGGGATGGAACAGAGAGCACCTTCCAGGGAATCTGGGATGCGACGATGGCGAGTCAGCTGCAGGCGAGGTATTACGACAACCAGGACATGACCATGTCTGTTGAGGTCATTGGTCAAATCGAACCTGTCATGGTAGAACTGATCCTCGCGGGCTACATCATACCCAAACCTATGGGCGTCGGTATGGACGTGAACATCATCGTCGAAGTTAGAGACGAATCCTCGCGCGCAGGGGCTGTTGCAACGCTCGACGATGCGCGCCTCTCGTGTCCTATGGATTATTTGCCAGATCGCGCCACGGACGATATGGCGCAAGCTGGCGCATCTATGTGTGCAAATAGCGGCTTTGCTGTATGCAGCATGGAATACCCGACGCACAGTGCGGCGTCTGACAGCGGGCGGGCTGGCTCCGTTCCGACAGCGAACAGCGGCTACATCCTGTGCGCTCTTGAATACTGCCGACACAGCGGCATTGATGAAACGGGCTATTCGGGCACGAAGGGCATCGCCAATAGTGCCAGAGTAACAATATCGACAACATGAAAGGGTGAATACACATGGCACTTACCGCGTACTTGACCACTAAAGGCTATGAGGTACTGAACCGCCTGATCGCTTCCCAGGGAACGCTGGAGATTGTGAAGGCGGAGTTGGGCGCTGGTGTCAGCACCGGCGAAGCTGCGTGCAGAGCGCGAACCTCTCTGGTCAAGAAGATCTGCGACGCCTCTCTTGCGAATGTCGCATTTACGGGTGGCGAAGCTACGATCACGGTGCAGTACATCAACACCGGCTTGGCTACTGGTTTCTTCGTGAACGAGCTGGGCGTGTACGTGAAGGACCCGCAGGGCGGCTCCAACATCCTGTACTGCTATGTGACCTTCGGCGACAATCCCGACTGGATTGCCCCCGAAAGTTCCGCGCAGTACGTCCGCACCTACGACATCAAGACCATCATTTCCAGCCTGTCCAGCATTACCATTGCTACCGCTCCGTCCACTCTGGTGAGCCGCGGCGAATTCAATGCCGTCATTGCTCCGGAGTACTCGCCCAAGGCCACGTATGTGCGTGGTGACTTCGTGCTCCATGGCGGTGCGATGCATCGGGCGAATGTCAACATCACTACGCCGGAAGCGTTCAATCCGCTGCACTGGGACGCGAACAATGTCGCCTACTATCTGGCGAGGGATGAATACATCACCACGCAGCCGCGCTTCGGCGTGCAGGGTGTGGGCGGCTCCAAGGCTGCTCTGACTCGCCTGTGGGACAGCGTAGGCAAGACTGCTACGCCTGGTACCGACACGGTTGAGGCCCACTCCGATTTCGACGGTTATGCCCCCTTCAACCGCCGCAAGTGCGTTGGCAACTGGTCCGCAGGCGTCGATCGTGCAGTCTTCAATGTCAACGCCTATTACGGCGATGCAGACTATGCAGAGGATGGCTCCATGGGTAACTATGTGGCCGTTGAGATCGAGCCCTTCTTCTACATCGAGGACGGTGACATCATCGGCGTGTCCGCCCAGCAGTTCCCGGGTTGGAATATCCATCCCGTCTGTGTTGATCGTGATGACAATATCCGCAGCAAGACCTACATCCCGTGCTATCCCATTACGCTGGACGAGAACGGTGATGCCGTCTCTCTGCCTGGTGGCCATAATGTGTACGGCAGCTATAAGGCGTTGCGTGACTTTGCCAAGACCTACGGTGAGGGCGTTGTCAGCGACTACGCCATCATCGAACCTACGGCTGTCGATCACTACGAATGGCTGCTGGAAACCATTGAGTTTGCCACGCAGAACATTCAGAATGTGATGCAGGGTGCAAGCACGCTGCCTTACAGCGAATCTCATAAAATCGTTGCGGCGCCGGCTGCGAATCAGATCGTCCTCGCGAAGGCGCACGGACAGTCCTTCGTGGTGGGGCAGACGATTCAGATGTGCGATACTCCTTGGAGCACGCCGTCCAATAGCTCTGCGTACAATAAGGTTACTGCTCTGGACCTGTGCGACGCTGCAGGCACTCCTACCTCCAACGGCGAATACATGCGGATTACCTATGACGGAGAAGACCGCAGCGGTAGCGTGGTCATCGGCACCACCCTGGCTGCTTCCAGGCCTTGGCTCGCCGGTACCTGCGTAGGCGCCATTGACGGCATCGGAGCGGTTCTCGGCCATACCGGCTCTCCCATCAGCAACACCAGCGGTAAGTATCCCATGATGTACCGCTGGCGCGAGAACACCTATGGCAATCAGTTCATGACGGCTGGTGACCTGTTCGACGTCCGCGTGGAAGATGCCACGGATGTTTACCATGTCGAATGGTATCACCTGCCCGACCAGACCCGCTTCTCTACCAATCCGGGTGTGGCTGATCTGACCGCGGAGAATGGCTTTGTGAAGCTGAAGACCATCACGCCTTCCAGCGAATACAGGGACGGCTATGTCAAGAAGCTGGGATTCGATGATGAATATCCGACTGTCAAGGTGCCGGTTATGACAGGCGGTAGCTCGACGACCTACTACTGCGACTGGGCGTACCTCGTCAGCGATTCCGTGGTCCGCTCGGTGCGGCGGCGCGGCAGCGTGAACTATGGCGCGTACGGCGGTCTGCGCTACTTCAACGCGTCCTCCGCGCCCTCGTACGCGACCTGGGCCTCCGGCGCCGGTCTTTTCTTTGTCCAGTAAGGGGTTGAATGCGCGAAGCGCAGAAGGGGGCCGCAGCCCCCTTTAATCCCTTGCGCGTAAGCGCCGGCGCGATTTTTGAAAAAGGCATATCGTAATCCGATATTTCCTATCAAAACGCGGCGGGTGGAGAAGAAAATAGATATAATCTATCATAATGGGATTGCGGTGTGCTCTTTGTGCCGGGTTTTCGGTTTTTGCGTACCTCGTCAACGATAACGTGGTCCGCTCGGTGCGGCGGCGCGGCAACGTGAACAATGGCGCGAACGACGGTCTGCGCTACTTCAACGCGAACAACGCGCCCTCGAACGCGAACTGGAACTACGGCGCCGGTCATTATCCCTCGCCCAGTCTCATACAGACGCTGATGCGACATCCTGTATGATGGTCTCTGAATTTGCAATCTCCCTTTGCACACCCTTTTCCATGGTTCGTGAGAACTGAAATACGCTCGACTGGAACGGCTTAGTAAGTGATTGAAACGCCGTGAGGGCAAGAAAAGATGAAAAGAGTCGGGAATTTGTGGGGCGATCTTTGCAGCAAGCAAAACGCCATCCAAGCAATCTATGAAGGTACGGAGCACAAGCGGCAAGACCGGCAGGTGCGACGCACCCTCGGCTATACTGACGACGACCCGAAGCATCAGGGCAAGCTGGATCCTGAAAAGGTGTCCGCCTATGCGGAGCGTCAGATCGAAAAGCTGGCAAACGGCTGGATACCGTCGCCCATGCGGCACATGACGATTCGTCCCCCGTTCGGCAAGAGCCGAGAGATTGACTGTCCAACACTATCCGACCATATCATACACTGGATGCTTATACGTGCCATCAAACCAATCATCATGCGCGGTATGTATAAGCATTCCTGTGGATCTATCCCAGATCGCGGCATCGACAGCGCACGGAGCGCTGTCGAACGCTGGGTACAGCACGATGACCGCGCGAAGTATTTCGTCAAGCTTGATGTTCGGAAGTTCTATCCGAACATTGACCAGGACAGACTGGTTGATCTTTTCAAGCTGGTAATCAAAGACCCCCTCGTGATCGAGCTGATCGACAAGGTGGCACATGCACTCCCGAAGGGACTGCCGATTGGAGCCTATACCTCGCAATGGTTTGCGAATTTCTATCTTCAACAATTAGATCATCACATTGTGCAGGACCTGTTCAAATCACGGCGCGGTAAGAGAATCAATCTTGTCGCGCACTATTGTCGTTACGCTGATGACCTTCTGCTGATTGGTTCCAGCAAACGCGATTTGGAAAAGTCGGTACGTGATATCATTTCCTTTGCTGCCGGGCACAGCCGCCTGGAGATCAAGGAGTGTTGGGAGATCAAAGCCATTGCCAAGGATGTACACGACATCGGTCCGCATGTTGCACCTATTGACTTTGTCGGGTACCGCTTCTATCGTGATCACACGGAAATACGAGGCGGCATCTTCCTCCATACAACGAGGATCGCTGCCCGAATAGTAAAGCGGCTTGAATCGCAGTCGGTTGTCTTGCTTCACGATGCACAATCCATCGTAAGTCTGCATGGGTGGTTTGAGCACGCAGACAGCGAGTATTTCTTTGAGAACTACATCTATAATCGAATCAGTATCAAATTCATGCAAGAGGTGATCAGTTATGCGAGTAAGAACGGAATTGTCGGCGATGCCGCCCGCATTTTCTGTGGTGAAAGAGGGCCGGATGGCAAGTATCACATTCTATACGGACGTTCAGGAGGTCAAACGCGAAGAGTCTACCGTGTGGACTGCAGAAGCGTGGGAGATGGACTGCGTCTGGATGGATAACCTTGAATCCCGCATCGCCGCAAACCCCGCGCTGTGGCTTGCCAAGGTGAAGAGCGTTACCGCATCGGAAGAAGCCGCGGCGGAACTGGAACGGCTGAAGGTGACCGCAACGGATGATGCTGTGTGCGAACTGGCGGAGCTGGTGGCGTACCTGACCGAAGCCGTTGTTGAACTCTCTACTATGATTACTGCGTAAGGAGGAAAACGATATGGTGAATCTGTATGTCAAGCTGATCAAGATGGGGCGCATGACGATCGACGATGTGCCTACCCTGTGGCGTGATGCCGTTGCAGCTGCGCTGGAACCTGCGGACGCTGTGGAGGGCTAACCTATGAGCTATTTGCGAGTCATTGAGCGCCTCGAAGATATGCTGCGCATGGCATTAGAGATCATCAATGAGCAAGCTGCGCTGCTGGCGCAGCATGGGATAGAAACGGACAGTCATAAGCTGGAAGAAGCGGAACAGAAATTCCGCGAGGACATGGAAACGTGGTGCTAAGTAGGAGTGCTCTCATGGGCACTCCTTTTCTTATGCTCACAAAGAAGGGAGCTGATGCCTGTGATTGAAAGAATGCAAAGCTTTGCGATCAGGATCGCGCTACTTGCCATTGTGTTTCTGATCGTTTCTGTTGTCGTAATCGTCGCAATCGCGTGGTGTCACATCCCTGCAAAAAGGAATAAGCGAAGGCGGTGAATGACCAATGATTATTCGTGTCAAGGTGTCTCGGTCAGAGAACCTGCAGTACTTCGGATGCGTATCCGGCGACATCGTCAACGTAGACTTTGAGGAATACGTTGAGGCTGTCGTTGCCTCAGAGATCGGCAATGCACCGCTTGAAGCGTGTAAAGCTCAGGCAATCGCAGCGCGAACCTTTGCCATGCACTACATCGGGGATGATAAGTGCATTACCGATCAGAGCAGCAGCCATCAGGCTTTCCGCGCCACTCGATGGGACGCGAAGAAATACCCCAACGCAAATGCCGCTGCCGCCGATACTGCCGGAATGGTGCTCACCTACAAAGGCGACATCCTCAAAACGTGCAGCTATTCATCTTCCAATGGCGGGCGAACCGTCAGCAGCGAGGAACGCTGGGGCGGCATCCGTCCGTATCTCATTGCGCAGGATGATCCCTGGGACGCTGCGGCGTGTGCTGAACGCGAAGCTGCAGGAAAGTCCATCACCAAGGGACACGGCGTAGGTATGAGCCAGTATGGCGCATCCTGGGCAGCACAACATGGGGTCGGGTATCGTGAGATACTCGGCTTTTATTATGTCGGTGCGGAAATCGCCGGCAACTACGGAAAGGACGATGAACCGGAAATGGAAGAGAACACGAACCCTCTCAGCCGCGCGATGATTCCGCTCACCAATGAACATTTTATGGCGTTCATGCGGGCGATGCTGAACCGCCCCTACTGGTACGGCACCTGTATCTACAAGTGCACCAATAGCCTCTTGTCCCGTAAGACCAAGCAGTACCCCAGCCACTACGGGTCGGACCGCATGGCGACCTACAAGAAGCACATTGCGGCGAAGGAAGTATGCGGCGACTGTATCGGCGCGATCAAAGGATATTGTTGGACAAACGGCGGCCAGGGCGTGCTGGAGTCCATCGGTAACGACGGCAGCATTACCAGCAAATACGGCTCCAACGGTTGCCCCGACAAAGGCACCTCTGGTATGTTTGCCTATGCCAAGGATAAGGGGATGCCCTGGGGCGCGATTGACACGCTGCCTGAGATCGTCGGTATCGGAGTAACCTTCTCAGGCCACGTCGGTTACTACGACGGTAACGGCAAGGTGCTCGAATTCAAGGGGTACCGCTACGGGTGCGTTGAGACCAACCTTGCTGATGGCAAGTGGACGCACTGGTATATGTTCCCCTGTCTTGATTACGGCGACGCCGATACCGAGCAGCCCGCGCAGTCTGCTCCTACGAAGTACATCCTTGGTGCTCGCCTGTTGAAGAAGGGCAGCAAGGGTGACGATGTTGCCCAGCTGCAGCGCATCCTTGTCGATATGGGCTACAACCTCGGCACCTATGGAGCCAACCGAGACGGTGTCGACGGCTCCTATGGCGACAAGACGGTAGCTGCGGTGAAGAAGTTCCAGAACTATGCGCAGATCTCCGTCGATGGCAAGTATGGCTCCACCACTCACAAAGCTCTGATGGGCGTGCTGGACGACATCCTGAAGAGCGAAGAAGAGGACGAAACCGAGGTTGTTGCGCCGGTGGGCAAGCGCGTGGTTGCAACTGCCGACAAGGTGAATGTGCGCACGGGTCCCTCCACCGCCTACAAGGTTATCACTCGGGTGGACAAGGGCGACGCCATGACCTACATTGCCACCGCCGATGCTCAGAAGTGGTATGCTGTGGAGATCAACGGCAAGGTCGGCTGGATCAGCGGCGAGTTCTCTGAAGTCAAGGAGGGATAAGCCGTGCAGCAGTATGTAAAGAAGATCGTCGAACAGGTCATTAACTGGGCTGTCCCGGTGATCTGTGCAGGCCTGCTGGTCTGCTGGAAGAATATCCCCGCCGATCTTCACCACTATTGGCCTGTTGTATGCGTATTCGTACAAGGGTTGTATTCTGTATTCGCTAAAATGTAAGTGACGCAAAAGGGCGCGAAAAAGTTAGCAGGCTCGGGACAAAAAAACGAGCCATTGTCAACACCGGAGAAATCCGCTACCCTTAGTTTGTGCTAAGAACTAAGGGAGGTAGCAGAAAGGTG
>JAFTWV010000072.1 GCA_017465155.1 Clostridia bacterium
CCATTTAGCTTACGAAGCGGACGAACGAAGTTGAAGTAGTGAATAGCTTGCTGTATGACGGAGAAAAGGTCATCAGACTCCCAGTAGCGGAAGTGAAAGCGCAGGGTATCCTTGAAGCGTCCCCAGAAGCTTTCCAGAACGGCATTATCATGGGGATTGCCGGCCCTTGACATACTCTGAATAACGTTGTATTCTTTAAGAAGGTTGCAATAACCTGCAGATGAGTACTGGACACCTTGGTCGCTGTGCAAAAGGACTTGGTGGTCGGTGCTCATTGTTTTTTTCAGGAGACGCTCCGCAGGCCGCATAACAAGGAAATTATCAAAAGTATCACTGAGCTCCCATTCAACGATTTCGTTGTTGAACAGATCCAGATAGCCAGCCAAATAGAACCATTTACCATGGTGCTTGATGTAAGTGACATCGGTGACGATTTTTTGCAAAGGCTTGTCAGCTTTGAAGTTTCTGTCCAGGACATTTGCATAGCGAGTATGCTCCAAACCTGTGGCAGCTGGAGCTTTGCGACGCCGGGTATACCCCTGGATACCAAGCCGCTTCATGGACTTCCATACAGTCGGATCGCTGACAATCCACCCATGCTCCAGACATAGTTTGTCCCTGACCTGGCGATACCCCATCATCGGATAATGGGCATGGATATCCTGTACGTAAGTGTCCAGAATTGCTTGCGTCTTCTCGTAACGATTTTGCTGACCAGCACGTTTGAGCCACTTATAGTATCCGCTGCGGGACACCTCATATATGCTGCATAGTTCGCTGACAGAGTGTTGATCCGTATGTCTTTGGATTTCAGCATAGATTTCCTGAATCATTTTCTTCGGGTATCGCCCCCTTTTCGTGCGTTCAATTTTTTTAGCCGAAGAACCTCTGCTTCTTTCTTCACCAGTTCTCGCTTTAACAATTCTATCTGATATTGCAGTTGTTCCTCGTAGGTAAGTTCCTTGCGCCGCTCATATCGACTCAGCGGATTTCCTGGTTTCTTCTTTGCCTCTAATCCAGCCTCACCTTCCTGTTCATACTTCTTCACCCATCTCATTACTGTGTGATGATCTGCGATCCCTTGATTCTCGTAATACTGCGCTGGCGTTCCTGAAAGCACTGCTTTTACCATTGCCAGCTGTTCTTCCTTGCTTCTCATTGTGTACTTCCTTGCCATTTCTTCAGCTCCTTTTATACTGCTGCACAATAAAATGATGATAGGCACTTTCGTGTCTACCATCATTATATCACTTCAGAAAGATCCGCCGGGCTGTGCTGTTCCGTTTGTTTTCAGCGTTTTGGATGACTGCTTATACGCGCTGAATGCCATGAATATCCTCGCCGAAGGCAAGCGAACGGATTGCAGCAGCGACGCCGTGGGCATCGTTGGGCAGCGTGATGTAATCGGCGGCAGCCTTGGTGGACGCAGTGGCGTTGCCCATTGCAATACCTACGCCGGCAGCAGTGATCATGGGAATATCATTGTCGTTATCGCCGATTGCCATGACCTGTGACATCGGGATGCCAAGTCTTCCAGCCAAAGCAGTCAGGGCAGCGCCTTTGTTCGCACCCTGCGGATTCACCTCGAAGTTGTCCCACCAGCTGGAAGAGATCTCCACATGAGGGCATTCAGCCAGAATGCGTCTTCTGGCCTTTTGCAGACCATCGCGGTCGATGTCTGTCATGGCCACAATCTTGGCGGTCTGACAAAGGAGCGCTTCAACGCCGTTACCGCAATCACGGTATACAAGTCTTCCGCCTTCACGCCCATAGTAGGTGCCGAGCTTCTGCCGAGCCCATGAAAGAGGGTTAGCGCGAATGGAAACGACTTCCCACGCACCGAATACGGCAATGTCCAGCGTGGTTTCCTGCAGAATGGATAACACCCGTCGGGCTGTTTTCTCAGGCAGGAGCCGACTGTCGACTGGATCGCCGAGCGGTTTATCAAGGGTCATGCCGCCGTTGAGGCTGATAACATGCATCGGCAGTCCTGCGTCTATGGCGAAGAAGCTTGCATCATCGGGCATGCGGCCTGATGCAAGCGCCAGATGGATGCCGCGTGCGGCTGCTTGGCGAAGTGCGTCGGCGTTTTCCTTTGGGATATAGGCTGTTGAGGGGTCTATGCGTGTCAGGAGCGTGCCGTCCATGTCCATGGCGATCAAACGAATGGGCTGCATTGGAGATACCTCCGTTAAAAGGGACATTGTACGGAAAAGGTTTTGCCGTCCAGCTGGGGGAGCTGCCCGGCGGTATCAAGCGTCAGCTGAGCGGCACAGAGGCAGAGGCGTCCCTGCACCTTTTGCTGCCGGTTGAAGGCACGGTCACCGTATACATCGTCCCCCAAAAGCGGATGACCGAGCGCTGCCATGTGCGCCCGTATTTGATGCGTACGGCCTGTGACAAGATGCACCAGCAGACGGCTGACGGGACCGGCTTCGAGCGTTTCATACTCTGTAATGATAGGGCGGGAGCCGCGAATCTGATCATCGTGTATGGTTACATGCGCAGCCTTTGCATCCTTGAGCAGATAGGCTCGGCAGACGGCTGCAGGCGGCTTCATCATGCCGCGGACAAGACAGATGTAGCGCTTGTCCATCGTACGTTCACGGAAAGCACGGGTCAGGATGGCTTCGGCACGCTCGTTTTTTGCAAAGAGCAGCAGTCCGCAGGTCTGGTTATCCAGCCTGTGGCAGGCGACAGGCGCAAAAGCATCCGGATTTTTCTGGCGCACGTGCCGGAGCGCCAGCTCAGTCAGCGTTACGCCGCCCTTTTCATCCGGCTCAACACTGATGCCTGCACGCTTGTTGACAAGCAGAACATCATCGTCCTCGTACACCACATCGACCAGCGGCGCGGCCTGTTCCATGCAGAACAGCTCAACCTTCTGTCCGGACAGTACGCGAACGTCAGGCTTTACGCGTCTGCCGTCCAGTTTGACGTCCCGACGGGCAAAGGACTGCTGTGCGGTACGGGAAGGGAGCTCCGGCAAAAAGCGGCGGATGCAAGCGTCGATGCGCTGCCCCTCCGCCGCTGCGTCAATGATAAACTCGTATTTCATAAAAAATCTCCAGTATGATGGTTACTGCAGGCTTCCGGACTGAAGCGAGCCCCAGCGCGGCGTCTGCC
This sequence comes from Clostridia bacterium, assembly GCA_017465155.1. Lineage (GTDB taxonomy): Bacteria > Bacillota > Clostridia > Christensenellales > Aristaeellaceae > UBA11524. The sequence goes on from JAFTWV010000072.1 coordinate 3,127, forward strand.
GGTGCAGCAGCGCAACGGCCTGCAGCATCTCCTGTGTGGGATGGACGGTCAGGAGCGTGGCAAGCACCTCCTGCATTTCCTGTAGGGAAACGCCCTGTTTGGCCAGCATGCGGAGATCCTCCACGGCGCCTTCCTCGGTAATTTCCGGACGGGTTGCGCCGCATAGCAGGCCGTACAGATGGTCAAACAGGGGGCGTTCTTCCGGCATCAGACCTTCCATAGCGCCGCGCATGGTTTCCTCATCCAGCTCCATAGACAATCCGTCCTGCGGGGGATGAGCATGGATCAGCTGTTCGGGCTCTGCAAGGCCGGGATGCAGCAAAAGCATCTCGCCGTCGCGGTCATATACATAGTCATAGGCGATACGCAGATAACGCAGGGCAAGCATCCTGTCGCAGGCGTAAGTCCCCTCGAGTACGTCGTTCATCAGGTGGTGCAGCGGCTCCTCATAGTGCAGCAAACCGCCGATGTAAAGCAATGCGCGGATAACCGCATCATGCCGCAGAAGCAGGGAACGGATTTCATCATGCTGACGGCTGGAGAAGATCATCGTCAGCGGCATCAGCAGCTCCATGGGCATGTGCAGGATGATGCGTCCTTCTTCGCGGCTGATGGCACACCACAGCCGCCGGACGAGGGATTCAGCGGCACTGGTTTCTTCCCAGTCGATTAGCTCTGCACGGCCGCCAAGGGTGATCAGCCGCTCGACCAGCAGATGTTCGTCCACGGACAGAAGGGCGGCTTCCGTGGGAAGATGTGCCAGGATCCGTCCGCGGAGCTCCTGCAGGGTGTGAAGGTGCGTGACGCGGGGCTGTTCCTGTGCGTCGTAGGAGCAGCGCCACAATTCTTCCACGCGGCGCTCATCCTCAAGGTCGAACAGGGTCACGTCGGGCAGCAGCCCCAACCGCCTCTCGCAGGCTTCCAGCTGCTGTTCGCGCATCACGCTCATGGTTTTGTCTGCCCAGTGCAGTCGCTGGACGTTGGTCTCGCGCAGCATGGAACCTCCTTCTCCGGCATGGAGCCGCAAATTACTTTCGTATCCTCTATTATACGGCACAGACCGCAGATGTCAAGGGCTGCAGGGGCTGTTCTGGCCGGGAATTGGTTGTATATATGACAGCAAAAAACAGATTCTTCACGGAAAGTTAGGGAAAAAGGGTTGCAAAAAGAGCATAGAGGACTTCTAATTGAAGTTGCTGAGACAACAAAAAGGAAGTCGAACTATGCTCCAAGAACAGGATATCGGAATACAGATCAAA
>JAFTWV010000073.1 GCA_017465155.1 Clostridia bacterium
AAGCGGCGAAAACGCCCAGCTGAGCGGCAGCGCCCAGCAGCAGGCTCTTGGGATTGGACAGCAGAGGACCGAAGTCGGTCATCGCGCCGACGCCCATGAAAATCAGACAGGGATACAGCGAGCTCTTGACGCCGATGTAGAAGATATCCAGCAGGCCGCCGTCGTGCATGATGGTGCCGTAGCCGATCTCACCGGCCATGAAGGCATCCCACAGGTCCTTGTGGTACAGGCCCGCGCCGGGCAGGTTGGTCAGCAGGCAGCCGAAGGCAATGCCGACCATCAGCAGAGGCTCAAACTGCTTGACGATGCCCAGGTACAGCAGCACGCAGGCAATCGCCAGCATAACCAGATTCTGCCAGCCAGCCTGGCTGAAAAAGCCGGAGAAAATGGTGGCAAAACCGGAATCGTTCCACAGTGTCAGAAGAATTTCACCAATATTGATGCTCATAGGGTTTCCTCCTTAGCCGATGACGACCAGAGGAGCGCCGGTATCGACAGTAGAACCCTTGGAAACCAGGACCTGAGTCACGGTGCCGTCCTTGGGAGCCATGATCTCATTCTCCATCTTCATAGCTTCCAGAACCACCAGCACGGTGCCGGCCTTGACGGCCTGACCAGCGGTGACGTTGACCTTCAGAATGTTGCCGGGCATGGGAGCGTCGACAGTCTCGCCTGCACCGGTGACAACGGGAGCTGCGGGAGCAGCAGCGGCAGCGGGTGCGGCTGCAACAGGAGCAGCGGCGGGAGCAGCTGCCACAGGAGCGGGAGCAATGGCTTCGTACTCGTCCAGCAGCATAGCCTTGCCATGCTCGACCTCCACCTCATAGGTGCGGCCGTTCAGAGTCACTTTATATTTCATGATTACTTGACCTCCTTGATGGAAATGAAGCGCAGCTCATTCAGGGGCTTGCCCATCTTGTCGGCGACAATCGCCATGACCATGGCTGCGGTCTTGGGCTCCACGTCGTGGAGCTTCAGCTTGCCGGCGGAGCCGGGAGCAGTGGATGCGTTAACTGCGACAACTGCGGGAGCAGCGTTTGCGGCAGGCGCGGCAGCTGCGGCCTTGGCAGCCTTCGCGTCCTTGGCCATGAAGATCTTGCCCATAGCGATGACGACGATCATCAGCAGGATCAGGCCGAAGAAAACCACGGCGTAGCCCAGCAGCGCCACGATACCGGCATCCAGAATGCCAATATAAGTATCCATAACGAACGTCCTCCCTTAGCACTCAGTGATAGTGTAGGTGACTTCGTTCTCTTCCTTAGCCTTGCGCTCTTCAAAGAACTTCTCAGCCAGGTTGGGGAAGGCGATGTAGCTCAGCACATCCTCGTCAGACTTGGCGACGCCCTTCAGCTGCTCGCGGGTCTTGTCCACGATGGGCTCCAGGGTGTCGGCGTAGCGGCCGGTCAGGGGCTGCTCGTCGCCCAGAATCTGCTTCTGGATCTCAGCGTCGATGGGAGCGGGAGTCTTGCCGTACTCGCCGCGGCAGTAAGCCTTGATTTCCTTGGAGACGGTCTTGTAGCGCTGGCCGTCCA
>JAFTWV010000074.1 GCA_017465155.1 Clostridia bacterium
CAGCAGCGAACGCCGTACCCGCCTGTGCAGCAGCCCCCTCAGGGGCAGGGCATGGACAAAATGCTGGAGGGTACGCAGATCCTGACCGGCGAGGGCTTCAAGCCCCTGAGCAAGCAGGAGCGCGAGGAGGCTGCGCGGATTGCCGCAGAAGCGAATTTCTCCTTTGAAGGGTATCAGGTGGTGCGTAGGGAGTTCTTCTCCCATAAGTTCGACCCGACCCTGACCATCCGCAGCAACGGAATCATCTTCAACAATGCCTGCATATCCAAGCTGGACGAGGTTGTATACGTGCAGGTGCTCATCAACCCGGATACCGGCAAGCTGGTTGTCCGCCCCTGCGATGAGGGTGCGCGGGACGCCGTGCGCTAGTGCATTGCCAGGGACGACAAACGAAAGAGCCGGCAGATTTCCTGCAGCATGTTTACGGCAAAGCTCTACGACCTCATGGGCTGGGAAACGCTTTACCGCTACAAGATGCAGGGCACCCGCATTTCCTATCAGGGTGAGCAGCTGTACGTGTTCGATCTGACCAGCACGGAGGTATTCATTCCCGCCACGCAGGACAGCGATTCGGAGGGCAAGCCCAAAAAGAAGGCCGCCGTGCGGTTCCTTGAAAACTGGCGCGATTCCTTCGGCCTGCCTGTTGCAGACCACACCGCGTCGGTGCAGGTCAATCTGGACGAGGGCTACGCAGCGATGGATACCATGCAGGGAGAATCGGCAGAGCAGATGCCGATGGAGATGATTGATCAAGAAACCGGAGAGGTGACCAAGGTATGAATGAGATCATTTCGTTCATGAGAGACGAGCCGCTGGTTATGACGCTCTGCCCTGAGGAGGAGAGCATCCTGCTGAACAAGAACGTACTGGATCATCTGGAGCAGCCGCGTCAGGTCCAGATTCTGATCAACGAGGAACAGGGCATGCTGCTTCTCAAGGCATGCTCGGTAGAGGATCGGGAGGCTGTGGTCATTCCGCAGCTTCCGCCCGACCAGCTTGAGGTCAGCGGGGCTTCCCTGCTGAAGCGCATCCGCCGCCTGATGGGCTGGAACGACAATTGCCCGAGGCAGATCATGGGCTTTGCCATTCCCGAGCATTATGCGATTGCATTTGATTTACAGAACGCTGTTCCGGTGCAGCTGAAGCCATCAGGCGGGGGCCTGCCGGGCAGACGCAGCTAAAGGAGGAGAATCTGTATGGCCATGGACAAGGAAATGCTTCTGCAGCGTCTTCAGTCCCAGTATCTGACCCGGCAGGAGGTACTCTTCAAGCTGCCGCTGAATATTTCCATCAGCACCTTCTGGCCTGAGCTGGTTGAGCGCAGAAAGATGAACAGCGTCGTTCTGCCGCTCCACCGCGCAGACGGAAAGCCGATGTGGTATGTGCTGACGGACAAGATGATTGCCGCCAGCGAAAGGCTCTGCGCCCTTGCGCTTGACTGCGATGTGGCGATCGATCCCTACAAGACAGCCATGACCGGCGCAATGACCGAGGAAATCTTCTTCACCAGCTTTGTGGAGGGCGCGCAGATCACGCTGCAGGAGGCCATGGAGTTTCTGGAGCGCGGAACCGAGCCGGAA
>JAFTWV010000075.1 GCA_017465155.1 Clostridia bacterium
CGCCCCGGCCTCAAGCACCTGCTTGCGGATGTTGAACAGGGGCGTATTAACCTTGTCATCACAAAAGACCTGAGCCGACTTGGGCGTAACTATCTGGAAACAGGTCGCCTCATGGAATACTTCTTTCCCCGGCATGGAACGCGGTACATCGCTTTCAACGACGGGATCGACACCATGAGCGACAGCAACGACATTGCCCCCTTCAAGAATATCCTCAACGAGATGTACAGCAAAGACATCTCCAAGAAGGTGCATTCGTCCTACATGGTCGCAGCGGAAAAGGGCAAGTTCACTGGCACGGTTGCCCCCTTTGGCTACAGGAAAGACCCGGACATCAAGGGACATCTGCTGGTTGATGAAGAAACAGCCCCCTATGTGCGGGAGATCTTCGCTATGGCGGCTGCGGGACATGGCCCAAACTACATCCGCCACCGGCTGGAAGAACGGAAAGTGCCCTGCCCGGCATGGTGGAATCGCCAGCGGGGCTATCGCAGAACGCAGACCCGCTGGGAAACAGCCAACCCGGACGAAGGCATGTATATATGGGATTTCAGCGTCCTCAAAACGATGCTGATGAACCCGGTATACATCGGTGCGATTGCATCACAAAAGACCAACTATCGCTTCAAGCTGGGTACGATCAGCGACAAGAAGCCGGATGAATGGATCGTCGTGGAGAACTGCCACGAAGTCATCATTGACCGGGCGACCTTCGACATTGTGCAGCGTTCCATGTCCTCCCGGCGACGCCCGCGCAACAACGGCACATTCAGCCTGTTCTCCGGGCTTCTGAAATGTGGCGAGTGCGGCAAGTCCCTGACCTATCGCGTCAGCCGCCCCGGCAGGGAGCCAGTGCCCTGCTACTGCTGCAAGACTTACAACGCATATGGCAAAAACCACTGCACCCAGCATCGTGTGCAGGAGGATGTTTTGACGGAGGTTGTGCTGCGGAACATTCGCGCTTATGCAGAAGCTGCTGCTGTGGGCGCAGATGCTATACTCGCTTCGCTGGAACGTGCCGCAAATGGGCAGCAGGACGAACAGCGGGCGTCGCTGATTACCAGCATCGCCAAGGACGAAGCTCGCCTGTCCGTGCTGGATAAGATGGTGTCAAAGCTGTACGAAGACCGGATGACCGGCAGCATCAACGAGGCTAACTTCACCATGATGATGGAGCGCACCCAGCAGGAGCAGCGAATGCTGGCTGACCGCATCGCCGAGGGACGCAGTCTGCTGGACGCTGAAACCGAGCAGCGCGACAACACCCAGCAGTGGGTGGAGCTGATCAGCCAGTACCGCGACATCACAGAGCTGGATGCCGATATGCTCAACCGGCTGCTGGGCAAAATCGTGGTGCATGAAACCATTGATGATGATCATGTGCGACATCTGTCCATTGAGATCCACTTCAATTTCAAGCAGATGCCCGGTGTGGAGACCTATCAGCCGGAGGAGCAGAGGCCATATCTCACCCGGCGATAAACATTGATCTGCCTCACCCATATACACAAGTAAAACTGAATGAGCCCCCACGGTTGTCAACGCTGGCAACCGTGGGGGCTGTTTTACGTGGAGCAATACACATCACAATCAGGACTCAGCGCTATTGAGCCTCAGCTTCTCGCACCCGGCTTCCACAAGGAATCGCTGTACATCCTCTACGGTGTCCATGAACATGCAGTCCAGCACCAGCTGATATGCCTGGTGCTGTTTTATTGGCCGAAGCAGGTAACCGGCCTTGGCGATCA
>JAFTWV010000008.1 GCA_017465155.1 Clostridia bacterium
CTCAGACTGTCAAAAAAAGCTTCACGGGAGGTGTCGGAGGGCCCGCAGGCCCTCTGACTGTAATCGTATCGCGGGGCTTTGCCGCGCGGGCGGGGCGGTTTCGGCATCAGCCGAAACCATTCCTTACATTTTTCACGGCCGTCAGCCTTGGCTGACAGTGAAAAATGCCCGCTTCCGCAGAAGCGGAACCTTTTCCCCTTCTCGAAAAAGTGGCCGCAGCCACTTTTTCGACACACTGAGAGCTGGCTCCGCAAATGGAAGCCAGCTCTTTTTCTGCATATCAACCATTGGGATCCAGTATGTTCCAGCCTTCATCAGGCTCGACCGGTGCGACGTCTGCCGCAGGTACAAAGCCGCGGATGGTTTTTCCTCCGGCAGTCGTTTCCACATACAGCCATGAACCCATGGTACCGAGGCAGGTAACCTCGTCATTCGCGCCGATGCGGATCAGCGGTTTGCGGGAATACAGCGGATCATCCGTCAGGTATGTTTCACGCAGCGCCTCATACGTGATGGCCGCCCATTCCAGCCTGCGTACCGGTGCATTTCGCGGCAGGGCGGATGCATCAATATACCCAAAGCGCATCTGTTCACTGCTGACGTCATACTGCACCAGCAGCCAGCCCGCCTCCTCACCGAACACCTGCACCCAGTCGTTAGTGGACATCTCAGCCTTCCCATTTGCAGGACGGTAGCTGTCCCGGCCCGGTGCGCTGAACACATCATATTTCTCGCCCTTGCGGAAATTTATCTCCACCGGAGTTCCGAGGGCATTCGGGTCATCCTGATTCTGCGGGATGATCGGCGCGTAGGTCAGGCGCAGCTCCGCTTCTTCGGGCGTAGAGGGGAAATACATCCAGTTGAACTGCTCAAAACCACGCTCATATATGCCGTAAACCATACAGGCTGCGTAATACTCCGCAGCACCCCGTTCATAGAAACAGTACCGGATCCCATCCTCCCGCACGTAGGCATGCAGCTGATCGGCGCTCCTTTGCACATAGTCAATATACCAGGCATTTCCTTCACGGCAGAAGAACAGCGTTCCATCGTCCTCACCGCTCAGGTACACCTCCAGTTGACCGTATATCTCACAATACAGATACGGCACATCTGCACTTTGCGGAAGCGCTTCATGGTTCCGGCCTGTAACACGCCATCGGCCATCCAGGTACTCCAGAAGGCACAGTACATTCCGATCGTCCTTGCGCAGGATGATCAGCCCCGCGCCATAGCCCGACGCGTCCACATAGTGCGTGAAGGCATAATATTCCGGCATTCCCGTCACCCGCGGAATGTGGTATTCAACCCACGCAGGCCCGTTAAACAGAGCAAGGATCTCATCAGGAACGGGATTGACCGCTTCGGGAGGCGTTTCTGCCACCGCCGCACTGCACATCAGCACAAGCGCAAGGAATAGGAGAAAAAGCTTCTTCATGTGATTCACCGCTTTCATTTTGTTGGAACAGATGCCATCAACAAAACGGCGGCAAAAGGCAGTTTATTCCTGCCGTGATGTGATGTTACATGTGTAACAAAATGAGCCGGAAGCCCCTGTCAGAGGCCTCCGGCTGTCATGGTATGCTGTTAATCCTCAAGGAAGCGCGTCATCATATACCCCGTGTACCCGTTATAGCGCACCTTCGTCCATGTCGAGCCGGGAGCAAGCACGGTAACCTTGGCGCCATGAGGCACGCGAACCAGCACGCGCCCCTTGCTCTGCGAAGCTGTTTTTCGCAGATTCACATAGGTTCCGTCAGGATGATCAACCCACATGGAGCGCGTATCGGCAGTGCTGTGCAGGTTCAGGAACTCTGTCATCATGTAGCCGGTCTTGCCGTCCACCCTGACCTTGCACCATTGTGCACCCTGCTCCAGAATCGTCACCTGCACACCATTGCCATACTTGCCCAGGGATTTGCTGTTCTTGCTGGCAGACTTGCGCAGGTGCAGCTTCTCATTCGCACCGGGATTGCTGACAACGGCATATCCGCTGCCGGAAGAGCTGGAACCGGAGGTACTGCCGGAATTGGACGAACTTCCGGAGCCGCTGCCCGCAGAAGCGCTGCTGCGGATGATCCCATCCCGGAGGTAGCTGCTGTCCATAAAGCCGACATAGCCATCCGCCGCAACCTTCCACCAGCCATCACCCTTCTGCAGGATCATGACATACGCACCGTTCCTGAAGGATTTGGCCGTGCCATAACCGGTGCCGGGACCCTTGCGCATGCGAAGCGCACCGCCGTTGCTGGTGACGATGGTCGCCACATCAGGCGAATAGGTCATGTACTTCGTCCGGATATAGCTCGCATCAAAATAGCCGATCGTACCGTCCACGGAGACATGATACCAGCCATCCCGCTCGCTCAGCAGGATACAGGGCGTTCCGTCATCATACTGCCCCAGCACCTTAGAGGAAAGGCTGGCCGACTTACGCAGATTCAGGTAGCCCGCATTGTCCACAATACCAATCGTTCCCATAGCAGCTGCAGAAATGTAGACATAGTTCTTGCTCATGTAGCCGGTCTTGCCGTCGGGTGTTTTTACCTTATAGAAGTTCCCGCTCTCACCGGTAATGCGCAGCCATGTACCCTCCTCATATGCACCCAGCCACTTGGCGCTGGACGACGCGCCGGCACGCAAATTGACCGTACTGCTGCCGTCCACCGTGCCGAAGCGAAGGCTGTCCGCCATCGCCGTGCTGCACAGCAGCGTCATCACCGCTGCAAGCAGCAGGATCAGCAGCATTTTGCGCTTCAACATCGTTCTTCCCTCCCTCATAACGCTTCAAACCGTCATCAAATCGTCATCCGCAATCACTTCACAAACATATTATACGATAAAATTGTAAAATTGCAATGCGAACAGGACTTTTTTACAGGTTTGGTACGTCTATATCAGTGTAAGCAACTCCAAAGGAGGAAAATCTATGAAAAAGTTTCTGAGTCTTATCCTGTGTCTGGCTCTGCTGTCTGCTGCAATCCCGGCTTCTGCTGCGCCGATGACCGCATCCAACGGATACACTGCCTATCTCGGACAGAGCAATCATCTTTACCTGCTCGATCCCCACGGCACGACAAAGGTGCTGCGTCTCCCCATTGCGGACATTCTGTCGCTGACAGAGTCCCATGTGTATGTACTGGCGCAGGACGGCCGCCTGTTCGGCGTCAAGCTGGACGGCACACAAACACTCGTGCTGTCTGACGCTCCTACTGCCGATGATCTTGCCGCGGTATCTGCTGCTCCCGTTTTCGAGCTGATCGGAGATTCCGGCGTGCTGTCCCTGATCAAAGCTGACGGGGCCAAGGTACAGATCGACGCGAATGTCTCCGCCGCTGCCGCCAACGAGAAATGCCTGTACTACATCGATCAGGAAAACGGAGCGACGACACTCAAATCCCTTGATCTGAGTCTTGTCACGCCCTCCGGCTCCAACCATCCGGCAGTCTCCGTCCTCGGCGCGGGCGTTTCCGACGCGATCAGCATGACCGCTGTGTCGGATGTGCTGACCATTGTTTCCGCTGACCACAGCATCACTGTGATCAACCTCAGTGATCTGACCCGCAAGACATATCCTGCCGCATCAGAGGAAACGCTGCTGGCCGTACGCATTGGCGACTCCCTCTACCGTTACAGGCAGGCAACCGTTGGCTCCTGGCTCACAGAGGAGGATCTTCAGCTGCCAACTCTGACGTTGGTTGACGAGGGGATTGCCCGTGCAACTGCTGTCCCCACTGCTGCACCGACGGCTACCCCTACCCCCACACCCACGCTGAAGCCTACCCTCGCTCCAACCGCGACGCCCGAAGAGCAGTATCCCCGCCTTGAATACGGCGACAGCGGCGCCGCCGTACGCAGCATGCAGAAGCGCCTGAAGGCCCTCGGCTATCCCGTTGGCAGCGTCGACGGCGACTGGGGTCCGAATACCCAGCTGGCAGTCAATCTGTTCCAGTGCGCCATCGGCTACCGTGAACGCAGCTACGCCACCAGCGCCATGCAGGAACGCCTGTACAGCCGCACCGCCCCCAAGTACAATCCCTATGCCCCCCTGCGTGAAGGCGATGAGGGCGCTGACGTCCGGCTGATGCAGCAGGCGCTGTACGCGCTGGGCTACCTCGGCACCGATCCGGATGAAGTAGACGGCAAGTACGGTCCCAAGACTGTTGCCGCCGTGAAGGCCTTCCAGGCTGCTGTCGGCAGCGATGTGCTGAAGGTCACCGGCAAAGCCGATGCTGACACGCTCATGGTTCTGTACAGCGACGATGCGCCCGCCAATCCCAGCAAGCCCGTTAAGCCCACCGATCCCAACTACCCCGAGCTGATTACGCCTCCTCCGTCCTCCGAGCCTACCGACACGCCCACGGATGAGCCTACTGATACGCCCACTGACGAACCCACTGATACGCCCACCGATACGCCCACCGACGAACCCACTGATACGCCCACTGACGAACCTACTGATGAACCTACTGATGAACCTACTGATGAACCCACCGACGAACCCACTGATACCCCCACTGATACGCCCACTGACGAACCTGCTGATGAACCTACCGACGAACCTGTTATCGAGTCGCAGGGCGGCGGATTCGGCATCATTACCGGCAACTAAAAGCAGCGCCCGGTACACCTTCGCGATGTACCGGGCCTTTCATGTATGCATTGTTCAGTCTTCGCAGACATGCTCCATTCCCTGCTTGAGCAGCGCGGCAACATGATCATCCGCAAGAGAATAAAAGATAGTCTTACCGTCACGGCGGGCCTTGATCAATTGCGCCTGCTTCAAGATACGCAGCTGGTGCGACACCGCAGATTGGGTCATCCCCAGCAGCTTCGCCAGATCGCACACGCATACCTCGGCTTCAAAGAGCACATAGAGAATCCGAACACGCGTGCCATCACCGAACACCTTAAACAGCTCAGCCAGCTGCAGCAGATGCTCTTCATCCGGCAGGCTGTTTTCAACCTGCTTCACCAGATCCTCGTGCACGCACAGGAAACCACAGGTGTCAACATCATTGTGCCGGGTCATGCCACACCGCCTCTCCATACCTGTATTCTTTGTTATTATAGCAGGAATCTGCAAAAAAGGCAAACATGAAAAGGCAGGAGCGCTCACTCCTGCCTCCATATGCTGTTGATCAGCCGGAAACCTTGAGTGTACCGATGTCCACGGAAGGACTGCCAATGCTGTCACCGGGGAATTCCAGATCGCTGCCCACAGCAACGACGGCCTTGAGCACCTCGTAGAAATTGCCTGCCACGGTGATCTGCTCCACCGCATGACCGCGCTGGCCGTCCTCAATGGTATAGCCCTTGGCCAGCAGGGAAAAATCGCCGGAGGTAGGGTTCGCACCCGAATGCAGACCGGCAAGGTCGGTAACGACAAGGCCATTGCCCACATCGGCCATCAGGCCCGCCAGATCCTTCTCGCCGGGCTTGAAGAAGAAGTTCGTTGGTGCAACGCGTACCGGCGCAGTATAATTGGCACGGCTGGCATTGGCGGTGGACTTCACGCCCTGCTTGCGCGCCGTCTTGCGATTGTGCAGGAGCGTCGTCAGCACACCCTTGTCGATGATAGCCTTGGTGATGCTGGCGCTGCCTTCCGAGTCAAAGCGCTGCGTGCCGAAGCCACCCGGGAGCAACGGGTCATCCATCAGCGTCACCGCCTCGCTGGCGATCACCGTGCCTTCCTTGCCATCCAGCAGGGACATCTTCTGCTGTGCATTCTCCGCACTGAACACGCCTGCAAAGGTGGACAGCAGGCTCTGCATTGCATCATTTCGCATAATGATGCGATATTCACCGCCGGGCACAGACTTGCCGCCCAGCTGACATACGGTCTCTTCCACAGCCTTTTTGCCGATCGCCTCTGCATTGAGCGCAGCAAACTGACTACCCGCAACCATATGACCGCCAGTGACCGTCTTATCGCCCTCCTTGGCAATCGGTGCGGCGTACGCCATACACACGCTGCCGGAGTCAGACAGATCAAGACCGTAGCTGTTCTTGATCCGGATGGTGTTGGCGCCGGTCATGACCATCGCGCGCTGCACCTTCCAGATGCGCGGATCGGCTTCCTTGGCTGCCCGTTCCATCGCCAGACAAAGCGCCAGCTTCTGCTCGGGCGTCACGTTTTTCAGGTCACTCTCCGCCTTGGGAATCTCAGGGTAGGCCTCATCGCCCGCAAAGATTTCATCCTGCTCGTTGGCCTCCACCAGCGCGGCAGATTCCTTCACGCCCTCAATCAGCTGCCGGATAGCCGCCTCGTCAAAAGCCTGCGTGGCGGAATAACCCATTTTGCCTGCCACCGTTCCGCGCAGGGACAATCCTGCGCTCGTGGACACCTGATACTGGTTGATTTCGCCGTCCATAGCGCTGGCACGGAAATTTTCGCCGGTCTGGCAGTATACCTCGGCCGTATCGATACCGGCAGCCATTGCTGCTTCCAGCACACGGTCGATAAACATGTTCATATCCATCTGCTTTTCCTCCTTACCTGCCGCCGACGGTGAGGCCGCTGACACGGATCATGGGCTGGCCGACGTCGGTGGGAACACTGCCGCTCATGGAGCCGCACATGCCCTGCGCCAGTGCAAGGTTGCTGCCCACACGGTCGATCTTCATGAGCACCTCGCTGCCGCGGCCAATCAGGCTCGCGCCGCGTACGGGATGAACAATCTTGCCGTCCTTGACAAGGTAGCCCTCATTGACCGCGAAGTTGAACTCGCCCGTCGCGGGATTGACGGAGCCGCCGCCCATCTTCTTGGCATACAGGCCGTCGCCCATGGTGGCGATCATTTCAGCCTCATTATCCTTGCCAGGCGCGATGAACGTAGAGCGCATGCGGCTGGTGGGCGCAAAGGCGTAGGATTGACGGCGGCTGGAGCCGGTGATGGGCATGCCCATACGGCGGGAGCCAAGACGATCGATCATATAATTGGTAAGGATGCCGTTCTCCACCAGCACGGTGCGCTGGGTGGGCGTGCCCTCATCATCCACGTGGAGCATGCCCCACTGGTTCACAATGGTACCATCGTCAATGGCTGTCACGCAGGGGCTGGCGATCTGCTGCCCCAGCTTGCCCGCAAATTCGGAAACGCCGATGGATACGCTCGTAGCCTCCAGCGAATGACCGCAGGCTTCGTGGAAGATTACGCCGCCAAAGCCGTTGTCGATCACGACAGGCATAAAGCCAGCCGGACACACAGGTGCATGCAGCATGGTAATGGCCTGCTTTGCCGCATTCTCACCGACCTTCTCCGGGTCGATCAGCGCATCAAATATTTCAAAGCCCATGGAGGCGCCAGGATTGTCGCCGCCGGTCTGATTTTCCGTGCCGTTGCTGGCAACCGCCGCCACGCTCATGCGGGTACGCACACGCTGGTCGGTAACAAAAACGCCCTCAGTATTGCAGATGCACACATTCTGCACATGATCCAGGTAATTGGCGACAACCTGCACCACCTCAGGAGATACTGCCCGGGCAGCTGCTTCCGCCGCGCGGAGCTTCTCTGCCTTCACGGCAGCCTTCACGTCCGTGGGCAGGAGCTGGATTTCCTCCGGGCGGGCAGCGTCCCATGCCTTGAAGGGCGCGACGATGCATCCCTTGCCGCCTGCCTTTACTGCTGCTGCAGCCTGACGGGCACAGGCCATCAGGCCTTCTCGGGAGGTATCATTGGTATGGACATATACAGCGTTCGTGCCGGAAAAAACACGCACGCCGGCGCCATGCAGACGGCCGGTATTTGCCGTTTCGAGGCGGCCGGAACGCATCATCATCGTGTTGTCAATACGGTCCTCAACGAAGATCTCCGCGAAGTCACCGCCGGTGCGGACTGCCTCCTGCAGCACCTCCCGGGCGATATTTTGATCCAACATGAGCTTCATTCCTTTCTTCTGCCAGATAGATGGTTTACATTGATTATAGCGCATTTCCCGTTTTTTGTACAGTCACCGCACGTTGAGTTTGCCGCACGCGGATTTAACCCGCGCTCCATCAGCATCCCCAGTTCACGCAAACAGGATTGTTCTCATCCGGGTCAGACGCAGCCTGAAGCGATTCATAGATACGCTCCAGCTCCTCCGTGGCAAGTGTATCGTGGCATGCTGCCGCAGCGTCCGTGCCAGCGATATGGTATGCATAGGCTGCCGCGCTGTAAAACACAAAGCCAAGCGCGTTTGTCGGCGTGGTTGCAACGGCACAGGCTGTCGCGATCGCACGGGCTGCAGCTTGACGGACAGGCGCCTTCCCTAACACCTGCGCCGCTGCACGGGCTTCCCGCACAGCTTCCTTCACCGCTGTGATTGTACCGCTGCCATCTGCATAAGCCTTCGCCGATGCAATGACCTGATGCATCCGCGGTTCGTCCGCTACCAGCGGCAGAATATGTTCTTCTGCATAGGCTGCTGCCCAGATAATCAGCGTATGGTGGCTTTGGGTCTCTATCTGGCGCATCAGGCGGACAACCGTCGGATGCCCGGCGCTGCCCAGCATTTTTCTCAGTGCCATGCGTTTGCTCCTTTCCGATATGCCTTCATGATACATGCACGGCTGAAATCTGTCAAGCGCAGCAGGAATCCGTCCGTTCACGGCGAATATTGCGAACAGCATACGAACGCGGAGGATACACGCACATGGAACTTTGGGACCTGTACACCATTCACAGGCAGTTCACCGGCGAAACCCATGTCCGCGGCGAAAAGCTGCCGCCGGATCGTTACCACCTCGTGGTGCACGTGTGGATTCGCAACAGCCGGGGAGAATACCTGATCAGCCAGCGCGCAGCAAGCCGCCCTGCCTTTCCGCTAAAGTGGGAGTGCGTCGGCGGCTCGGTCACTGCAGGCGAAGACAGCCTTGAAGGCGCACTGCGCGAGGCCAAGGAGGAGGTCGGCGTTGAACTCGAGCCGCAGAACGGCTTCCTGCTTTCCTCCACCGTACGTCACCAATATCAGGACATCAAGGACGACTGGCTCTTCTACTATGACGGGGAGATTGACCTGCACAACGCCACCACCGATGAGGTCGCACAGAGCAAGTGGATGACCGTCGACGAGATCCGCGCCCTATACGACAGCGGCGAACTGGTGCATACGCTGGCTTACTTCTTCGACGAGATCGCCGGGAGGTAACTGTCTTGGATTTTACACACATCACAGCCTGCGGAGAATGCTGTGCGGGCTGCGCTAAAAAAGCTGCTGGGCTGTGCGGCGGCTGCAACGAAACGCAGGGCCGATGCGAGGAATGGGCACAATCCGGCATCTGCCCCGTCTATTCCTGCACGCGGGCACATGCCGTCCCCTTCTGCGGCGTATGTCCGGAATTTCCCTGCGGGCATCTGCCAATGATGAAGTGGCGGCCGGACTGTATCCGCGAACTGACGGAGCTCGCCCATGCCTATTACAGCTGGCAGACTGATTGCTGCAAGTGAACACATAATAGCCGCCGGAGGACGCGTATCCCCCGGCGGCATCTATTTACCGGCAAAACCGGCATTTATCAGTATTCCAGCTCCTTCGCACCCTTGAGGAACGCGCAGTAGCACTTGTACTCCTGCCACAGATCGACCTTGCTGATCAGCTCCCACGGCGCATGCATGGACAGCACAGGCAGGCCTGCATCGATGACGTTCATGCCATACTTTGCGCAAATGTAGGCGATGGTTCCGCCGCCGCCAACATCGACCTTTCCCAGCTCTGCAGTCTGCCACGCGATATCCGCTTCGTCACAGATGCGGCGCACCATGGCGACAAACTCGGCATTGCAGTCATTGGAGCCGGACTTGCCGCGGCTGCCGGTGAACTTGTTGAAGGTCACACCGTTGCCGACAATGGATGCATTGTTCTTCTCGAACACGCCGGCAAAGTTGGGATCGAAGCCCGCAGACACGTCAGAGGACAGCATGCGGCTGTTCTGAAGCGCGCGGCGCAGGGACAGGGAGCTGTCGCTGCCCTTCAGGTTGGCAACCAGCTCCGCCATGGTGTTCTCGAAGTACATCGCGCCCATGCCCGTCGCGCCGACAGAACCAATCTCCTCCTTGTCGGTCAGCACGGCGCACAGGGTGTACTCCGGGGTTCCCTCATAATCCAGAACAGCGGCCATGGAGGGATACGCACAAACACGGTCATCGTGGCCGTAGCCGGCGATCATGCTGCGGTCAAAGCCCACGTCACGGGACTTTCCGGCAGGAACGGCTTCGATTTCGGCGGAGATGAAATCCTCCTCCTCGATGCCGTACTTGTCCTTGAGCAGCTGCAGAACATTGGCCTTCACAGAGGGCTTGTCCTTCTCCTTCACGGGCTCGGAGCCGATGATGATGTTCAGCTGTTCGCCTTCGACAACCTTCGCAGCTGTCTTGCCCATCTGGTCCGCTGCAAGGTGGATCAGCAGGTCAGAAATGTAGAACACGGGATCATTCTCGTCCTCACCGATGCTGATGGTCACGGTGGAGCCATCCTTCTTGCAGACCACGCCGTGCAGCGCCAAAGGAGACGCAACCCACTGGTACTTCTTGATGCCGCCGTAGTAGTGCGTATCGAGGTAGGCAAAGCCGCCCTCTTCATAGAGCGGATTCTGCTTGACGTCGATACGGGGGCTGTCGATATGTGCGCCGAGAATGTTCATGCCGCACTCAATGTCCTTCTCGCCAATCACGAAAAGCATGATGCACTTGCCCATCCAGGCGCGGTACACGCGATCGCCCGCCTTGAGGGTTTTGCCCTCGCGGATCGCGGACATCAGATCAGTAAAGCCCGCTTCCTTCGCCTGACGGACGGACTCCGTCACACACTCGCGCTCAGTCTTGCCTGCATCCAGATAAGCCTTATACTTCTCCGCAAAGGCTGCAACCTTTGCCTTCTCGCCCTCAGCGAGGGCTTCCCATGCATTCTTGCGATACATTGCGATATCTCCTTACATATTATTACACATTTCCGCATTCCGCGGCACTTTGATCATTATACCGCCATCGGGACGAAATAGCAAGCCCTGTCAGGCGTTTGCCGCGTTCTTGGCGTGATACAGGGCGCGGTCTGCGGCGCCGATGAGTGTGGGGATGTCCTGCTTACCGTCAAATTCGGCCATACCGATGCTCAGCGTCAGGACGTAGGGCAGCTGATGCGCCTTCGCCAGCGCCTGCAGCTCGCTTTCCAGCAGAGCCGGAATCGCATCTGCCTCCGCCCGCTCCTCCGTCTCGCAGACAATGGTGAACTCATCACCGCCATATCGGGCAAGGAAGCAGCTCGGTCTTCCTGCCAGCGCCTGTTTCATCACCTGACCGATCAGACAAAGCGCCCGGTCGCCCTCCGGATGACCATAGCCATCGTTGATCCGCTTGAATCCATTCGCATCCAGCATGAAAACATACAGCCCGTGATTTTTCGGCAGGTTGCGGATGCGAACGCTCAGATGACGGATCAGATGCATCCGATTATTCAGCCCTGTCAGCCCGTCAATGGATATCTGATTCTCAAGAGACAGGATGTACACCAGGATCGCGCCAATGGTGATGCCCACGCACAGGATCGGCACCGTCGGGAACAGCTCCTGCAGCATCGCGCTGCAAATCAGGGGGATCACGAAGACCGCCAGCATCCGGTAGGTAGAACGGTTTACGAAATTCCTGCGATTCATGGATCGCCACCAGGTCGTCAGTCCGGTAAATATGGGATAGTTGTATGCCAGCAGCATGAAGGCCCAATACATCGCTCCATGCCGATAGCTGCCGTCCTTGTCAAACCAGAATACACAGCCTGTCCAGATGGAACTGATGCACAGCACAGCCAGCAGCGTGAGCGGAATAAAGCCCGTCGCCAGCACCAACGGCCTGCGAATGTAAGATGATTGCTGTACCGTTTCCGAATAGGCAAAACATGCATAGCACAGCACGCCTGTACCAATGTGATAGCAAGCGCTGACCACTCTGGACCAGATGCCCGGCAACGTAATATGTCCCAGCGTACTCAAGCCCCACAGAAGGTCGAACAGTACCGCAATGTCTGCACTGACCAGCAGACCGATCAGCGCCCGTTGGGTACTGCGTTTTTCCTCGCGGCGAAGTACACGGAGGATCAGCATCGTCAGCAGCAGCATGCACATCGCGCTTGCCATGGATATCCGCCATGTGCCCAGCTGTGCTTCCGTCAGCATATGCATCGCTCCCTTTCATTTCTTCATGACATTCTTTATCCATGGTATCCTGTTTTGGTGCTTACGTCAAGCCCTTGAAGCACTTCTTTTGCAGGATTTACAGCCAGCAAATGCAAAAACGCCAGTCTCTCCGCAGACAGACTGGCGTATTTGACGATTTTACTTGGTCGCAAATCCAAAGTACTTGCGGGCATTGTCGCTGCTGATGCCGGTGACGATCTCTCCAAGGATGTCGTAATCCTGCGGGAAGCGTCCATCCTCAACCCACTCGCCCAGCAGGCGGCACAGGATGCGGCGGAAGTACTCATGACGCGGATAGGACAGGAAGGAACGGCTGTCCGTCAGCATGCCCACAAAACCCGCCAGATAGCCGAGGCTCGCCAGAGAGGACAGCTGGTTGGTCATGCCGGTGAAATGATCATTGAACCACCAGGCAGAACCATGCTGAATCTTGCTGACGGCCTCCGGGCCCTGGAAGCAGCCGCACAGGGTGTCGATAGCCTGATCGTCCGCAGGATTCAGGGAATACAGGATGGTACGGGGCAAGCCGCACTTGACCTCCACCGCGCCGAGGTACGCAGCCATCTGATCAACGGGCGCGTAGTTATTGATGGTATCATAGCCGGTATCCGGGCCCAGAATGGCGTACTGGCGCTGATTGTTGTCGCGGCGGCAGCCGTAGTGCAGCTGCATGGTCCAGTCCAGCTTCTTGTACTGCTCGCCGAAGAACAGCATGCAGGCAGTCTTGTACTGGGCAACCTCGAGATCCGTCACAGTTTCGCCGGCGGCCTTCTTGGCAAAGATGGCTTCCACGGTTTCGTCGCAGGCAGGCTCATACACCACGTAGTTCAGGCCATGGTCAGACAGGCGGCAGCGATTGGCATGGAAATAGTCCATGCGCTTGGTCAGGGCTTCCTTCACGTCAGCGAAGGTCTTGATTTCCATTTCAGCCGCTGCAGCCAGCTTGGCAATGTAATCCATGAACTCGGGCTTTTCGATGTTCACAGCCTTGTCAGGACGCCATGCAGGCAGCACATTGGTCTTGAAGGAATCGTCGGCCAGCAGCTTCTGATGATACTCAAGGGTATCGATGGGATCATCGGTGGTGCAGATGGTCTCGACGTTGGACATGGTGATCAGGCCGCGGGAGGTGTAGCCGGCCTGCTGCAGCTTCTCGTTGCACAGGTTCCAGACCTCGTCAGCAGTCTTGGCGCTCAGCGTGCCGTGATAGCCGAAGAAGCACTGCAGCTCCAGATGCGTCCAGTGATACAGGGGATTGCCGATGCCCTTGCCGACAACCTCTGCCCACTTGCAGAACTTCTCATAATCAGAAGCGCCGCCGGTGATGTAGTACTCATCCACGCCCGCACAGCGCATCAGACGCCACTTGTAGTGATCGCCGCCAAGCCACACCTGCGTGATGTTGTCATAGCGGATGTCGTCCCAGATCTGCTGGGGGCTGAGGTGGCAGTGATAGTCGATGATGGGGCACTTGGCTGCGTAGTCATGGTACAGCACACGGGCCGTCTCGGTGTTGAGCAGGAAATCCTTGTCCATGAAAGCCTTCATTACGAAACTCTCCTTTTGAAAGAATTTGGATAGACATGTATCAATTCCGGAATTCAGATATTCAAATTCCGGATGATGACTTACCTGGTGCTTTCTCGCTTGATCAATTCGCCGGTGAACACGGTCTTCTGGGGCATTTCCTTGCCTTCCAGCACGCCGAGCATCGTGGCCACAATGTGCTCGCAGATGGCCAGCAGCTTGTTGTCCACGCTGGTCAGCTCCGGCTCAGCGCAGTTGCAGAGGCTGGAGTTGTTATAGCCGATGACGCACATTTCCTCCGGCACCTTTCGGCCCGCCATGCGGGCATACTTGAGCGCACCGACGGAGAGGATGTCCTCGCTGGTGATCACCGCATCAAAGGCGAGGCCGTCGCGTTCCAGCTGCAAAAGCGTATCCCGAACCTGATGCACGCTGGACTTGTCCTGCGAGAAGTAGCACAGCAGCTTCTCATCCACATCCATGCCGCGCATCTCATGAGCGTCTCGGTAGCCTGCCAGCTTCTTGCGGCCGGAGTAATTATTGGAATGATACAGATACAGCACACGTCTGCAGCCGCTGTCCAGCAGCTGCAGCGTCGCATCGGTCACCGCCCGCTGATCATCGCACAGGACACAGTAGACGTTCTCGCAGGGAAAAGAACCGTTGAGCAGGATCACCGGCACAGCCTTGGCGGCATCCCGGATATAGTCATTGTCTGCGCTGTTGTCCTCGATGAAGGATGAACCCATGAGCACGATGCCGTCCACATGGCGGGACTTGAGCAGCTCCACCCCCTGCCGGCGGGCAGGCAGCTCCCTTCCCGTGCAGGACAGGAGGCAGTCATAGCCCTTCTGGCGAAAGGAGTGCTCCAGATATGTCAGCGCCTGCGCAAGATAAGGGTCAGATGCATCCGGACACAGCAGGCCAATGGTCTTCATCGTATTCAGGCCAAGGCCGCGTGCAAATGCATTGGGCACATATCCCGTCCCCTCGATAACAGCCATAACCTTTTTGCGCGTTGTCTCCGACACATGGGGGCTGTTGTTCAGCACGCGGGACACCGTGGCGATGGATACCCCTGCCCGTCTGGAAATGTCATAGATATTCATCGCCGCATCAGCCTCCGGATTGTAAGTATTTTCAGTATCAGATCGGTCTTATTATACACGCTTTTTCTGTGAATTGCAACAGGATTTTCACAGCATCCGCGCACCCTGTTAAGGTTATAATTTTCCATATTCTCAGCAGAAAGGCATTGACGGAATGCAAAAAAGGGAGTAAAATGGTGATGCGTGTGATGTAATCGTTTACACGTTGACAATGCTAATGTAATCAATCATGTGGAGGTATACACCTATGGATCGTCTGACCGCTGCCATGGCTCCCGCTGCCCAGCGCCCCGTAAAGGTGCTTCAGTTCGGCGAAGGCAACTTCCTGCGCGCCTTCGTGGATTACTTCATCGACATCGCCAACGAAAAGACCGACTTTAATGGCTCCATCGTGCTGGTGAAGCCCATCACCTTCGGCAGCCTGAACATGTTCCACGAGCAGGATTGCCGCTACACGGTCGTTCTGCGCGGTCTGGTGGACGGCGAAGCTGTTGAGCAGAGCCGTCTGGTGACCTCCGTGTCCGACGCGGTGGACGCCTATGCCGAGTATGATAAGTACAGCGCCTACGCCAAGTGCGAGACCCTGCGCTATGTCGTCAGCAACACCACCGAGGCCGGCATCGTTCTCAAGGAAGACGACGATTTCAACGCCTGCCCGCCGGTTTCTTTCCCCGCCAAGCTGTGCAAGTTCCTCTACGAGCGCGCCGAGCATTTCAACTATGCCGAGGACAAGGGTCTGGTGATGCTGCCCGTGGAGCTGATTGACGACAACGGCATCATGCTCAAGAAGTGCGTCAAGGCGCTGGCGAAGATCTGGAATCTGGGCGAAAAGTTCGAGAATTGGCTGGATACCGCCTGCGTGTTCACCTCTACCCTCGTTGACCGCATCGTCACCGGCTATCCCCGCGACGAAGTGCAGTCCATCTGGGAGAAGCTGGGCTACGAGGACCACACGCTGGTGACTGCTGAGCCTTTCGGCCTGTGGGTCATCGAGTCCGACAAGGACATCAGCAACGAGCTTCCCCTGCCCCAGTGCGGTCTGCCGGTCATCTATACCGATAACCAAAAGCCCTACAAGCAGCGCAAGGTCCGCATCCTCAACGGTGCGCACACCTCCTTCGTGCCCGCTGCCTTCCAGTGCGGCCATGATATCGTGCTGACTGCCATGAACGACGATCTGATCCTGAGCTTCATGCAGAAGACCCTCTATGATGAGGTGATCCCCACTCTGGCCCTGCCCAAGGAAGACCTGATGGCCTTTGCCGAGGCGGTCACCGGCCGCTTCAAGAACCCCTTCATCAAGCATGCGCTGCTCTCCATCTGCCTGAACAGCGTCAGCAAGTGGCGCGCCCGCTGCATGCCCTCCCTGCTGGGTTATGTGGAGAAGACCGGCGAGCTGCCCGCCCGCCTGACCTTCTCCCTGGCGAGCCTGATGAGCCTGTACAAGGGCGGCAAGCTGGTGGACGGCAAGCTGCAGTGCAAGCGCGGCGAAGAGACTTACACCCTGCAGGACGACGCTGCCGTGCTGGAGTTCTTCGCCAACGACATGCCTGCGGACGAGCAGGTCAAGGCCTTCCTGTCTAACGAGGCCTTCTTCGGCCCCGACCTGTGCAAAGTGCCCGGCCTGATCCAGAGCGTGACCGAGTCCCTGAACGCCATCCTCGAGAAGGGCATGCGCGCCGTCATGACCGAGAAGTTCGGCGCATAAGCAACAAATCTGTATCATCGGATTGGAGCCCTCATGCGACTCCAATCCTTTCCCTATGTTAAGGAGGAATTGACAATGGCTGAGCTGCTCCGTATTTCTGCCAAGGACAACGTGGCCGTCGCTCTGTCTGCCATCGGAAAGGGCGCCGCTGTCGAGGTTGACGGCATTGCCCTGTCCGCTTTGGATGATATCCCTGCGGGCCACAAGATCGCCCTGTCCGACATCCCTGCCGGCGAAAAGGTCATCAAGTACGGCTTCCCCATCGGCTATGCTAAGGAGGACGTGAAGCAGGGCCAGCACATCCATGTGCACAACCTGCACACCTGCCTCTCCGGCGAGCTGGAGTACACTTGGAATCCGGTAGCCCCACAGCTTCCTGCAAAGGAAGACGAGGTCTCCTTCATGGGCTATCCGCGCAAGAACGGTAAGGCAGGCGTGCGCAACGAGCTGTGGATTCTGCCGACCGTTGGCTGCGTGAATGATATTGCCAGGGCCCTGGAAAAAGAAGGTCAGAAGCTGCTGGGCGGCGGCGTGGAAACGGTGTATGCCTTCCCCCATCCCTACGGCTGCAGCCAGATGGGCGACGATCAGGACAACACCCGTCAAATCCTCGCCAACCTTGCAACCCATCCCAACGTGGGCGGCGTGCTGGTGCTGGGCCTTGGCTGCGAAAACAGCGGTGTAGCCATCATCGAGGAGCACATGGGCGATTACGACAAGGATCGCGTGCGCTTCCTGATCTGCCAGCAGGTGGAGGATGAGTTTGAGGAAGCCATGAAGCTCCTGACCGAGCTGGCGGATAATATGCGCGAGGAAAAGCGCGTCCCCTGCCCGGCAAGCAAGCTTGTCATCGGCCTGAAGTGCGGCGGCTCCGACGGCTTCTCCGGCATCACGGCCAACCCCGTCATCGGCGGCTTCTCCGATCTGCTGGTGGCGCAGGGCGGCACGACCATCCTGACCGAGGTGCCCGAAATGTTCGGCGCCGAGACCATCCTGATGGATCGCTGCGAGACCGAGGAGATGTTCAACAAGACCGTCAAGCTCATCAATGACTTCAAGCGCTACTTTGAGGAGCATCATCAGACGATTTACGAAAATCCCTCCCCCGGCAACAAGGCGGGCGGCATCTCTACCTTGGAGGACAAGGCGCTCGGCTGCACGCAGAAGAGCGGTTTTGCTCCCGTGAAGGACGTACTGGCCTATGGTGAAAAGGTCAAGATCGCTGGTTTGAACCTGCTCTCCGCCCCCGGCAATGACCTCGTCGCCGCCACGGCTCTTGCTGCCTCCGGCGCACAGATCGTGCTGTTCTCCACCGGCCGCGGCACGCCCTTCGCCTGCCCCGTTCCCACGGTGAAGATTTCTACCAACACCACCCTGGCCACCCGTAAGCACGGCTGGATCGACTTCAACGCCGGCCAGCTCCTGACCCATGGCAAGACCCTGCCCGAACTCAGCCAGATGCTGATGGACTACGTGCTGTCTGTTGCCAACGGCGAGAAGGTCTGCTCCGAGCGCAACGGCTTCCACGATCTGGCCATCTTCAAGACGGGCGTGACGCTCTGATCCACAGCAGCCGCTGAATGCTTCAGCGGTTCGCCTGAACCACGGAGGTTTCCATGTTTTCCTTCATCAAAAAGCTCGACAAGCATGACAAGCACGCACTTTTTGCCTGCTTCTTCGCCTTTTTTTGCAACGGCACGCTGTCCCTGATGATGGGCAGCGTCATGCCCGACCTGAAGGCAGCCTACAACCTGTCTGACGCAGCGAGCGGCGTGTTCATCTCTGCTCACTCTGCCGGTAATCTGGTAGCAGGGCTCGTCAGCGGTCTGGTTCCCCTGTGGCTGGGGCAGAAGCGATCCATCGTCGTGCTGAGTGCGCTGGCCTTTATCGGCTATGCGATGATGACCATCGCAGGCTGGCCTGCATGGCTGTTTCTGGCCTTCCTGCTGGTGGGATTTGGACGCGGCAGCGTATCCAACTTTGACAACCGCATGGTCAACCAGCTCTCCGGCGGCTCCCCTGCAGCTTCCAACCTGCTGCATTCCTGCTTCGCCGTGGGTGCGATTCTCACACCTCTGGTGTTCCTGACGCTGCGCAACAGCTTCTCCTGGCAGATCGGCGTCGGCTATGTGCTGGTGCTGGGCGTAATCAGCCTGTTTAACCTGGGCCGCATGCAGCTCAAGAATGACCGCCCCAGCCCCAAGGACAAAACCAACTCCACCCTTGTGTTCCTGAAGAACCCGTCCTTCCTGATCCTCGCGGCAATGATGTTCTGCTATCTGTGCTCCGAATATGCCATCAACGGCTGGCTGGTGACCTACATCCAGAACAAGGAGAATCTCGTTGCGGCGCTGGCTTCCTCCGGCTCTGATGCGGTGAGCTACTCCCAGTCCATGGCGTCCCTGCTCTGGGTCGTGATGCTGGCCGGCCGCCTGATCTGCGCCGCGCTGTCCAGCAAGGTCTCCCAGAAGATCATGATGATGGTCTCCTCCTTCGGCGTGGTCATCTTCTACTATCTGATGCTGACCAGCTCGACGATGACGATGGTATCCATCTCCGTGGCAGGTCTGGGTCTGTGTATGGCAGGTATCTGCCCGATGATCTACTCCGATGCAGCCATCTTCACCAACGCCTATCCGATGGCGACGAGCCTGCTGCTGTGCATTGGCTCCTCGGGTGCGATCCTGATGCCGACCATCGTCGGCTCTCTGGCAGAGGTCTTCGGCTTTACCGGCGGCATGAGCGCCATCCTCGTCAGCGTGGTGCTGCTGATGGTGTTCTCCATCCTGAACGTGGTTGTCAAGACACGCAAACCCGATATCGCATCGTAAGTTATCCACAATATACAAACAGGCAGACGGCTCCTTTGTGAACCGCCTGCCTGTTTTGATATACTTATTCTTTGGGGGAGTGTTTACTTTTCCTCCACCTCACCGACGTTCTCGCACTCCAGCTTCACGCCGTCCTGACCGGTGATGGATACATTCTTCATGACAATCTTATCCACATTGATGGCCACAAGCCCCTTGCGGCTGACGTTTTCAACACCGTTGGCCATCGCAGGCACCATGGGTGCTGCATCAGGCGCGCAGGTGATCGTGACGTTCTCCATCGCCACACATTCGATGGGCTTTTCCGGCAGACCAAGGAAGTAGCCTGCACAGGTCACGTCTGTGGCGTTCACGTTGCGGAAGGTGATCTGACCGATACGGGGCGTACGCTCGTCCACAGGCTGCTTTTCGCGGCTCTGGACATACTCCGTCCTGCCGTCTGGATCACAGAAGTACAGGCAGTTGACAACATAGGGCGTACCTACATGCTCCATCAGCACATTATCAAATACGATGTCGTCGATCACGCCCTGTTCACCGCGTCCGCGCCGGGTCTTGATGCGTAAACCGCGATCCGTATTGCGCATCACACAGTCATGCAGATACACATGCTGCACACCGCCGGCCATCTCACTGCCGCAGGTCATTCCGCCGTGACCATTCTCCATCAGGCAATGGCTGACCTCCATGTCCGAGGTGGGCGTCTTGTAGGTCGCACCCATGTACAGCTTGCCTGCCTTGATGGCAATGCAGTCATCGCCCAGCGAGAAATGAGCGCCTGCCAGCAGAATGCCCTTACAGCTTTCAGGATCAAAGCCATCGGTGTTGGGGCTGTTGGCCGGAGCCTGCACCTTGATGTTGAGGAACTTCAGATCCCGGGAGAAATAGGGCTGCAGGTTCCACGAAGGACTGTTGCGGAAGGTAATGCCCTGCACGGTCACAGTCTTGCAGTCGTTGATAAAGAACATACGGGGCCGCCATGCACCGCGGCGGATTTTCGGCGTGACCCACCAGTCTGCCTTGTCACCCTGACCATCCAGCACACCCTCGCCGAAGATCACCACGTCCTCCACATTGTTGCCGCTGATAAATGCAGCGAACATATCCAGCGGATTCCCCTCCCAGGAGCCGAGATTCAGATCGCGGGTCTCATCGGTAGAACGAATCATGCCGGGCAGGATGGGGAACTTCGTGCGGTCAGTCTCCAGCAGGAGCGTCGCACCCTTCTGCAGCTCAATGCGCACATGACTCTTGAGGAACAGGGGCAGCACATGATACTCTCCCGCAGGGATCAGGACGCGGCCCTTCTTCGGGCAGGTGTTGATGGCCGCCTGAATGGCAGGGGTGTCATCATGCACGCCGTCGCCTGCCGCGCCGAACTTGCGCACGTTCAGGGTGAAGGATTCCTCCTCCGTATGGATGGACGCGCGGCCCACTTCCTTTTCGCCATCCCATACCTTCAGGGTATATTTCGTGTCAGGCCAAAGGCCGTAAATGGTATGAACCACCGTCTCTGCCAGACCGGCGTCCTTACCATTGAGCGTCAGACGATAGGGCTTGACGGTACGATACAAACCGCCGTCGGGCAGCTCCACAGTACAGCTGCGGGCGGAAGTGAAGAGCTTTTTGACTTCAAACATAGGGGAGTCGTCTCCTTTATTCGGCTTTCAGGTACTCGCTGTACGCCATGATGAAGGGCCCAACGCCCTTGCTGTCATCAGACTTTTTCGGTTCGGAGAGGTAGTACGCCACCGAACCGTCACGCTGAGGATTCTTCGCCGGTCCCAGACCTGCAACCCAGCAGATATCCGTCAGACGGGTCACGCCGTCGGCCTCTGTCTTCAGCTTTGTCTCCGCCAGTGCCTCAAACACGCGCTTGCCAATGGGCAGGTACTTTTCAGGATCAATCAGCCCCAGACGCACGCCCTTAAGCAGCGCATAGGCAATCATCGCAGAGCCGCTGGTCTCCGTGTAGTTTCCCTCCGCTTCCGGATGGTCAATCACCTGATAGAACAGCCCGTCCTCTGCCTGATGCTTCAGCACACCGGAAAGACTCTCCCGGAAGATATCCACCAGTGCACGCCAGTGCTCGTAGAGCTGTTCAGTGCACAGGCCGATGGTATCCACCAGCGCCATCAGATACCAGCCGGTGGAACGCAGCCAGAAATTCGCCGAACAACCCGTTTCCCTGTCTGCCCAGAACTGCTCGCGCGCCTCGTCATAGGCATGGTAATTCAAGCCCTTTTCCGCGTCCCACAGGTACTTGCGGACGTTCCTGAACTGGGTGACGATATCCCCCACCTTTTCCATGCCGCCGAACTTCATCTCGTAGGCCATGTAGAAAGGCTGTGCCATGTACAGGCCATCCAGCCAGATCTGATTGGGGTACAGCTGCTTGTGCCAGAAGCTCCCGCACTGACAGCGGGGATGCTCGCGCAGGCGCTGCATGTGGAACTCAATAGCCGTACGGTAACGTTCCTCACCTGTTTCCTGAAAAGCGAAGTACAGCGCCTTACCGCAGTTGATGGAATCAATGTTATACTGCCGCATCTCATAATTGGGAATGCTGCCGTCCTGCGCAACATAGCGGGACACGTAGTCCAGCACAAACTGCCGGTACGTATCATCGCCCGTCGCTTCATACAGGTCGATGCAGCCCTTGAGAATGCAGCCATCCTCATAGTTCCAGTAGGTCTTGTAGGGTGTATACTGTTTCAGATATGCCTTGAAATATGCCTGAATGTCCACCGCGTTCAGCTCCCTGATTTCTCATGTAAGCATTAACATGCTTTCATCCATTATAATGGATTCAGCGCGGACTGTCAACGCCAGGCTGCCGATTTCATGTGCAGATTTTCCATAAATAATCTCGGCAATCTGTGAAAAACGCTTCCCTTTTTCTTCATAAAGAGGTATAATGATCGCTGTAAATCCAACACAAAGAGGGTTCTTAGGGTGAAGCACATTTCCAAGGGCAATACAGAGCTTATCCTGCACGGAAGTCTTCTGAAGGCTATGCTGTCCATCGCAGTGCCGGTGGTCATCAACAGCTTCCTGCAGACGCTTTACAATCTCACAGACACCTATTGGCTGGGACAGCTGGGCACAGCCGAGCTGGCAGCCATCAATCTCGTATCGCCGGTGCAGTCCATCGTCATCAGCTTTGGCAGCGGCGTTACGGTCGCCGGTGCGGTCATGATCTCGCAGTATATCGGTGCGCAAAAGTACGATTCAGCAAAACGCATCGCCAATCACATTTTTACAGTAGCCATGGTGTTTTCGCTTGTCTGTGCAGCGGCGCTGGCGCTCTGCACGCCGGGCATCGTCAGCTGGCTGGGCGCCGAGGGAGATACCTACCGCAATGCCGTCACCTACCTGAGGCTGGTAATCCTCGATATGCCCTTCCTGTTCATGGTGAATATCTATCAAGCCATCCGGCAGGCGCAGGGCGATACGGTACGTCCGATGCTGCTGAACCTGCTGGGCATCAGCCTGAATCTGGTACTGGATCCCCTGCTGATGATTGTGCTCCACATGGGCGCCGCCGGTGCAGCACTGGCCACGGCAGCAGCCAAGGCAATCCCGGCATTGATTGCCTTGACGATCCTCATTCGGCGCCAGGATGAGCCAATCTGCCTTGATCGCCGCCTCATGAAGCCTGATCGCACCTCTCTTGCCAGCATCATCCGTATCGGCCTGCCCACTGCTCTTGGCGGCAGCGTTATGCAGCTGGGCTTCCTTCTGATGAGCCGCAATGTTCTCGTCTACGGCGAAGGCGCAATGGCCGCATATGGCATCGGCAACAAGGTCAACGGTCTCATCAGCCTGCCCTCCAATGGTATCGGCAGCGCTGTGAGCACCATCGTCGGCCAAAATATGGGGGCAAAGCAAGTCGAACGCGCGCGAAAGGGATATCTCATCAGCATGAGCTGCTCGGTTGCGTTCCTTTTTCTCGGCGGACGCATCCTGTCTCTCCCGGCAGTGGCAACGTGGATTGTCAGCAGTTTCTCGGATGACGCGGCAGTCATTGCCATGGCGGCAGATTTTCTGGCTACAATGGCCTTCTGGTGCTTCACCAACGGCGTGCACGATGCCACCTGCGGCCTGTTTCAGGGCAGCGGACACACCGAGGTACCCATGGCTGTGAACATCACGCGCCTGTGGGTGCTCCGCTTTGCCACGCTGTATGTATGTGAAACGGTGCTGGGCCTTGGCGTGCGCAGCATCTGGTATAGCGTTGTCGTATCCAACGGGATCAGCGCTGCAGCGCTTCTGCTTCTCTATTTCACGGGCATCTGGCGTAAATCCCGGATAAAGGTCTGAGGTTATGAAAGGCGTGGAGAAAATCCACGCCTTTTTCCAACCTTTTCACTGCCCCCGTGTCTGTATGGGTGAAGATCTTCAAATCCTCCAGAAAAGAGAAATGAGCATGGACAGGACACAAGCCGAACGCCTCATTGCCGAGCATGTGAAGCCCATCTTTGGCTTTGCACTCAAGCGCTGCGCTCGCATTCAGGATGCAGAGGACGTGGCGCAGGAGATTGCCCTGAAGGCCTATTGCGCATTCACAGCCCGCGATGACGTCACCGATCCTGTGCGCTATCTGTGGACAATTGCACATCACACCGTGGCGAACCACTACCGCGACCGCAGATGGACTTTTATCGGACAGGGACCTGACACAGCCGCCGAAACCGATCCCCTGTCGGTTTTACTGGACAAGGAAGCGACCGAACGTCTGCGAAAGGAAATTGCATGTCTCAGCCGTACACAGCGGGAAATCATCGCAGCCTATTACTTCCATGGCAAGAAGCAATCCGAGATTGCCGCCGCGATGCAGCTTCCCCTCGGAACGGTAAAGTGGCACCTGTTCGAAGCGAAAAAGGAGCTGAAACGAAGCATGGAAACCACCCGAAATTTGCTGCATCTTTCCTTTGACCCCATCCATTTTACCAATTTCAGCATTTCCGGCTCATCGGCACTGAGGGCAGTCCGTGGCGTCTTTTCCGCAGCGCACTGGTGCAAAATATCTCCTATGCCTGCTGGAAAACGCCCCGCAGCCTGACGGAAATCGCACAGGCGCTGAGCGTATCTCCCGTATATGTGGAGGATATGCTGGAGCAGATGACCCAACAGGGATTTCTGACTGAACAGAACGGCCGCTATCTTTGTGCAATCATCATGACGGAGATGACCGCCCATCTCGCTTCCATATCTGACCATATGTATCAGGAAGCTGCTCAGTTGATCGCCCCTGACCTTTTTCAGACACTGCAAACTTCAGATATCTGGTCTGACCCTGAGCTGCACTGCTGCGACGCAGCCTTTGCCCTGTGGGCGCTGATTCCATGGTGCATCGCAAGCTGCCATCCTGACGGAGCCATACCGCTCAGCACCGTTTCTACCATCCGTCCTGATGGCGCGAAGAATCTTTGCAGCGCAACCTTCGCTGTACCGGGAACACCCCATGCCCGCCATGCAGCGCATGTTGGACGGATACTTCTCCGGACCTTGCTGGAACTCGCATGACAGCATGACAATCTGGCAGATGGACACACTATGGTCAGAACGCCGCATTGGCGAGATCTACCAGGACGCCATGCGGACAGACCTGACGCTCATGCAGCATATCATCAACAATGACCCGCTGTCAGAAGATGAATATACCATGCTTGTGCAGCATGGATTGCTTCTCGGCGGACGTCCACCGGAATCTGCGTCCCTCTGCGAACTTCTGCCTGTACGGCTGAGCAGCCATGCCATCCGCACAAAGCTGCTGACACTTGCCGGCGACGTGTACACCAGAAACCATGACGCTCTTGAAACGCTCCGGAAGCCCTATGCCGATGTACTCCTGTCCGATACCCCGCCCCATCTCCGTCGGCAGCGAGAGTACCTCCTGCAGGATGTATATCATGGTCACTGGTTCATTGCCCATTGCCTGCATACACTGGTTGAGCTGCAATTACTGCGCCGTCCATCAGAAGCAGAACGTACAGCGCTTCACACGATTATCATGACCGAATAAGAAAAAGGAGCTGCGTGCCGTGAAGCATGCAGTTCCTTCTGCTTTATTGCGGACTGTATGTAATCCCATCAAAGGTTGCCGTGCAGCCAAGCGCATATACGCCGACCATTGCCCCTGTGAAACGCTTACCCATGCGCACTCCCTCGTCCGCGAGGCAGGTGACGTTCTTCAGTACTGCAACGATATGGCCGTTCACAAGGAACCGGCGTGTCAGACCCTCGGTCTCTACCGACAGACGAACTTTCTCGCCAGGACACATCACAACCGACTTGCAGTCTTGTTTTTCGCATTCCTCACCTGCCTGCATGGTAACCGTGATTCCTTCCGGCATAAGGGCAAGGGTCAGGAACGAATTTTCATCGTAATAGCAGGTCAGGCCTGCCTCGCCGGACGCAGGAACAACCGCGTCTGCCGCAAAGGTAAAGCGGAAGCTTGTCTGCCGGCGAAGCAGGATGCTCCGGCAGCGCACGTCCGTCATGGGATACTGACTGCCGCGCAAGGTCACAGCGCTCCCCTGCCACACCACCTGCCCCTCCTCAGGCGGGCGGGGCGTAAGCCAATCCGTCGTATCCTCAACATGGCAAGAAGGCAGCGGCAGCACATTCTGTGTGCTGGGACCCCGGCCATTGTTCATCAGCGGCCAGCCGTCCGGCGTCCACGTAAAGGGATCAAGCGCGGTTTCCCGTCCCAACATCGTCCATTTTCCGTCCAGCGAGCGACCGCACAGATATACAAAATACCAGCGTCCATCGGGCGTAGAAACAGGTTTTGCATGTCCGCAGCGCTGGATCAGCGCCCGATCATCCCATTGGCGAATGACAGGGTTGTAGGGGCTGGGGGTGTAAACGCCATGCAGCGTCCGGCTGCGGCTCACCGTTTCCCGATGGCCCACGCCGGTTCCGCCCTCCGCCTCAAAGAGGTAGTACCACCCATCCTTCTTCAGCAGATGCGGCCCCTCGGGAGCACGCTTGTTGTCGCCATAGTAAAGGAGCGTCGTTTCAGAGAGTCGCTTCGTAGCCGTCTCGTCAATCTCGAAGATTCGCGCGCCGCGGTTAAGCAGCATATAGTGCCTTCCATCATCATCATGGAAGATGGATGGATCAATGCCATCCTCGTCAAAAAACACGGGCTCCGAATAGGGGCCTTCAGGACGCGCTGCAGTCACCACCATCTGACGGCGGCGGATACGGCCGACATCATTCATCCGTAGCGTTGCAGTGATGTAGAAGCGACCGTTGCAATAGGAGATATCCGGCGCCCACCAGCCTCGACCGCCCTCAAGTCCTTCCACATTTGCCCATGCCGGATTCTCAATGGCATGACCAATGACCCGCCAGTTCACCAGATCACGGCTATGACTGACTGGGATGCACGGGAAAAAGATGAACGTGGAATTGACCATGTAGTAATCCTCGCCCACACGGACGATGGAGGGGTCGGGAAAGAAGCCGGTACGCACAGGATTGTGATATGTCTGCGCATAGGGAGCGCCAACCACCTCGGCAAAATAAGCCTCCAGCTGCTCATGACCCAGTCGGTGCGCGACGTCAAAGGGCGTTTCGAGCGTCCGGTCACCGCGCAACGGTTCCATACCGCCGCGCTCAACCAGATAACGGCACTTTTCCACGCTGCCGGACATGGCTGCATAATGGAGCATATCCCGTCCCTGATGATCAAGGGAATTGAGGTTCACGCGCAGCCCATATTCCACCAGATAACGAAGCATATCGAAGCCTGCATGCTGCGCAGCGAGGAAGGACAGCGCAACGCCGTCCTCCCCCTCATAGTCGATCAGCGTGGGCTCCAGCGGCAATTCCTGCTGCAGCGTGGCGAGATCATCTGCCAGAATGACCTGCCGCAGCTCTGCACCGGTCACAGGAGCGTCTCCACGGGTTCGACCACAAACTCGCCGAACTCCGCATAGCCGCCTTGATCCGCAGCTCCATTCAAGGGCATGGCAAACAGCGCCAGACGCGCGCCGACCCACGTATGCCGCGCAGGTGCAAAGGGTTCGCCAATGGGACGATACGTACCGCCGACGGCATACTCAAAGGTTGTGACGGCCTCTGCATAGCCCGTAGGCAAGAGCGTCATGCGGAAACTGACAGGTGCTTCCGGCAGACCAGTGATCTCCTCGGCAATGGTTTCCGTATGCTCCTTTCCGTCGGAGCTCACATACACCAGAGATAACCCTTCCTCCGTGCGGCGCAAAGCTGCATATGCATACTGTCCGCCCACAAGGCCCACGCCAGCCTGCTCACCGGTTTTCAAGCCAGACACATCCACCGTGGTGGTCGCGCAGAAAGCAGGGCAAGCAATCTTTTGGGTACAAGTCTGCGGACACTCCCAGAGCTTCGTGCCATGATTGGGAAGCGCGCGGGCATACAGGCGCAGCTTTCCCTCACCACAATCGTAGAAGTCAGGCCGCCAGTTGCCCATAAACTGCCACTGCAGTCCCAGCTTACCGGTAAAATCGTCTGTACCGATCTCGCCAGTACGCTCGGCAGCTTCGGGCGCCTTGGGCTTGGGCCACACATCAACCGGAACGCCGCATTCCACTGCATTGGCTTCCAGCGCTGCCGCCGCCGCATCCTCGCCTGCCGCAATGGCTGAAGGATCTACCGGCGCAGGATCAGCCTGTCCCATCCAGGGCCAACCATCCTCCTGCCAATGCATCGGCTGCAGGTGGGTGATACGCCCGTACAGGCCACGGCTCTGGAAATGCATGAACCAGTTTTCGCCCTCGGGTGTTTCAATCCATGCGCCCTGATGCGGGCCGTTGGTCTCGCTGGAACCCTGGCGAAGCACCACACGATCCTCGTAAGGGCCATATATGCTCCGGCTGCGCAGAACAACCTGCCAGCCCGTCACCACACCTCCAGCAGGGGCAAAGATATAGTACCATCCATCGCGCTTGTGTACCTTGGGGCCCTCAATAGTCGGGTACTTGACCACGCCGTCATAAAGCAGCTTGTCATCCCCAATGGCCTTCGTTCCGTCCCATGAAATGGGGAAGATGCCCAGCCAGCTCTTGAAGCCAATGCGGCTCTTGGCGTAGCCGTGAATCACATAAGCATGACCGTCCTCATCCCAGAAGGGGCAGGGATCAATCAAGCCCTTGCCAGGCAGTACAAGAACCGGCTCATCCCACTCGCCCAGCGGATCAGCCGTACGAACC
Organism: Clostridia bacterium; assembly: GCA_017465155.1. Lineage (GTDB taxonomy): Bacteria > Bacillota > Clostridia > Christensenellales > Aristaeellaceae > UBA11524. Next base: position 28,551 of record JAFTWV010000008.1, read on the forward strand.
ATGTAGATGCCCTCGTCCGGCTGACCATAATAGATGTAGAAGAAGCCATCATGATAACGGATTGCCGGAGCCCACACGCCATGGGCATGACAGGGCGCAGAAAAGCGCTCGACAGGGACATTCTTCAAAGCATAGTTGACCAGCTTCCAGTTGATGAGGTCATGGCTGACCAGAATAGGAAGACCGGGAACGTAATTGAAGGTGGATGCGGTCATGTAATATACGCCGTCCACACAAATACAATCCGGATCCGAATAATCGCAGAAGACGATCGGGTTGCGGTAGGTACCATCGCCGTTATCGGGCAGCCAGAGATACTCGCTCATTTCTCCACCTCCTCGGCAGCTGTGGTCTGCATGCCAAAATGATCCAACTCCACGCACCACTGATCGATATCGTCACAAAGCAGCGCTGCGTATTCTCCGCCCAGCTTCTTCAGCTCGCGGGCAATCAACCCTGCGAACGCCACCGCGCCGGCGGGCTGCAGGTGAGTATTGTCACGCTGGCCCTGCGGGAAATGCGGATACACGCCCGCAGGAAGATTCATGTAATAGGTTACGCGGGCTGTTTCGCCCAGCGCATCCACCAGCTGCTCAGACAGCGCCGTCAGGTCAATAACCACCACATCCAGCGCAGCACCGGTTCGCTTCATCGCTTCTGCCCAGCGGTCATGCTTGTAAATGGCCTTGGGGCCATTGCGGTCATAGCGCGTCACAGGTGTAATGAACACGGGCGTTGCACCCTTGTTGCGGGCAACATTGACAAACTTCTCCAGATTTTCGGGGAAGCCGCTGTCCGGATCAGCATATCGGGTTGGATCCTCGGGCTTTTCATCGTTATGGCCAAACTGGATAAAGAGAAAATCCCCTTTGGTAATGCGGTCATAAATTGGCGCAAGCCTTCCCTCGTCAATGAAAGACTTGGTGGAGCGGCCATTCTCCGCGTGATTTTCAACACGCACCTCGCAGCGCTTCACATAGCGCTCAAACTCCTGACCGATACCAGTCTGCGGCCATGTTGCAATGGAATTCTGCTTGACCGTAGAATCCCCTGCCCAGAAAATCGTGGTCATACGTACTCTCCTTCATCATCAACGTTATCAACAAAACACCGCACCATGCCGGGCAAACCGGACAAGATGCGGTGTTTGCCTGCCTGTCACTATCATGACATGCAGAGCGGTTTTTGTCAACCGATTTTGGTGTTCAATTCATGCTGTGCATATCTTCAATATTTCAGATGAATACGCACATTACTCCTTCACGGCGCCGATGTTGATGCCCTTGACGAAGTACTTCTGCAGGAAGGGATACAGGATCATGAAGGGCAGGATGGCGACGATAACAGCAGCGTTCTGCACAGTATTTTCCGTTGCGGAGCCGATGGCGGTGGGCAGGTTGGAGCCCATCATCATGGAGCGCAGCTTCATCTGGAAGTTGTACAGGTTCGCCTTGGTGATGTAGAGCTTGTAGTTGGTGTAGTCGTTCCAGTAGGAAACGGCAAACATCAGGCCAATGGAGGCCAGCGCAGCCTTGGAGAGGGGCAGCACGATCTTGTAGAAGATCTTGAAGGGCGTGCAGCCGTCCAGAGTCGCGGACTCAAACAGCGAGGTGGGGATGCCCTCAAAGAAGTTGCGCATCAGCACCAGGTTGTACACGTTGATCGCGGGGAGCAGGATCACGCCCAGCAGCGTATTGGTCAGGCCCAGGTTACGCATGACGATGTAGCTGGGGATCATGCCGCCAGAGAAGATCATCGTGAACATCAGCAGACCGGCGAACAGGCCGCGGCCAGGCATATCCCACTGGATCAGCACGTAAGCGCCCAGCGTGGACAGAGTCAGGCCCAGCAGCGTACCGCATACGGTGGTAATGACGCTGTTCTTCAGGGGCGTAACCAGAGAGGGGTTAGTCAGAACGGTCTGATATCCCTCCAGACCGAAGTTATCGGGCCAGAGCTTCATGCCGTAGCCGGTGGTCAGGTCGAAGGAGTCAACCAGAACCTTCCAGATCGGAATAAGAATCACCAGACAGATGATCACAAAGAGAATGCCGTTGACGATGGGGAAAACACTGATCTTAAAGGGCTTCTTGCGGGGCTTGATGTTGGTGTTCGTAGCTTCCATCTTCCGCATCCTCCTTTCTTACACGATACCGCGGCCGCGGACCTTCTTGCTGGCATAGTTACAGACCAGCATCAGGAACAGACCGACCATGGAGCGGAACAGACCGATGGCAGTGGTGTAGCCATAGTCCGGGATACCGCCGGAGTTAAAGGTCTGATAATACACATAGGTCTGAAGAACCTGAGACACGTCCATAACAGCGTCGTTCTGCAGAACGAACACGCTCTCGAACAGGTTCATGATCTTCGCCAGATTCAGAATCAGCACGGTGATGATGGTATTGGCCAGAGAGGGCAGGGTGATGTACCACATCTTCTTCCAGCGGCCGGCGCCGTCGATGGATGCAGCCTCATAGATGCCCGGGTCAATACCGGTCAGGGTCGCCATGAAGATGATGGTACCCCAGCCAGTGTCGTGCCAGATGTTGATGACGTAGTAAGCGCCCTGCCAGGTGGCGGAGCTTCCCAGGAAGTAGATGCCCTTGTCGATGATGCCCAGATTCATCAGGATCGAGTTCACCAGACCCTGACCCGTGGGAGACAGAATCAGCTGGAAGACAGACGCCGTCACGACCCAGGACATGAAGTGGGGCAGATAAATGATGGTCTGAGACAGCTTCTTGCCCCAGATGTTATTCATCTCATTCAGCAGCAGAGACAGAATAACAGAGAAGCCGGTGGTCAGCAGCAGCTTGATGACGCTCAGCTGAATGGTATTGGAAAACGCACTCCAGAAATTCGGCATGCCAAACAGGCGCTCGAAATTCTTCAGACCCACCCATACCGGCGGCTTGATGATGGTATACTTGGTGAAGGAATAGGCGATGCCGAACATCGGCAGGTAATGGAAGATGACCAGGAACGCAAGAACTGCCAGGGCCATGATGTAGAAGCCCGCGTAATTCTTGATGCGCGGCAGCAGCGGCTTTTTGCGCGGCTGCACCTTCACAGCGTTGCTCATGCAATGACCTCCTTATGTAATCGAAAAAACCCGGTTCGCTCGTATAGGGCAGGGAGCCCATTGCTGAAGCTCCCTGCCCCGTGAATGTTTTCCCGTCATGTGCTGTCATTGCAAACAGCGCATGTGTTGCGAATTACTTCGCGGCGTTCAGGCTCTCGACGATCATGTCGGACCAAGCCTGACCCTGCTTGGCGTACTCAGCCATCGCTTCGTCATAGGTCATTTCGCCCATGGCAACCTTAGCGATCAGCTCGTTCTTCAGGGTGGTCAGGTCGCCGTTGTAGGTGCTCATCACGTCGGTGGAGGGCACCAGCCAGGCAGCGCGGCTGTTGGCGGCGAACAGGTTGGAAGAAGCAACGTTCTCAGGCTGAATCATCACAGTGACGGGATCGATGAACTCATCGGTGTAGTAGCCGTCAGCGAAGTAGGCCAGAGTGGAGACGGGGTCAGAGTGGTTCTTGGTGTAAGCAGTACCGGGAGTCTCCAGGTTCTCAGCCATGTGGAACTGGCCCTCAGCGTACTCAACGCCCAGAACGGTTTCGGCCTTGCGGGACCAGTGCACATTCTCAACACCATAGGTCCACAGGAACTGGATATCGCCGCCATCCAGGATGGTGTCGATGAACCAGGTGAACACGCCTTCGGGGTTCTCACAGGTAGAAGTGATAGCCCACACCGGAGGAGTACGGTCGAAGTAGCCGGGAGCGCCAGCCAGAGGAGCCAGGGGCACCAGCTCGGGATCGCGGTTGTTGGAGATCAGGTTGTTCTTCAGGTTGGTAGCCCAGGTGCCAGCCCAGTAGGTGAACACGCCAGTGGTGTCATCATAGAACTTGTTGCGGCAATCCTTGGTGCCATTGGTCAGGGTGGTGGGATCGATCCAGCCCTTAGCATAGCCTTCAGCCAGACGCTCCAGAGCGGCCTTCATGGCGGGCTCGGAGAAGCCGTCAACCCACTTGCCCTCAGCGTTCATGTAGAAGGAGGGATAAGCGTCCTGATAGAACTCAGGCAGGTAGTTGATGTAGGGAGCCTCGGTGCCGATGAAGCCGGCAGCGGTCAGGGCGTAGGTGTCCTTCACGCCGTCGCCGTCAGGATCGTTGTTCACGAAGGCGTCGCACATCGCGGCGTACTCTTCCCAGTTGGTGGGAGCTTCCATATTGACAGCGTCCAGCCAAGCCTTCTTGACATAAGTGACGCAGCCGCCGCCGATGCCGTCAGCGAAGCCGTACAGACGGCCATTGATCTTCAGGCCATCGATAACGGACTCGTTCTTCATACGGCCGGAGTTCTTGGTAGCAGAATTCTCCCAAGCCTCGGTCATGTCCCACAGCACGCCCTCGTTGGCGTAGGCGGCATAATAGGTGGAGGACAGGATCAGCACGTCAGGCCAATCGCCGGACGCGATCTGCTGCTGCAGAACGTCGTAGTAAGCGTCGTGGTCGGGCTGGATGATCTCCAGATCGATGCCGGTGAGTTCTTCCCACTTGGCTTCGAACTGAGCCTGACCGTTGGGTTCGGTAACGACGGTGCCATCGATGAAGATGGTGATCTTCTCGGGCTTCTCCACATCGGCGGAGGCGGTGAACATGGACATGCACAGCACCAGCGCCAGAACCAGGGTAAGCAGCTTCTTCATGGTTGGTTCCTTCCTTTCTGTTGTTGCCTGCATCGTTCGCAAGCTTTGCATTGATCATACCACACCATCCGTCAGGAATGCAAGGTTCAGTTCTTTTTTTGAGCGTACATTTTTTGTTCATCAAAGAGTCAAAAATTGTATCTTAAGACTCAAACCCCTTGAAATATCGCGGATTTCTGCTATAATCAAGTTGTTGATGAAAAGATGCATTTTTTGATATCATTTCACTGATTTCCGTACATATATCGATACAGAAAGTGTGATTTCCTTTGACGAACCCATTCCTCCGAAGCAAATCGAACAGCAACACCTCTCAGGCTGTTGGCATCGCGCTGTCTTATACGGCGTTTCTGTTCGTTGCGCTTCTGCTGGCATTGTTCCTTTACCTGTCCTCGCTCAGCGCTGCCCGCGAAAGCTTCTGGCAGCAGGAGTCTGCTCAGCTCAAGAGCAGCAGCGCTACCATGAACAGCTACATAAGCACACTGTCCAACTATACGCATCAGCTCAACACCGACAGCACCCTCATGCGCCTGTCCGCCATGGATGGCGCAGAGCTGGATTCCAGCTTTGTCTATGCCGCCTGGCAGGTGATGCAGAACCTCAACACGCGTAATTATGGTCTGCTCCACACGCCTGCCCAGGCAAGCTACATTTATTTGAAGAACTCCGGCTATGTCATCTCTTCCAGCCAATTTACCGAGGGTGAGCAGTATTACCGCGCATACCGTTCCTTTGCTGCAGGAAAATACGAAACCTTCCTCGATATGCTGTACAGTGCTGACGATGCCGGCGATTTCCGGGATGCATCTGCCATCACCGGCAGCGCGGACAGCCTGTTCCTCATCTGCTCTTTCGGCGGAAAACCCGGCCAGGAGGATCCCGCAGCCATCTGGTTCGAGCTGGATACGCAGATGCTGACAAATCTGTTCATTCCCTCCGATCAGCTGGACGCAGCCACCCTTGTCATTACAGACAACCGCGGCAGCCGTCATCTGGTGCTGGGCCGTCAGGATGCAGCGCTTGTGGATGTCATGGAAAACACTGCCTTCAGCAGCCTCGGCACGGCAGAATACGGCAGCATGAAGCTCCTGCAGCAGGTAGATTCGCTGGGCTGGACCTACACCCTTGCCCTCCCCCTGCAGATGTGCGACGATGCTGTCGATCCCCACAGCACGGTCTTCCTGCTCATCATCCTGCTTGCTGTTGTGCTGGGCGTACTGATGATCATCATGCTTGTGCACCGTGCAATGCGCCCCCTGCATCAGCTGACCAGTCAGCTCACGCAGGCCGAGGATGACAAGGCGCAGCTGCAGCGCGAGATCGACGCGCAGAAGCCGCTGCTGAGCGTATCCTATGTCCGCAAGCTGCTCTCAGGCCATGTGGCTTCGCAGGAGGAGTTCTCCTACATGATGGAGTACCTCGGCCTGTCTGGCGAGGACAAGCATTTCTACGTGCTCTACTGCATCGCACACAGGCAGGATGCCGCTTCCAGCGACCCCCTCGCGGAATACGACGCCCTGACCGCACACATCGACCGCTATCTGACCACCCGGTACCCCGTCTATTACTATACAACCCTTGACCGCAGCTTCGTTGTCCTGGTGGCTTACGATAACGACCAGCCTGAATCCCTCAACGATCTGCAGCATCGCGTCATGCAGCTGCACGATTCCCTGTCCGACGAACACGGCCTGTGGTTCTACGCAGGCGTAGGCGGACGGCGCACACAGGCCATCCAGCTCTGGGAAAGCTATGAACAGGCCCGCAATGCAGCCCGCTACACCGCGCGCCACCACATCTTCCTCCCCTATGAATTCATTCAGAAGGACGCTGACAGCTGGTACTACCCCATCGAAATCTCCGCAAAACTCCTGCACTTCATCACCACCGGCAACCACCAGCAGGTGTCGGAGCTTCTCGCCCTGATTCACAAGGAAAACGTCGAGGAACGCAGCCTGTCAGTTTCACTGCTGACCCTGCTGCTCTCCGACCTGAAGAACACGCTGTTCAAAGCACGCTTCCAAATTCCGCCGCCTCAGACGGACGAAGCACGCGCGAAGCTGGATCAGCTGGACGAGCTTCTCCATGCAGCGCCAACCTTCCACTCCCTGGAGTCCAACGCGCTGGCTCTTTGCAGCTTCTTTGTCAAGGCTACCACGCCCTCCAATCCTATCCCGGAAATCGAAATCTACCTGCAGGAGAACTATGCGGATCCCAGTCTGTGCCTGAGCAAGCTCGGCGAGCGCTTTAACATCAGCGAGAGCTATCTCAGCCACCAGTTCAAGGACAGAACCGGCGTCAACTTCAGCGTCTATCTTGAACGCCTTCGTATGGAGGAAGCCGCCCGCAGGCTCCGCAGCGGCGTATGCAGCCTGTCCACCCTTTACGCTGACCTCGGATATACCAACGCCGCAACCTTCCGCCGGGCATTCAAAAAATACCATGGCATCACCCCCAGCGAAATGCGGGACAATGCATAAAAATGGGCCGGACTGCAATCAAGCTGCTGCAGTCCGGCCTTATGCTGTTTATTCAAAGGGATACTTCATGTTCCACTGGACACGCAGCGCATCCATCTGGCGCATGATTTCAATGGTCTCGCTGTGCGGCATCTCCGCAGGCTCCAGCGCTCCGGCAGGAATATCACGCAGGCAGGCCTCTACCTCATACTCATAGCCGGTGATCTGCTCCGGCACGTCGATGTGTTGGACGGGATGCAGGCGGTCGTTCTTATCGAATACCTCGATGAAGCCGGGATTGTTGACATTATCCACAGTCAGGTAGCCCTTGTCTCCATAGACGACGCAGCGCCGGTCTGAATTGAAAGCAACCGAAGCCATCACATGCGCCTCACGGCCGTCTGCATAGCGGATGGTAATATTCTCCGTGCGGTCAACGCCGGTAGGAAGCTTGGTGACCGTGCTGACCATTTCAGCAATGTCATTGCCAAAGACCATGGACGCGAAATTGATCGGGTACACACCAACATCCAGCAAAGCGCCGCCTGCCAGCACAGGATCCGCAATGCGCTCCTTGTGCTCCACACCATATGCGAGATTGGCTGTGAGGAGCTTCGGTTCACCGATCGCTCCTCCTGCAATCAGATCGTCAATGATCCGGCGTGCGGGCATGTAGCGCGTCCAGATGGCCTCGGCGACATACACGCCGCGCTCCCTGGCCAGATTGAGCACTTCCCTCGCCTGCTCAGCATTGGCAGTAAAAGACTTTTCGCACAGGATGGGCTTATGGTACTCAATGCAGAGCTTCATGTGTTCAGCATGATGGCTGTGGGGCGTGGCTACATAGACCAGTTCGACTGCCGGATCGGTCAGCATCTGCTCATAAGAGCCATACGCACGGGTAACGCCCTGCTCCCGGGCAAAGCTGACGGCCTTGTCGATGTCGCGTGATGCGACGGCATACAATTCCACAGGACGGCCGGCAGCCTTCATTCCGCGGATGGTCCTGCACATGGAACGGGCGATGTTGCCCGCACCGAGAATCGCGATTTTCATGAGTGATGTACCTCCTTGTCAGATATATGGAAACACAATTGTATCAGACGCCAAAGTGTACGAGCCAGAGCCCGGCGGCATACGTCCGCTCGCAGAATCGACGGAAGCAGCTGACGGCATAGCGATCCCGGGGATGAATCACACCGGTCGTACCGATGGGCGCCGTGAGGGCTGCAAGTGCTGCGTTATCCAGCAGCGTCACACCCCAATAGGAAAGTCCGGCACAGGGCATGCCGTCCGCATGAGCAAGAAAACTGCTGAAATAGCGCATTTTTCCGGGTTCATATATGTCCATCCCCAGCCAATCGCTGCCTGTTTTGCGGTCAACGCGGCCAATATTCCGCTGAATCAGATCATCCGGCAGCGTCATCTGCAGCAGCTTCGATGGAGCGAGCATATCAGGGGCAAGACCATCCGGCAGATACATTCGGGCGGTCTCTGGCAATATCTGGACAAACACATGACGCAGCGAAATCGGCATGACCTCCTCACGATATACAGTTTACGGCATCATTTTTATCATTGTAGCACGAAACGCGTATTTCGTCAAATGCCTGCAACACGAAAAAAGCCTCACTGCTTTCGCAATGAGACTTTGCATGATCCCGGCAGGACTCGAACCTGCGACCTTTTGATTCGTAGTCAAACACTCTATCCAGCTGAGCTACGAGACCATATGTGTCAGAGATGCAAGCAGCAGGTCAGGTCTGAACCTCTTAAGAAGTGATCCCGGCAGGACTCGAACCTGCGACCTTTTGATTCGTAGTCAAACACTCTATCCAGCTGAGCTACGAGACCACATCGCTGCTTGCGTCAGCCGTTACCCGGCTGCTCCCTGACAGCTATGTTATGATAGCACCAATAACCAGATTTGTCAAGTGGATTTTTGAAATTTTCTGATATTTTTATTTTTCTGCCCAGCAAAGCCTCCGGGACTCACCATTTACGGCAACCGCAAAATGACACAGCGGCGCATTCCGGGTTAGTGAACACACCGCCGTGCATATTCATGATCAATCAGGCCGCACAGCCTTGGGGTATACGCCAAGGAGGCGCAGCTCGCAAGTATAGGGCCGGGCCGCTTCCATAGCTCTGTTCAGGTGCGCCGCATCCATCTCGCCCTCAAAATCCGCAGAGAAAAAATACTGGAAGGTTGTTTCCGGAAGCGGTCGGCTCTCTATGCGGGACATGTTCAGGCCGCTCTCGGCAAAGGATGACAGCACCCGCACAAGCGCACCCACCTCATTGTTGACGGTAAACACAACCGTCGCCTTGCTGGGCGCGGCAAGCGGCAGCGCATAGCGGGACAGGATGAAAAAGCGCGTTGTATTCTGGCTGCTGGTCTGTATGTTTTCAGCAAGGATCGCAAGGCCATACTCACGCGCAGCTTCCGTGCTTGCAATGGCCGCATAGGACGGGTCTCCGCGCTGAGCCACTTCGCGCGCGGAGATCGCTGTATTGGCGGAAGGGATGATCTGCACGCCCGGCAGCATCTGCAGAAATTCGTCGCACTGCGCAATGGCCTGCGGATGACTGGCAATCTGCCGGATGTCTTCGATGGTTGCGCCGGGTACGGCCAGCAGATTGTGCCGAACAGCCTTCATCGTTTCGCCAACGATGTTCAGCGGCAGCTTTTCCAGCAGGGTATAGGTCGGCAGCACCGCACCGGCAAAGGAGTTTTCCACCGGCAGCAGTGCGTAGTCCGCCTGACCTGCCACAACGGACTGCGCTGCCTCCGGAAAGGTCGTATAGCCCACGCATTCCGCACCCGGAAAGGCCGACTGCACCGCCGCATGGGAGAAGCTTCCCGCTGTGCCGGGATAGGCGATCACCTGAGGCATGCAGCACGCTCCTTCCACAGATCCATGACGGCAATAGCGGTCACGGCTTCAATCACGGGTACTGCACGAGGCAGAATGCAAGGATCATGGCGGCCCTTGATTTCCGTCTCCGCGTTCTCACCTGTGCGCAGGGACACCGTCTGCTGTTTCTGTGCAATGGACGGCGTAGGCCTGATAACGCAGCGGAAAATAACCGGCATGCCATTGGTGATACCGCCATTCACGCCACCGGAATGATTCGTCACGGTTACAACACGGCCATCCTCCATGCGGAAAGCGTCATTTGCCTGACTGCCGCGCAGCCCTGCAAATCCAAAGCCCTCGCCAAACTCGACGCCCTTTACCGCAGGCACCGAGAAAAGCAGGTGGCTGATCTGGCTCTCCACCGAGTCGAAGAAGGGTGCGCCAAGCCCCGCCGGAAGGCCCGTCACCATGCATTCCAGCACGCCGCCGACTGAATCCAGCGCCTTACGGGCTTCCATCGCAGCGGCAGCCATCATCTCATCAAGACCCGCTGTCAGAACCGGCAGGTGCATCCGCTTCATATAGGAATAATCAGCGCCAGGATCTGCCGACAGGAAGGATGCATCCTGCACATTGGCCAGCTGCTGCACATGACAGGCAATCCTGACGCCCTGCGCTTCCAGCCACTGGCTGCACAACGCGCCTGCAAGCACGATGGGCGCTGTCAGCCGTCCGGAAAAGCTGCCGCCGCCGCGCCAGTCCTCGAAGCCGAAGTAGCGGACATGACCCGTATAATCCGCATGCCCGGGCCGGACAAGATCAACACCGTCACCATAGTCGCGGGAACGCTGATTGGTGTTGCGGATGACCGCACAGATCGGCTGTCCTGTGGTACGTCCATTGAGTACGCCGGAGAGGAATTCCGGCGCATCTGGTTCTTTTCGGGCTGTGGTGAGGGCGCTTTGGCCCGGTGCGCGGCGCGCCATTTCGGCCATCAGCCGTTCCATGTCAATGGTCATGCCTGCCGGAAGCCCGTCAATGGTAATTCCTATGGCCTCGCCGTGGCTCTGGCCGAACAGGGACAGCTTCAAGCTCTGCCCATAGCTGCTGCTCATTCAGCCTTCCCTCCCAGCTGACGGTAGACATTCACGTAGTCCGGCCACGATTTGTTCAGGTTGTTGACCGCTTCCACAAGGACAGGCTCCTGCGCAACAGTCGCCGCGATAGAAGCCAGCATCACCATGCGATGATCCATCAGATCAGGAACCGTTACGCCGCCCCGCAGCTTCGGCACACCCTGAATCACGATCACATCCTTCTCTGCCCGGGCATTGCCGCCAAGGCTGTTGAGGATGTCCACCGTGGCTGCCAGCCGGTCACACTCCTTCAGCCGCAGCCTGCCGCAGCCGGTCAGATGGCTCTCCCCTTCCGCCAGCTGGCAGGTCAGGGCCAGAATGGGGGCAATGTCCGGGCAGTCGGACATGTCCAGCGCAGCGCCGTGAAGCTTTTCTGCCGTAACGGTCACGCCGGCATCCGTTTCATCGACCTTTGCGCCAAGGGCAGCAAGATGCTTCAGCACTGCACGGTCACCCTGAGTCGTTTCCTTCGCAAGATGGGTGACGGTCACATCATGGCCCAACGCGCCGGCACAGCAAAATACCGCCGCCTGGGAATAATCGCCGTTCAGGTGACCATCCTGTGCATGATAGGTCTGATTGCCCGGGATGCGCCACTTAAAGGGTGCAAGCTCCTCCATGATGATGCCGCTTTCCTGGATGGTCTCCAGCGTCATGCGGATATAGCCCGCACTCTCCACAGGCGGCTGTACGGTCAGCATGGAGTCCCCCGACAACAGCGGCAGGGCAAACATCAGCCCTGATACGAACTGACTGGACACATTGCCCGGCAGCACGTAATTACCGTTTTCCAGCTTGCCCTGCACGGTCAGCTCCGCTGCGCCGTCGCAGCCTACGCCCATTCGCCAGCGTACGCCGCGGGGTACAAACAGGTCGCGGTATACATCCATCGGACGTGAACCAAGGCGGCCATGCATCCGGAAGATTCCGCCGCCAGCCAGTGCCAGTGCAATAGGAACAAAGAAGCGCAGCGTCGAGCCGCTCTCCCCGCAGTCGAGCACAGGCAGACGGCACGGCCTGTGCGCGCCGCCGGCAATGGTCAGCTTATCCTCCTTGCGGGTGATCACGCTGCCCAGTGCAGTCAGGCACCTGCTCGTCGCTGCCATATCAGCGGAGTCCATAAAGCCGGACAGTGTCGTTTCTCCTTTGGTCAGGCCCGCGCAGATCATCCTGCGGTGTGCTTCGGATTTGGAGGCAGGCGCAGCTGCCGTACCCTGCAGATGCGCCGGATAAAAGGTCATATCCATCGTTCAACGGTACTCCTTTGCTGTATCATCATATGACATTATATTAACATGCCAATCCTGAAAAGTCTTGTTCTCGTTCTGTATTTCAGGCCGGTTGTACACGAAAAGAACAGGATACAAAATACACTGGCAATACAAAAGCGGCTGACACATCTCTGTATCAGCCGCACATCGGTTCAGTTGCCGTTCGGCAGCGTACCGCAATACATGCAGCAATACGCGCCGTTCTTTCTGTTCACGGGCGCCCCGCACATAGGGCATTTCATTTGCCGTGGAGGTACGTTTTCGCCAAGAACCAGCTCCTTGGCGGAAAGGTGCAGCTCCCGCATATAGCCCTTCCCGCACAGGTGCAGCAGCGTCTGCTCTGCGCTGCGCAGACGTGCCTTTTTCTCCAGTTCGACGCAGTCAATCCGCCCGTCCGTAACCATCGCCAGCACCGAGGCAATGCGAATTGCCCGGCTCCGGTCATATCTGCGGCGAATGATCACTGCGGCTGGCCACAGCGGCACCAGCGCAGCCAGCAAAGCCATCAGCGCCGGGCCAAATCCACCATCGAAGCAAAGCTGCAGCGCAACGGCCGCCAGCATCACCGCTGCAGGCAGCAGCAGCACAATCATCAGCGCCTCCGCCAGCTTAACGACGGTCGGCGGCTGGGCCTTCCTGGTCAGAAATCTGTTCATGATGCTTACCCGCGGGCCGCAAATCCAATCTTCTTCTGCACCTTTCGCAGCGTCTTGTTGGCCAGATAGGAGGCGGTCTTCGCATTCTCATCGAGGATACCCTGGAGATAGCCCTTATCATTGATCAGGCGCTTGAACTCCGCCTGCAGCGGCTCCAACGCGGCGATAACGCAATCCGCTGTGCGGGTCTTGAGAGCACCGTAGCCCTGACCCTGCATCTGAGCAGCGATGGCCTCCATGTCGCCCTCGCCAAGAGCAGACATGATGCTCAGCAGATTCGACACGCCGGGCTTGTTCTCCGGGTCATAGCGGATCTCGCCGTCGGAGTCGGTCACGGCACGCTTGATCTTGCGGCGGATGGTATCAGGATCGTCCAGCAGCGCAACAAAGGTATCCTCGGGGTCCGACTTGGACATCTTGCGGGTAGGCTCCTGCAGGCTCATCACGCGCGCACCGACCTTGGGAATATAGCCCTCGGGAATGGTGAACACATCGCCATAGATGCCATTGAAGCGCTGAGCAATATCGCGGCAGATCTCCAGATGCTGACGCTGATCGCTGCCCACAGGAACAAGGTTGGTCTGATAGAGCAGAATGTCCGCCGCCATCAGCACGGGATAGGTAAACAGGCCGACATTGATGTTATCAGCATGCTTGGCAGACTTGTCCTTGAACTGCGTCATACGATTCATCTCACCCATGTAGGTGTAGCAGTTCAGAATCCATGCCAGCTCTGCGTGCTGGGGAACATGGCTCTGGCAGTAGATCAGGCTCTTCTTCGGATCGATTCCGCTGGCGATGTAGATTGCAGCCAGCTCCAGACAGCGGCGCCGCAGCTCAGCGGGGTTCTGGCGGACGGTGATGGCATGCATATCCACGATGGAGTAGATGCAGTCATAGTCATCCTGCAGCTTGGAAAAGTTCTTCAGCGCGCCGATATAGTTGCCCAGCGTCAGCGTGCCGGAGGGCTGAATGCCGGAGAAAATGATCGGCTTCTTGGCGGGCGTGGTGTTCTGGACTTCAGACATGGGAAAGGCCTCCTTACTTTTTTCGGACATGATCCAACCTATTTCGGCAGACAGGCCGGGGAAGCCCTGCGCCGGTACCCGGGGAAATAAAAAAGCAGCCCGTCCGTCCCTCCTTTGGGGACAGATGACTGCGGTGCCACCCCAATTCACGCACCCTCGCACACAGCGCGGCGCATGCTCTCGACCCTGTTAACGGTGGAAGCCGTCGCGGGATACGCAAGCGCACTGCACCCTTCCCCCGCGCCCTCGGAGCCCCACGTTCCGCGCTGTCTGCCGCCGGACTCACACTGTCTCCGGCTCGCTGAGGGTGACCCTGCGCGTCCCCTGCTCCTCATCGGTTTTGAACATCATAACACGGTTTGAGAGATTTTGCAAGCAAAAGATACGTGAAGGATTGCCGCCGGCCTTCCTCCCCTTCCTCGCCCGATCGTCTCCTGCGTAAACCGGATCAATGAAGCGTTCTCGCTCCATAGCCGCCATATTCTTCCCTGTCATCATTGTAAATAGGTTGAAATGTGAAATACGGGCCTCGCGCAAGGTTTTACAATTTGACATACACATCAATTGACATTTGCCCAGCGGTATGCTATATTTGAGTTACAATACTGTGAAACACATAAGGAGGCTTGATGATGATGAAGCGGCTTATCCCGTTGCTTCTGCTGCTCTTGGCGGTTCTATTGACCGTTCCTGCGCTGGCTGCCAGCACCGAGGAGGAGTGGAATGCCAGCTGTAACTGGGTGATCACGCAGGATACGACGCTGTACAGCGCGTCCTATATCGGTGATATCAGCACCACCACGGACCTGTACACCTTCACGCCTGCCGGCGCCATCGCCGCCGGTTCCCGCGTCACCATCCGCAGCTCCTATGAAGACATGCGTCAGATCAGCTACTGGCACGGCGGTCAGCGCAGCGCATGGGTCAAGGACTCCGCCGTCCGCTGGGCCAGCGCCAGTGCCGAACCCGAAACAGAAGGAACCGGCTCCACCGGCACGAGCGGCTATTACGGCGGCGGCTCCCGCAGTGTAGCGTACACCGGTGTTTGGGGCGGCTTCGATGTGACGCTCCTGGAGGAAGACGGCACGGAGACCGATGTATTCATCGAGACGCTGGGTACGGCGCAGTGCATCGTGTTTGACGGCGAGGAGATTCGCACCGTTGCCACCGCCGATCTGGTCTGGGACACTGAAGCTCCTGAAGATCAGCGCATGGCCGTGATCCACGCCCCCCGCACCGGCAAGGCCACCCTGCGTGCTTCCGCCAGCAACAGCTCCCGCGCGCTTGGCCAGTGCGCCGCCGGCAAGATCGTGGTGGTGCTTAAGGTCGGCAAGGTTTACACCCGTGTGCTGTACGACGGACAGGAGGGCTGCGTTTACACAAGCGCACTGACCTTCTTCCCTGTGCTGGACAAGGAAGACGTCGCCACCGCCATCCTCAGCTACAATGACCGCACCGATACCTCCGCTACCATCTCCGTCTACACCGCTACCAACGCAAACCGCAAGATTGATCAGTACCGCGTTGGCAACGAAGTCGCGGTATTTGGCGAGAGCGGCTCCTGGACAGAGATTGAGCTTGACGGCTATCACTGCTACGTTCTTTCAAAGTATCTGGATTAAACCTGAAGTTTAGCCATACTGCATCCCGTTTTCCGCGGGATGCCTTTTTTTGTTTCCGATTGCCTCCTGAGCACCCGCATTTCGCAGGATTTGCGCCTTTTTGACGCAATTGTTGCCAAGTGCGCAAAAAATACAGTCGAAAAGCGCTGAAAATCGTCAAAACCTATTGACAGCAGACAGTGTGTATGGTTTAATGTATATCGTTTTGAGGTTTAGTTTTGCTAAACTCAAAACCTGTCCCGCAGAAGATCCCGAAAACGAAAGGAGCAGCCTATGGATATCGGAGAGAAGCTCCGGCAAATGCGTCTGCAGCGCGGCCTGACCCAGGAGGACATGGCAGATCGCTGCGAGCTGAGCAAGGGGTTCATATCTCAGGTGGAGCGCAATCTGGCCTCCCCGTCCATCGCCACGCTGACAGACATGCTGGAATGTCTGGGCAGCTCGCTGAGCCAGTTCTTCAGCGAGGCCAAGGACGAAAAGACCGTCTTCGCACCGCAGGACATGTTCGTCAAGGAGGACGCCGAAGGGCTGCGCGGCTCAATCACATGGCTGGTGCCGGATGCACAGAAAAACGCCATGGAGCCCATTCTCGTCGAGCTTGACGAAGACGGCGCAAGCTACCCGCTCCCCCCGCACGAGGGCGAAGAGTTCGGCTATGTGCTCTCCGGCAGCATCCACCTCGTCATGGGCGAAAAGAAAACCCGCGTGCGCACCGGATACAGCTTCTGCATCCACCCGCGCGAGTCTCACTACATCGCCAATGCCGGGAAGACCAAAGCCCGCGTCCTCTGGGTATCCAACCCGCCCACATTCTGATTCACTGTCCCAATTCCGAATTCCACCTTCCGAATTCCGAATTTTTACGAAGGGAGTTACCCTTATCATGAACAGCGAGCAGCTCAACGAGCGTATCAAGAAGGCCCGTCAGAAGGATCACCTGATCGACCTGATCGGCATCTCCAAGGAATATGACGGCGTAAAGGTCCTCAAGGACATCAACCTGTACATCCGCAAGAAGGAGTTTGTGACCCTTCTGGGCCCCTCCGGCTGCGGCAAAACCACCACCCTGCGCATCATCGGCGGCTTTGAAACGCCCTCGGACGGCGCGCTGCTCTTTGAAGGTCAGGAGATCTCCGATCTGCCGCCCCACAAGCGCCGCGTCAATACCGTGTTCCAGAAATATGCGCTCTTCCCGCATCTGAATGTATATGACAACATCGCCTTCGGCCTGAAGCTGAAGAAGATGCCCAAGAAACAGATCGACGAGAAGGTCGAGCAAATGCTTGAGCTTGTGAATCTCAAGGGTTACGGCAAGCGGCATGTGGAGGCTCTCTCCGGCGGTCAGCAGCAGCGCGTGGCCATCGCCCGCAGCCTCGTCAACGAGCCGGAGGTTCTCCTGCTTGACGAGCCTCTGGGCGCGCTGGATCTCAAGCTCCGCAAGGACATGCAGCTGGAGCTCAAGTCCATGCAGCAGCGTCTGGGCATCACCTTCATCTATGTCACCCATGATCAGGAGGAAGCCCTGACCATGTCCGACACCATCGTCGTCATGAAGGACGGCACCATCCAGCAGATCGGTGATCCCAAGTCCATCTATGACGAACCGGCCAATGCCTTTGTCGCAGACTTCATCGGCGAAAGCAACATCCTGCGCGGCACCATGGTCAAGGACGAGCTGGTCAGCTTTGCCGGCGCAGACTTCCCCTGCGTGGACTCCGGCTTTGGCGAGAACGCGCCGGTGGATGTAGTCATCCGCCCCGAGGATATCATGCTGGTGGGCGAGGATGTAGGACAAATCGTCGGCACGGTCAGCTCCGTGCTGTTCAAGGGCGTTCACTATGAGATGATGATCGACGCCGGCGAATACACCTTCAAGGTGCATTCTACCTCCATGCAGCCGCAGGGCAGCAAGGTCGGCATGAACATCGTGCCCTTCAACATCCACATCATGAAGCCGATGACGGAGGTCAACTGACATGATCTCGAACGTATCGCTCCCCTGGTGGGCATGGGCGGCGATGGGCGTGGGCCTGGTGGTCTTCATCGCAATGATCGCCATGACCATCAAGCGCAACCGCGGCATGCACCGTTCTCTTTTTGCTTCGCCCTATACGCTGTGGATGATCATCTTCACCGTTGTGCCCGTCATCCTGATCAGCTATTATGCCTTCACCGACGCCAACGGTCATTTCACGCTGGATAACTTCAAGAATTTCTGGGACTCCCATTACGAGGCAAACAAGGTCATCGCCGCAGAGGGCAAGCGCCTTGGCGTTGACTATTCTCAGTACATCGTGCGCGGAACAGTCAACTGGGACACGCTGGTCTATTCCCTCTGGATGGCCTTCCAGTGCACGGTCATCTGCCTGCTGCTGGGGTATCCTGCCGCGCTGTTCATGGCAGACCGCAAGATGAAACTGGGTTCCACGCTGGTGGTGCTGTTCATCATCCCCATGTGGATGAACTTCCTGCTGCGCACGGTGGCCTGGATGAGCCTGCTGGAGGATTCCGGCCTGATTAACTCGCTCCTGAAATCTCTCGGGTTTGAGGGCGTACAGCTGATGTATACCTCCAACACAGTGCTGCTGGGTATGGTGTACAACTACCTGCCCTTCATGGTCTTCCCCATCTACACGGTGCTGAACAAGATGGACTTCCGTCTGTCCGAGGCGGCTGCCGATCTGGGCTGCAACAGCTTCCAGACGCTGTACAAGGTGACGGTTCCCCTGTCCGTGCCTGGCATCGTCTCCGGCATCACGATGGTGTTCATGCCCTCTGTGACCACTTTCTTCATCCCGCGCGTGCTGGGCGGCGGCTACACGATGATGTTCGGCGACCTGATCGAATCGAAGTTCCTCACCGAGGGCAACTGGAACGCAGGCTCTGCGCTCTCTCTCCTGATGATGCTGCTGATCCTGGTAAGTCTCTCTATCCTGCGCAAGGTCGATCCCAACGGCGAAGGAGGCGGTCTGGCATGATGAAGCTGCTCAAAAAGTGCTACCTCGGCCTCATCATGGTGTTCCTGTACATCCCGATCGTCGTGCTGATCATCCAGAGCTTCAACGCCGGCGAAAGCCGCGCAAACTGGGAGGGCTTCAGCTTCCGCTGGTATATTGAGCTCCTGCAGGACGAACGCATCCTCAATGCGCTGTATGTCACCGTTTCCATTGCAGTCATCGCCATGATTGTATCCACAATCCTCGGTACGCTGGCCGCCATTGGCATCCATGCCATGCGCAAGCGTCCGCAGGCGATGATGATGACACTGACCAATCTGCCCAACACCATGCCCGACATCGTCACCGGTATCAGCCTGATGCTGCTGGTCCTCTTCACAAAGGTGGAACGCGGCTATGTGACGATGCTGCTGGCCCACATCACCTTTGACACCCCCTATGTGATCCTGTCCGTGCTGCCCAAGCTCAAGCAGATGAACCGCCACACCTACGAGGCGGCGCTGGATCTTGGCGCCACACCCGTGTATGCACTGTTCCACGTCATCATCCCGCAATGCAAGCAGGGCATCATCACGGGCGCGATGCTGGCCTTCACGCTGTCGCTGGACGACTTCACCATCAGCTACTTCACCACGTCTCCCCTGGTGCAGAACCTGTCCACACTGATCTATTCCGCCACCCGTACCGGCATCGATCCCACGCTGAATGCGCTGTCCGCGCTGATGTTCGTGGCGCTGCTGGTTCTGCTGCTGATCGTCAACCGCCGCACGGCCGAGGATAAGTAAGGAGGATGCGCGATATGAATATGAAACGGTTCCTCCTCCTGCTGCTGGTGCTTGCATTGGCGCTGCCCCTGACAGCCTGCCAGCCCTCCAGTGACAGCGCTGACGCCCCTGCCCCTGCTTCCGGCGGCGTAGTCAACGTCTTTAACTGGGAAGATTACATCGACCCCGCCGTGATCGAGCTGTTCGAAGAGCAGACGGGCATCACCGTCAACTACATGTGCTTCACCACCGTGGAGGACATGATCGTGCAGGTCGAAGCCAACCCCGGCGCCTTCGACGTGTGCTTCCCCTCGGACTACATCATCGAGCGCATGAAGAACAAGGGCATGCTGTCGGAGATCAACTTCGCCAATATCCCCAACGCCGATCCCGCCAACCCCGAAACCTGCCAGACCGATCCCTACCTGCTCAAACCTGACTACGACCCGGACAACAAGTACTCCGTCCCTTACATGTGGGGTACAGTGGGCGTGCTGTACAACGTGGAGATGATGGAGAAGCTGGTGCCCGAGTTCGACCCCGAGAACACCTCCTGGTCGATCCTGTGGGACGAGCGCCTGATGAGCAACGTCATCATGATGGACTCCATCCGCGACAGCATGGGCGTGACGCTGAAGTACCTGGGCTACAGCGCGAACTCTACCGTGATTCCTGAGCTGTTCGCCGCCCGCGACAAGTTGATCGAGCAGAAAAAGCTGGGTGTGGTGAAGGCCTATCAGGTAGACGAAACGAAGGACAAGATGGCCGCCGGCGAGGCCGCAATGGCCGTGATGTGGTCGGGCGACGCGCTCTATGCCATCGACAAGGCTGGCGACGACGTTGAACTGGGCTACTTCATCCCCGTCGAGGGCTCTAATGTCTGGTGTGACGCCGCCGTCATCCCCACGACCGCCAAGAACAAGGAAAACGCCGAGAAGTTCATCAACTTCCTCTGCGACCCCGAGATCGCCGCGCTGAACTGGAACTACATCTGGTATTCCTCCCCCAACATGGGCGCGATTGAGCTGATCGAAGCCGGCTCGGAAGAACTGGAGCTCGAAGCCTACGAATACCGCGAGGATACCGCCCTCTACCCCACCGAGGAAATCAAAAACAAGTGCGAGTTTTTCCGCGACATCCCGGAGAATTACTTGAGCGTTTATGAAGCGCTTTGGATGGATCTGAAGAATACGAAGTAAACATCAAACCCGTTGTATACGGCACTTCCTGAATCAGAAGTATCCGCATACAACGGGCTTTTTTATCTGAATCTGAACGTCACATAGAACCCATCTTCGTCCGCAACCTTCGCATCAACATGAGCATCCGGGCAATTATTCTCTACTGTTGCAACAATCGCATCAGCTGCACTATTGAGTGAGGCTCCCTGTGCTTTCAGCCGTTCTACCGCAATGCCAACCCAAGAGCGCAGATTTTCTATCTTTTCTGACTCGTATTCCACATCATCGCCATTGATAGAGAAACCTTCGCCAAGCTCCATACCCAAAATGTGCTGTATACCGCCCATTCCATAGTCAAAATCAAACTTAAACTTAGCATGAGCATTCGAATCATCAGTCCCGAACTTCAGCTTTATGACTATCCAATACAAATGCTTATCACGTTCAGGATATTTTCTCTGAATCCAGTTATATGTGGTACAGGCCAATCTGGCGAAAGCTTCCACCGCATCATGTGCATCCTGAGGCATATGATAGGGTCTCGACTTCTGTGGTGTAGGGTTTGAAGCAGGGGCATGCCCGTCCAGTTTTGCCTGTATAGCTGTAACTGCAACGATGATTCCGCCCCATATACAACCAATCACAACCCAAGCGAATACTCCTGCTGCACTAAAATTCAATTGTGAGATTATTCCCAAACCTACCACAGCCGCCATTACTACCCATGCTTTCGTATGATCCTTTAGACTCCTGACAAAAATATGCTCATCCATTATTGACGTTCACTTCCTCTCGCTTCATCATGTCATGTTCCAGCGATACTTCAAAGCACCATCTCCTGCTCCCGTCCACAAACCCCCGACATCCATAGGTATTCTGATCAGACTTCTCATACCGCCGGGAATAGGGGCACCAGCGCTCGCCATACTTGTTCACATCCGACGATCCCTGCCACAGGGCACATTCACCACAATAGCTTGCCATAGCGAACGACCTCCAAACAGTCATTATGTACATCATACGATGTATTTCCACGCATATGATACATCATTTGTGGTATTTTGTCAATAATGATTTTCGAGGGGGGTGTTGTTCATGCACTATCGTCGTCTGCGTGATCTGCGTGAAGATCACGATATGACACAGGATGAACTCGTCCGCAAGCTTGGCATGCACAAGACCACCTACACCAACTACGAGCAAGGTAAGCGCGAGATCCCCTTCTGGCTGGTGATCAAGCTGGCGCAGCTTTACAACGTCTCCATTGATTACATCGCCGAACTGACCAACATCCCTTCTCCCCTGCACAACACCAATATCTATACCGATACATAACAGCCGCCTGACCTTCGCAAGAACGTCAAGCGGCTGTTTGCATGCAAAAGGGAGAGTCCTCAGCGGACTCTCCCCTTCTGTTTATTTAGATGCGGATGGTGCCTTCGAAGTCCATCACCGCGTCGCCGGTGAGCCAGACCTGACCATCCTCCAGATAGCGGACAACCAGCGTGCCGCCGGGCAGCTGCACGTCAATGTCAGCGCCGGGCTTGCACAGACCGTTCTCCACCGCCGCAACGGCTACCGCGCACGCGCCGGTACCGCAGGCAGCAGTCTCGCCGATGCCGCGCTCCCACACACGCATGACGATGTTGTTCTTGTCCACAATCTGTGCAAAGGACACGTTCACCCGCTCGGGGAACATCGGATCCTGCTCGATCATCGGACCCACCTGCTCCAGCTGGATACGGTTCACATCGGGCACAAACATCACCACATGGGGGTTACCCATGGATACGCAGGAGATTGCGCGCATCTCGCCGCCGAGGTAGACGCGACGATTCATTACCTTTTCACCATCGAGCTTCACAGGCACCAGCGCAGGATCGAAGGCCGGGCGGCCCATGTCCACCAGCACGGAGAACACCAGATCCTCGCGGATGAACAGCTTGGCAATCTTCACGCCGTTGCCGGTCTCGATACGCATTTCATCCTTGCGGACACGGCCGGACTCGTACAGGTACTTACACACGCAGCGCAGCGCATTGCCGGCCACAGTGCTTTCGGTGCCATCGGCGTTGAACATGCGCATCTTCGCATCCGCGCGGGTCGAAGGCATGATCAGCACCACGCCGTCCGCACCCACACCAGTGCGGCGATTGCTCAGGCGAACAGCCACGGACTCAGGGCTCTCCACCTGCTGCTCGAAGCAATCGAAGTAGAGATAATCATTGCCGGTACCGCGCATCTTGACAAAGGAGAGCTTCTTGGGCTCCTTGCGCATGTTGTTGATGTCCACCAGCTCCACATTACCCTGCGTATAACGGCTGGTCAGCGCGTTGGCAAGAGCAGAGGCGGTGTCAAGGGAGGTGAACAGCGGGATGCCGCGCTCGACAGCCTTGCGGCGCAGTCGGACGGAATCCAGCAGCGGGTCGCGGCCCTTGACGGAGGTGCTGATGACATACTGCACCTGCCCCATCTCCAGCATGCGCACCATGGCTTCGTGCTTGACAACGGCAGAATACACGCCATGCTCCAGCAGGGTCTTGGCAGTACCGGTGCTGGCAAAGATGTTGAAGCCAAGCTTGGCGAACTTGCGCGCCACATCCACGACCTCAACCTTGTCCTTGTCGCGCACGGAAATCAGCACACCGCCGCCGTTGTGACGCATCTTGTAGCCCGCAGCCACAAGGCCCTTGTAGATGGCCTCCTGCAGGTTGGTGCCAAGGCCCAGGACTTCGCCCGTAGACTTCATCTCCGGGCCGAGGTGGGTATCCACGTCCGCCAGCTTCTCGAAGGAGAAGCAGGGTACCTTGACTGCGTAGTAGGGGCTCTGGCGGTACAGACCCGTGCCGTAGCCCATATCCTTGATCTTCTCGCCCAGCATCGCGCGGACGGCCAGATCGACCATGGGAACACCGGTCACCTTGCTGATGTAGGGCACGGTACGGCTGGCGCGGGGGTTCGCCTCGATGACGTATACCTCGTTATGATAAACGATGTACTGAATGTTGATCAGGCCCAGCGTGCCCAGTTCGAGGGCGATTTGCTTGGTGACCTCGACAAGGCGCTGGTACATCGCGCCGGTCAGGTTCCATGCAGGATACACCGCGATGGAGTCGCCGGAATGGACGCCGGAGGACTCGATATGCTCCATGATACCGGGAATCAGCACATCCTCGCCGTCGCATATCGCGTCTGCCTCGGCCTCGATGCCCTTGAGGTACTGGTCGATCAGGATGGGGTTCTCGATACCCTGGGCCAGGATGATCTTCATGTACTCGACGATATCGGAGTCCTGATAAGCGATGATCATATTCTGGCCGCCCAGCACGTAGGAGGGACGCACCAGCACGGGGTAGCCCAGCTCGTTGGCAGCCTTCAGCGCTTCCTCCGTCGTCATGACGGTAGTGCCCTGCGGACGCTTGATGCCATACTTCTCCATCGCCGCGTCGAAGCGCTCGCGGTCTTCCGCAGCGTCGATCATGTCGGCGGAGGTGCCCAGAATTCTGACGCCCGCGTTCTCCAGCGCGTGGGTCAGCTTGATGGCTGTCTGGCCGCCGAAGGCAGCAACGACGCCCACGGGCTTCTCGGTCGCAATGATGCCCAGCACATCTTCAGGCGTGAGGGGCTCGAAGTACAGGCGGTCGGCGGTGTCAAAGTCGGTCGACACGGTCTCGGGGTTGTTGTTGACCATGACCACGTCGTAGCCGGCGTTCTTGAGCATCCACACGCAGTGGACGGAGGCATAGTCGAACTCAATGCCCTGACCGATGCGGATGGGACCGGAGCCCAGAACCATCACACAGGGCTTCTTCTCGCGCTTGGCAAGGAACTCGGTCGCCTCATTCTCGTCATCGTAGGTGGCGTAGAAGTAGGGACGCTGGGCCTCGAACTCCGCTGCACAGGTATCGACCATCTTGTAGACAGGGTCACGGTGCATGGGCACAGGCGCACCGGAAAGGCGCTCAATGGTCTTGTCCGGGAAGCCCATCTTCTTGGCCTTCAGGTACAGCTCGCAATCGACATTGCCCTCGGAGAGACGCGCTTCCATGTTCCACAGGTTCTGGAACTTATTCAGGAAGTAGTAGTCGATCTTGGTGATCTCATGGAGCTTCTCCAGCGTCACGCCGCGGGCGATGGCTTCATACACGGCGTACATGCGCTGGTCAGTGCACTTGCCGATCAGATCCAGCAGCTCCTCGTCATTCAGCTCCAGCAGGGACTTCATCCGCAGGGTGTCGCAGCCGATCTCCGCACCGCGCACGGCCTTCATCAACGCCTGCTCCACACTGACGCCGATGGACATGACCTCACCGGTCGCCTTCATCTGGGTGCCGAGGGTACGCTTGCCGTAGACGAACTTATCAAAGGGCCACTTCGGCACCTTGGCCACGATATAGTCCACCGTGGGCTCGAAGCCAGCCAGGGGCTTGCCGGTCATGGCGTTAGGAATTTCGTCCAGCGTGTAGCCAATGGCGATCATCGCAGCGGTCTTGGCGATAGGATAGCCGGTGGCCTTGGATGCCAGAGCAGAGGAGCGGCTCACGCGGGGATTCACCTCGATGACCGCATATTCAAAGCTGTCGGGATTCAGGGCAAACTGGCAGTTACAGCCGCCCTCCACCTCCAGCGCGGACACCATGTCAAGAGCCGCACGGCGCAGCATCTGATATTCGGTATTGGACAGGGTCAGCGCAGGAGCCACGACGATGGAATCGCCGGTGTGCACGCCGACGGGGTCGATGTTCTCCATCGAGCAGACGGCAATGACGTTGCCCTTGGCATCACGCATGACCTCAAACTCGATCTCCTTCCAGCCGGAGATGCACTTCTCGACCAGAATCTGCGTAATGGGAGACAGGCGCAGGCCGTTTGCCGCGATCTCGCGCAGCTCCGCCTCATTCTGGCAGATGCCGCCGCCCTCGCCGCCCATGGTGAAGGCCGGACGGACGATAACAGGATAGCCGATTTTCTCTGCCAGCGTCAGTGCGTCCTCAAGATTCTCCACCACGTCGGAGGGGATGCAAGGCTGACCGATGGACTCCATGGTCTGCTTGAACAGCAGACGGTCCTCAGCCTTTTCGATGGTCTCGCACTTCGCACCCAGCAGCTTCACGCCATGCTGGTCAAGGAAGCCTTCCTTGGCCAGCTGCATGGACAGGGTCAGGCCGCTCTGGCCGCCCAGCGTGGACAGCAGGGAGTCAGGCTTTTCCTTGATGATGATGCGGCGCAGGGTTTCCAGCGTCAGGGGCTCGATGTAAATCTGATCAGCAGAGGAATGATCAGTCATGATGGTCGCGGGATTGGGGTTGACCAGCACAACTTCAAGGCCAGCAGCTTTCAGCGCCTTACAGGCCTGAGAGCCGGCATAGTCGAACTCCGCAGCCTGACCGATGACGATCGGGCCGGAACCGATGATCATAACTTTCTTGAGCGAAGGATTCAGCGGCATTCCTTGTTACCTCCCATCAGCGCAGTAAAGCGGTCGAACAGGGTATGGGTGCCGATCTTTGCGCCGCCGAACAGGCCGCCGGTCAGCGCAGGCTGGAACTGCACGGAGAACACCGGCATGTCCAGATAATCAATGCCCTCGCAGGAGCCGTCGTTGCGGTTCACATAGCGCAGGGACGCATTCTCGGGCAGGGACTCCCTGTCCACTTCATAGCCATGGTTCTGGCTGGTGATGTAGCAGGCGCCGGTCTTCACATCCTCGATGGGCTGATTGCCGCCGCGATGACCGCTGGTCAGCTTGCAGATCTCTGCGCCCTGGCTCATGGCCAGCAGCTGATGGCCCAGACCAATGCCCATCACAGGCAGGTGCTTGTCACCCAGCAGCTTGGTGATTTCATCGGATACATCCGCGCAATCCTCCGGGTTACCCGCACCGTTTGTGATGACCACACCGTCAGGATTGAGCGCTGCGATGGCTTCCGCCGTCACGTTGGCAGGAACCAGCGTCACCGCGCAGCCGCGCTTCTCCAGCTGCTGCACTGTGTCAGCCTTCGCACCCAGATCCCACAGAACGACGCTGTACTTGCCGGGCTTTTCCGCAGGGATGATGTCCTCCACGCCTGTTGCAGTCTCAGCAGGGATGACCTGCGCAGCCAGCTCAGCGGCGGCAGCGGCAATATCGGCAGGCTTTTCCGTCAGGATGGCGGCATTCATCACACCCTTGTCGCGCAGACGGCGGGTCAGCGCACGGGTGTCAACGTCCGTCAGGCAGACGATGCCATTTTCAATCAGATAATCGTTGAGGGTACCCTGACAGCGGAAGTTGCAGGGCGCGTCGCACAATTCACGGCAGACATAGCCGCTCAGACTCGGCGCGGGCGTGCCCTCGGGCATGGGAACAACGCCGTAGTTGCCGATCTGCGGGAAGGTCTGGATAACGATCTGCCCGGCATAGGCAGGATCAGTCAGAGTGTCCATGTAGCCCACGACGGAGGTGAGAAACACCGCTTCGCCAGCAGCATCCTTCTGCGCGCCGCGGAGCACGCCCTCGTACAGCTGACCATCAGCCAGCAAGAGGTAGCCTTTCTTTTCCATGCTCGTTACCCTCCTGTTATTTTACTTCATGCAGGCGACCATAACGGCCTTCTGCGCATGCAGACGGTTTTCTGCCTCGTCGAAGATCTCGTCGGCATGGGCCTCGAAGACCTCCTCGGTAATTTCCTCCCCGCGGTGGGCGGGCAGGCAATGCTGCACCATGCAGCCCTCATGGGCCACGGCCATCAGCTCAGCGTTGACCTGATAGCCCGCAAAGGCCTTTTCGCGGATGGCCTTTTCATCCTCCTGACCCATGGAAGCCCACACGTCAGTGAAGATGACGTCTGCGTCCCTGGCTGCCTCAAGAGGCTTGTCGGTCATGAAGAACTGGCCGGGATATTCCTTGACGAACTCCAGAATCTGTGCATCAGGCTGGTACGCATCGGGACAGGCGATGGACACATGCGCGCCGACCTTCAGGAAGCCGACGATCAGCGAATTGGCCATGTTGTTGCCGTCGCCGATGTAGCACATGTTGATGCCTTCGAGCTTGCCTTTGTGTTCGCGCACCGTCTGAAGGTCCGCCAGCACCTGACAGGGATGGCAGAAGTCCGTCAAACCGTTGATGATCGGGATGGAGCCGTACTGCGCCAGATCCTCGACCTCCTGCTGGGCAAAGGTGCGGATCATGATGCCGTCAAGATACCGGCTCAGCACGCGGGCAGTGTCCTGCACAGGCTCGCCGCGGCCAATCTGAAGATCACGGCTGGACAGGAACAGCGCCTGGCCGCCCAGCTGGAACATACCCGTTTCAAAGCTGACACGGGTACGGGTCGAGGACTTTTCAAAGATCATGCCCAGAGTTTTGCCCTTCAGGATCGGGTGCGGGATACCGGCCTTGTTATCAGCCTTGAGCTTGTCCGCCAGATCCAGCAGCTCAATGATCTCTTCCTTGCTCAGATCCAGAAGCTTCAGCAGGTGCTTCATATGGGAATACTCCACCTTTCCGCTATTTACATGGTTATGAAACTGCGCATATTCTCCTCGATATGCGCGGGAATTGCTTTCCGTATCATGGCACACGAAAACAGATGCGCCTTGACACCCACCGTGCATTATAGCATAGATTGGGAGCAAGAGCAAGGGGAAAGCCACCTTTGCTCCGGCACAAAACTGTGAAAATACAGCCCTTTTGTGCCGCCAATCACCAAAAGGAGGGTCTTTTCATGGAATTTCAAGGCCGCATCTGTCCCCGTGGCGCAAGCTACTACACATGGCAGGCCGGCGATACGGCGCAATCCGTCGCACAGGCAAACGGCACGACCGTCCAGGCCCTGCAGGTGCTTAACCCGGACGTAAACTTCGCGACGCTTCCCGCCGGCACGGAGATTTGCCTGCCCAGCCAGTCCTACACCTGCATCAGCGGCAGACCCTATACCGTTCAGGCCGGCGATACATTTACATCCATTGCCGATTCGCTGGGCATTACGACATACGAACTGGCTGAGCGCAATCCCGGTGTGGCGCAGGACAGCATCGTCGTCGGTCAGGTGCTGTGCATCCCTTTTGCATCCAGCGGAAACGGCAGCGGTTCCGTGGATCAGCCCGCGGAGCCTGATACGCCGAACCTCCCCACGCCTTCCGTTCCCTCAAGGCCCGGCATGCCCTCCACGCCGCCCATCGTCATCATTCCCACACAACCCGCCTGTCCTGCCGGATATACCCGCAGCACCGTCGCTGCCGGTGATACCTATGCCGATCTGCTCATCCGGCATAATGTCAGCTACCGTGCCATGCGTGCAGCGAACCCCCGGCTTTCTCCCGGCTTCCTGGTTGCCGGCGCCTCCTACTGCGCACCGCCCCACGGTACACGCGAAACCTGCACAGGTCTGCAGCCCTATACCATCCTTGCCGGCGAGACCCTTGACACCCTCGCCGCTGATCTGCGCACCACCAAAGGCAGGCTCCTGGCCCTGAACCCCAACCTTCTGCCCAGTGATTTCACCCAGGGCACGATCATCTGCATTCCCTGACGAACGCAGCGGCCCCCTGTTTCATGCAGGCGGCCGCTTTTTCTGCCTTGACTTTTACCCTGCAGTCGCTTATCATGGCAGCATCTGAACCAAGGGAGGCCGCGCCATGTACAGCCTGCTGCAAAGCACATCCAATACCCGTGCCGTACTGCCCGGAAGTCTGCGTCTCCTCCGCAGCGATGCTCTCATTTCCCCAACAGAGGCAGATATCGACTTCCTGCTTGCAAGCGGCGTTTCCACGCTTGTTGATCTGCGCTCCAGCGAGGAGCTCCTCCGTCGTCCCTGTCCTTTGGCCGCCCATGAGCGTTTTGCGTACCTCCACCTGCCCGTCACCGGCGGAAATGCCCTGCCCGCCTCTCCTGATGAGGTGCCGCGCTCCTATATCCGCATGGTCGACGCACAGATGGATCGTATCCTGCAGACAATCGCCTCCGCAGAAACCGGGGTGCTCTTCTTCTGCACCGCCGGCAAGGATCGCACAGGCGTTGTATCCGCCCTTCTGCAGCGACATGCCGGACTCTCCAGAGAAGCAATCGTTGCGGATTATATGCGCTCAGGCCGCAATTTGCAGGAGCGTCTGTGCGCTTTCGCCGCCCTCCATCCGGAGATTGACCCCGACATATACACACCGCGTCCAGTCTGCATGGAGCGTTTCCTCGACTGGCTGGACAAGCACTGAACAGAACACCCGACGATAAAGTGGCTCTTCCCTCACTTCCCGGAAAGAACAAAAAAGGAAGCCGCCCGGCGAGTATGATGTAAAGGAAGGTTTTATCCTTCCAATAACATCATGACTGCGGCTCGTTTGTGGTGAATGGTAGCGGTTATGACGAAAGGAAAAAACCTTCGTCATAACCGCTATTTTCATTGCGAAAGGAGCTGCCAACATGAAACAAGAGCACGAATCTGACCTGACCATCTCCTATACGAAAATCGGAGACTACTACTTTCCCAACATTGCCCTCCCGCCGGATGCCGGAGACATTGGCCTCTGGGGCAGGCGGCGCAAAGAGTTTCTGCGGAAGCATCGCCCCATCCTGTTCAACGAGCTGCTGTTGACCGGCGAGCTGTCCAAATATCTCGTTCAAGTCAATCAGGAGGCCATTGAGCGTTTGGAAAGCATCATTAAGGACATGAAGACTGCACAAGGCATTTCCGAAGAACTCAAGGCCAGAGATCCAATGGCATGGGTGGGTGCCATGAACAACATCCGTGCCTGTGCTGAAGAGATCATCTATGCAGAGCTGGTGTATGTGTGATGAACGATCAGATCAAGATGCTGAACACATACTTCTGGAACGTAGGCAATGACATTGCTGACATCCGTCTGCTTGCCGAAGGTGCGCTGGCGCTGTATGAAGGTGACGCTTCGCCGCTTCATCCGTTGGGCATGCGAAACCATGAAGAGATCGCTGCCTCAGCCTTCGATACCATCGGTACAGCACTGTATGATCTGCGTAAGCGTATCGCAGAGATGCAGGAGAGTCATCTGGGCGTAACGATCAGCCAAACCGTAGAAACCAAAAGTGAATAGCATCCATCAAGTCCGGCAGACCAGTTCTGTCGGGCTTTTCCTGTATTGCCCATTATTCCCACAAATCCTGTCGCTATCTGACTACTTCTGCCGAAAACATAGACAGCTATCAATAGACAAGTTATAATGCACACGGATGAATCATGATCTTTTCAAAAAAATTTGAAAAAGTTTTGAAATCCTGGAAAAAACAGCCCGTTTTC
>JAFTWV010000076.1 GCA_017465155.1 Clostridia bacterium
GATCCATCCCAACTACGGCAAGTGCATCGTTCGCTGCGTGTGCGGTGAGACGTTTGAGACCGGTTCTACCAAGAAGGAACTGAAGGTGGATATCTGCTCCAAGTGCCATCCCTTCTACACCGGCAAGCAGAAGCTGGTTGACACCGGCGGACGCGTCGATCGTTTCAAGAAGCGTTTCGGCCTCCAGTAAGGCTTATCATAAAGCTATTACGAAGGCTCATCGCTTCCGATCAGATGAGAATGCAGATGACAGGCTGTCGCATACGCGGCGGCCTGTTTTCGTTGTACGCCTTTCCTATCCCCATCCCATTTCCCTGCTTCTTTTCATTGCCAGAAGGAAATTCGGCACATCCGGCAGGGATTCCGGCATGACGTCGCGAATGATAGAATGTTGGAGGAGTGTTATTCTGCTCCGACTGCATATGTATCGTACCGCACGGAAACCGTGCAGAAAAGAGGTTGTTATGTCCAAGAACGCAAGCTGCCCCCGCGTGGATATCGGCGGTCAGGCTGTCATGGAGGGCGTGATGATGAAGGCCCCCGACGCCATCGCTATCACGGTACGCCGCCCTGACGGCAATATGATCGTTCAGCGCAAAGAGTACACCCCCGCCGCCAAGAAGCATAAGTGGCTGGGCTGGCCCATCATCCGCGGCGTGGTCAACATGGGTTCCATGCTGGCCATGGGTATGAGCACGCTGGAAGACTCCATGAAGATGCTGGGCGAGGATTTCGAGGAAGAACCCAGCAAGTTTGAAAAGTGGCTGGCTGAGAAGCTGGGCAAGAACATCGATAAGGTCGTCATGGGCGTGGCCATCGTGCTGGCGGTGATCCTGGCCGTTGGTCTGTTCATCGGCATTCCCTCCGGCGTGGAATGGCTGACCGGCAAGCTGATCGGCTTTGACGCCGCTGCCCAGGCCGACAGCTGGAAGGGTGTGTTTGTGACCGTCGTAGGCGGCCTGACAAAGGTGATCATCCTGATTGGCTATATGTTCCTTTGCGGACTCGTGCCGGATGTGCGCCGCACCTTCCAATACCACGGCGCAGAACACAAGACCGTATACTGCAACGAGAACGATCTGCCCCTTACACCCGAAAACGCTGCCCCCTTCACAACGCTGCATCCCCGCTGCGGTACGGCGTTCATGCTAATCGTCATGGTCATCAGCATGGTGCTGTTCCTGTTCGTGGGCCGGGATATCGCCGCATGGCTGCCCCGCTTCCTGCTGCATCTGGCACTGCTGCCCGTCGTCGCCGGCGTAAGCTACGAGGTTCTCAAGGGCCTCGCCCACAGCGATAACTGGTTTACCCGCATCGCCCGCTGGCCCGGATTGCAGATGCAGCGCCTGACCACCAAGCAGCCCGATAAGAAGATGCTTGAGGTTGCCATTGTGTCCATGAACGTGGCGCTTCACGGCATGCCCGAGGGTGCGCCCCGCACCGAGGAAGGCTGGGCAATCCTGACCAGCTACAAGCAATCCGAGCCCGGCTATGTCTTCCCCGCTGAAGACGCGGCGGAGGAGAACGAAGCGTGACCCCCCGCGAGCTGCTGCGTGCCCTGACAGCTGAGCTGCGGAACGCAGGCGTACCTGACCCGGAAATCGATGCTTCCCTTCTGCTTTCCCATGTGACGGGGCAGAATGCGCTGAACCTGCGGCTGGACAGCTGGTCGCAGATTTCTGCCGCTGACGAGGCCGCTGTCCGCTGTTTGTGCGATCAGCGCAAAGTCCGTATTCCCCTGCAGTATCTGACCGGCGTGCAATCCTTTCTCGGCCGGGATTTTCATGTGGATGACCGGGTGCTCATCCCCCGGCCTGAAACCGAGCTGCTGGCGGAGCTTGCCATTGTCCGTCTGAAGGAATACGCTTCCTGCAAGGTTCGAGCCCTCGACCTGTGCTGCGGCAGCGGATGTCTCGCCGTATCAATGGCGCTGGCTGTACCGCATGCAGATGTGCACGCCACCGATCTGTCCGAAGGTGCGCTGGCCGTCACCCGCATGAATGCCGATGCGCACAGCGCCGGCGTAACGCTCCATCAGGGAGATCTTTTCGACGCGCTGCCCGATGGTACGCGGTATCACCTCATCGTCAGCAACCCGCCCTATATCCCTGCACAGGATTGTCTGACGCTGCAGGCAGAGGTTCTGCGCGAACCCCATATGGCGCTGGACGGAGGCGCTGACGGCTTTGATTTCTATCGCCGCATCGCCCGGGAGGCCCCACGCTTCCTGCATGATGACGGCACGCTGCTCATGGAGGTCGGACACGATCAGGCGGAAGCCGTCATGCGGCTCTGCACGAACGCAGGGCTCAAGCCCGTTGCCATCCACGAGGATTATCAGCATATTCAACGAATGGTCGAAGCGAGGCTGTGATGTTCGACAAATTCCACTTGATACAAGAACGCTGGGATGAGCTGAGCGCCGCAATCGTGGAGCCGGAGGTCATTGCGGATACAAGCAGGTATCAGGCGTACCTGAAGGAGCATGCCGCATTGGAACCGCAGGTGCAGGCGTGGCAGCAGTATCAGACCCTGCTGAAACACGAGGCGCAGGCCCGCGAGATGCTCGCCGATCCCGACCTGTGCGATATGGCGCAGGAGGAACTTTCCGATCTGCTGGCCCGGAAGGCCGATATGGAGCAAGCGCTTCGCATCCTGCTTCTGCCCCGCGATCCCAACGACGATCACAACGTGGTCATCGAGGTGCGCGGCGGTGCAGGCGGCGAGGAAAGCTGCCTGTTTGCCGCAGAGCTGGTGCGAATGTACGCCCGCTATGCCGAGCGCTGCGGCTTCCGCGTGGAGCCTGTATACACGCAATCAACAGAGCTGGGCGGCATAAAGGAAGCCTGCTTCTCCATCATTGGCAGCGGCGCCTTCGCCCGCATGAAGTATGAAAGCGGCGTACACCGCGTCCAGCGCATTCCCGTGACGGACGCTAACGGTAAGCGTCAGACCTCCACCTGCACCGTGGCCGTATTGCCCGAGGCCGAGGAGGTCGAGCTGGTGATCGACCCGAAGGATCTGCGTGTGGATGTTTACCGCTCCACCGGTCACGGCGGCCAATGCGTCAACACCACCGACAGCGCCGTACGCATCACGCACCTGCCAACAGGGACGGTCGTAACCTGTCAGGATCAGAAAAGTCAGCTGAAAAACCGTGACCGCGCCATGCAGGTGCTGCGTTCGCGTCTGCTGGAAAGGATGCGTTCCGACGCGGACGCCTCCTACGCCGAGAACCGCCGCATTCAGGTCGGCACCGGTGACCGCAGTGAACGTATCCGTACCTACAACTTCCATGAGGGCCGCGTGACCGATCATCGCATCGGCTTGACGCTCTATGCCATCAACAGCATCATGGACGGCGATCTGGACGAGATCATCGACGCGCTCCGCACGGAGGAGCAGGCCGCGAAGCTCCGCAGCCTGATATAAGGAAGGAACCATATGAACACCCAACTGCTTCCCGCAACTGAGGATTCTCTTGCGCTGGCTGCCCGCCTTCTGGCGGACGGTCAGCTTGTTGCATTTCCGACGGAAACGGTCTATGGCCTTGGCGCGCATGCCATGGATGCGCAGGCTGTTCTGGGCATTTTCGCAGCCAAAGGCCGTCCCGGTGACAATCCCCTGATCGTCCATATCCATGATCGCAGCCAGCTGGAGGACATCTGTGAGGTCAATGAGAACGCCCTTCGTCTGATGGACGCTTTCTGGCCCGGCCCGCTGACGATTATTCTCCCGCGGAAAAATGCCGTTCCCTATGCAGTTACAGCGAATCTTGAAACCGTTGCAGTACGGATGCCCTCCCACCCGGTGGCGCTTGCCATGCTGCAAAGGTGCGGCTTACCCATCGCCGCGCCCAGCGCAAATCGCTCCGGCAAGCCCAGCCCTACCACTGCGCAGCATGTTCTGGCCGATATGGACGGGCGCATTCCGTTGATCCTTGACGGCGGAGAGAGCGACGTCGGGCTCGAATCCACAGTGCTGTCGCTGGTGAGCGAGCGCCCCTGCATCCTGCGGCCCGGCGGGATTACACAATCCATGCTGGAAGCCGTCGTCGGTCCGGTCGATTTGGCCGGCAGCATCCTGCGGCCGCTGGAAAAGGGGGAGAAAGCCCTCTCCCCCGGCATGATGTACAAGCATTACTCCCCCGACGGGCAGGTAACGCTGATCGAGGGCGCGGAAAACGACGTGGTGGAGGCACTTCGCCGCCTGTATGCCCATGCCGCCGGCGAAGGTCACCGCGCCTGCGTGATGTGCTTCACGGAGCATGTCAACGCGCTTGCAGACTGTGCGCCCCATGACATCGGCCACAGAAACGATCCGGCCGAAGTAGCGCACCGCCTCTTTGACACCCTGCGCAGGCTGGATGACGAGAAGATGGATGTGATCTTCTCCGAGGTTGTTCCACCAGAGGGTGTGGGGCTGGCTGTCATGAACCGGCTTGGACGCGCTGCAGCCTTCAGGACAGTTCAAGCAGAGAATGTGATCTGATCCCGTACCCATGCAATGATATCCGCCAGCTCTACCTGCGACCAGTCGGTAGTATCGACGCGCAATGTGGGCCCGCCTATATCAAACCGATCAAATCCCCGTGCTGCCATGGCAGCCGCGAAGCCCTCAAAAGGCAGCGGCACAACGGCAGTACGGGGTTCTTTTTCCGGATAGCAATTATTGACCACATGTCCCCGATGGCGCAGCGGACTCTGGTCACGAGCGACAAACCGGTCATATACCGTTTGCATATCCGCCGTGAGCAGAATCGTCAGCGGGATACAATCATACCGGGAGAACAGTGCCTGTATGGTTGGCCACGTCACATCATCAAAATTGTTTTCCAATATAAAGGGGATTCCTGCCCGCAGCATTTCATCTGCACAATCTTCGATGATGCGGGAAGCAGCTTCTCCCAGCCGCACCTTTTCCGCCCGGGACTGAAAGCCAATCGTATCGAATAGCCTTTCTTTCAGAACATCCTTGGAGAACACGGGCAGCGTCAACGCGGCTGACAGTTTCTTCGCCAGAGAAGATTTCCCCGTCGCTGGCATACCGGCAAGCAATATGCAATACATAGGCATTCCTCCTTTGGAGGTAGTTTCTACATTGTTACAAACTTTCCTGCAAAAAGTCGAAAAGGGACAAAGTCCCCCCTTGACGAACGCTGTCGAATATGCTATTATGCTACCGCAACTGAATACCTTATCACGAGTGGCAGAGGGATGGGCCCGATGAAGCCACGGCAACCCAGCGCAAGCGAAGGTGCCAAATCCCACAGGGGGGCACACCTGATGTGACCACGCTCAAAGGAGTTATCTTCTCTTTTGAAATGAGTCGAAGACCCCTGGCAGATAAGGACGATCTGATGATCACCCCGGCTGTTTTGTGTGCAAGACAGTCGGTTTTCTTTTGGGGCACCGTCCCGTTTCGACCGAGAAAAGGAGATATACCATGCGCAAGCTCTTCACTTCCGAATCCGTCACCGAAGGCCACCCCGACAAACTCTGCGATCAGGTCTCTGACGCAGTGCTGGACGCCATGCTCGCACAGGACCCCATGTCCCGCGTTGCCTGCGAAACCTGCGCCACCACCGGCATGGTGATGGTCATGGGCGAAATCACTACCACCGCGAAGGTCGATATCCCCGCCATCGTCCGCGACGTTGTGCTGGACATCGGCTATAACTCCAGCGAGCTGTGCTTTGACGGCAATACCTGCGCTGTGCTGACCGCCGTGCATGCCCAGAGCCCCGACATCGCCATGGGCGTTGACGCCGCACTGGAAAGCCGCAACACTGACAAAAACGACACCGGCGCCGGCGATCAGGGCATGATGTTCGGCTACGCCTGCGACGAAACGCCCGAACTGATGCCCACCGCCATCGCCTATGCCCACCGCCTGACCCGCCGCCTGACCGATGTGCGCAAGGATGGCACCCTGCCGTGGCTGCGTCCCGATGGAAAGGCCCAGGTAACCGTCGTTTACGAAGACGGCAAGCCCGTTGCCGTTGATACCATCGTCATCTCCACCCAGCATGCCGAGTCCGTGTCGCAGGAGGAAATCCGCGAGGCGCTGCTCAAGCACGTGGTCGCCCCCGTCATCCCCGCTGACATGCTGACTGCTGACACCCGCTATCTCATCAACCCCACCGGCCGTTTCGTGATCGGCGGCCCCGCGGGCGATTCCGGCCTGACCGGCCGCAAAATTATCGTGGACACCTACGGCGGCTATGCCCCCCATGGCGGCGGCGCCTTCTCCGGTAAGGATCCTACAAAGGTCGACCGCTCTGCTGCCTATGCAGCCCGTCATGTGGCGAAGAACATCGTCGCCGCCGGCCTGGCGAAGCAGTGCGAAATCCAGCTGGCCTACGCCATCGGCGTG
The DNA here is from genome assembly GCA_017465155.1 of Clostridia bacterium. Taxonomy (GTDB): domain Bacteria; phylum Bacillota; class Clostridia; order Christensenellales; family Aristaeellaceae; genus UBA11524. The sequence goes on from JAFTWV010000076.1 coordinate 6,376, forward strand.
GCACAGCCCGTCTCCCTGTGCGTGGACACCAAGGGTACAGGCGTTGTGACCGACGATGTGCTGAGCGCTGCGGTTGCCAAGGTTTTCGATCTGCGCCCCAATGCCATCATTGAGCGTCTGCAGCTGCGCCGTCCCATCTACCGCGCCAACTGCAACTACGGTCACTTTGGCAAAGCCGATATGCCGTGGGAGCAGACCAACTACGTCGACGCACTCAAGGCCGCCATCCAGTAAAGCCCTCATGGCCGTATCGCAAGGTACGGCCATTTCTGTGCCCATTCGCAAAAAACAAACGTTATTCGTCAAAAACCGTCTGTTCAGCTTGACATCTTTTGCATTTTGTATTATCCTTGTATACAAAGTGCAAACAATGTGCACTTTTCCTATATGATACAGAAGGAGCATTCCAATGAACACGATCCCCTTCCAGCCCATGATGGAAAGCCGCCCCATCCGCGAGATCGCCTATGAGGTGCTCAAGCACGCCATCATCACCGGCGAGATTCCCGCTGGCGAGCGTATTGTCGAGACCGATTATGCCGACCGCCTGCACATCAGCCGCACGCCCCTGCGTGAGGCCCTGCGCAAGCTGGAGCGCGATGGTCTGGTGGAATATGTGCTGCGCCGCGGCGTGGTGGTACGCGCTTTCACCATCGCGGATGTGGAGGAAATTTATACCATCCGCAACGCACTGGAAATGCTGACGCTTCCCGCCATCATCAAGAACGCGACAGCCGAGGATATCGAGTCCCTCAAGGAGCAGCTGCGCGAGATGGACGGCCTGATGGCCAGCAAGGATTTTGATGCGCTGTCCCCCGTTACCCGTGCCTTCCATCGCCAGCTGACCGCAATCTGCGGCCAGAACCGTATCCTGCGAGTCATCGAAGGACAGGATGAGTTCATCACCCGCTTCTCCTCCATGGCCATCCGTCAGGAGGATCGCCTGCTGGAGGCACACAAGGAGCATTATCAGCTGGTCGAGCTGGTTGAAAAGCGTGATCTGCCTGCTTTCCAGACCCTGATGCACAGTCACATCGAGCGCAGCAAGGAAAAGTGCCTTGAAGCTCTCGCCATTCAGCGCAAAAGCCAGAACTTCTGATCTGCCGCACCTGATCCCCATAGGAGTACCAGCGTGAAGAACAATTTTCATACACATACCGCCCGCTGCCAGCATGCTGTCGGCACGGACGAAGCGTACGTCAAGGCTGCCATCGAAGGCGGCTTTGACGTGCTTGGTTTTGCGGATCATGCACCCTGGAGATTCCGCACCGATTATGTCAGCGGCTGCCGAATGACTGCTGATGAATGGCCGGATTACCGGCGCTCCGTGCTTGCGCTGCGTGAAAAATACGCGAACCGGATCAGCATCAGGCTGGGCGTTGAAAGCGAATACTTCCCCCGCTACCTCGATCAGCTCCGGCGCATGCGCGACGAAGGCTGCGAATACTTCATCCTCGCCAGCCATTTCCTCTATTCTGAGGAAGAATCTCCCTATACAGGCCGCAGCTGCGAAAGCGAGGAAATGGTTCGCCGCTATGCCGAGCAGACCGTTGAGGGCATCCGTACCGGGCTCTATTGCTACATCGCACACCCGGATCTGTATATGTCCACCCACCGGGAGCTCACTCCTGCATGCATGGAAGCTGCGGACATGATCTGTCAGGCAGCGAAGGAAGCACATATGCCCATCGAGTATAATCTGCTGGGCCTGATGGATGAGCTGCGTGGCCGTCCACGCGGCTACCCTCATGCAGCATTCTGGGAATATGTCCGCAAATGGGGCAATGACGTCATCATCGGCGTGGATGCGCATGACCCGTCCATGCTGACCAATCAGGCCCTGTGGGATGCCGGTATAAACCGTGTCCGCAATCTGGGCTTCCGGATTGTGACGGACTGGAAATAACGATTATGGAGGATATCACCATGGAGCACACGTGGGATCTTTCTTTCCTGTACAGCAGCTTTGAGGACGAAGCATTCCTCACCGATGTGAAGAAGTGGCCCGAAATGATTGCCGAACAGAAGGCTCTTCTGGCGGCAGACATTGACGACCAGACCAAACTGGAGCAGCTTTTCGAGCTGGATGAGGCCATGTCCGCACTGGTGGATCGCCTCTACGGCTATGTCAGCCTGACGCTGGCCGCTGACGCGCACAATGCCGCTGCTGCTCAGTACGAGGACAAGCTCGCACTCATCTCCAACGACAGCCGTCTCGTGGGCAGCGCCATCACCCGGTATGTCGGCAGCCTGAGCAACCTGGAGGAAATCCTCGCAGCGTCCGCAAAGCTGCAGCCCATCGCGTTTGCCCTGCGCGAAATGGCTGAAAGCGCCCGGCACACCATTCCCGCCGAGATTGAGCCGTGGATCCTGCAGATGAGTCTGTCCGGCGGCAGCGCATTCTCCCAGCTGCGCGACAAGCTGGACTCCACCCACACGGTCGAATACCGCGGCGAATCCCTGCCGTTGCCCGCCGTGCGCGGCATGGCCTATGACGGCGACTCTTCCGTCCGCAAAGACGCCTATGAAGCCGAGATCGCTTCCTATAAGAAGATCGAGCTGCCCATGTCCTACTGCCTCAACAGCATCAAGATGGAAGCCCGCACGCTGGCCAAGGCCAAGGGCTTCGACTCCGTGCTGGACATGACACTGGACAGCAACCGCATGGATCGCGAAACCCTCGATGCGATGATCACCGCCATCCGCGAGTACCTGCCCCATTTCCGCCGCTACCTGCGCGCCAAGGGCAAGTATCTCGGTCATACGGACGGCCTGCCCTTCTATGACCTGTTTGCACCTGTGGGCAAGGCCAGCAAGGCTTACACGATTGAGGAGGCCCGAGAGGTTCTCCTGCGCGAGATGGGTAAGTTCACCCCTGAAATGGCTCAGTTCATCGACAACGCCTTTGAACAGCGCTGGATTGACGTCTACCCCCGCGAGGGCAAGAGCGGCGGCGCCTTCTGTGCCAGTGCCCATGCCTACGACCGCAGCATCGTGCTGACCAATTTCCAGGGTTCCTTCTCCGACATTTCAACCCTTGCCCATGAGCTTGGCCATGCCTGGCACAACCGCTGCCTTGCCGGCCTCCCCTTCGCTATGATCAACACGCCCATGCCGCTGGCCGAGACCGCTTCCATCTTCAACGAGACGATGCTGTCCCATCAGGTGCTGAAGAGTGCCTCTGAAGAGGAGCAATTCACCCTGCTGGAAGCCAGCCTGATGGAATCCACCCAGACCTGCGTAGACATCCTCAGCCGCTACCTGTTTGAGACGGAGGTTATCGACACCCGCGCCGACCATGCCATGACCGTGGATGAGCTGAAGGACGCGATGCTTCGTGCGCAGGAAGCAACCTATGGCGATGGCCTGTCCAAAGATGTTCGTCATCCCTACATGTGGGCCTGCAAGAGCCACTACTATTCCTCCGGCTTCAACTTCTACAACTTTCCCTACGCCTTTGGCGAGCTTTTCGGCAAGGGTGTGTTTGCCCAGTATCTCAAGGAGGGCGACGCCTTTGTGCCCAAGTACTGCCAGCTGCTGCGCTCCTGCGGCTCCGGCACCATCGCGGAGGTTGCAGCTTCCGTTGGCATCGACGTGCGCTCTGCAGATTTCTGGCGCGCCAGCCTCGAGGTCGTGAAGAGCGAGATTGACCGCTTCTGCGACCTGTGCGAAAAGCAGTAAGCCTTATACACAAGCATGCCCGGACGGCTTCATCGGCTGTCCGGGCATTTGGTTTATCTGATTTTGATCGGGCACACCAGCACCGTTCCGTCGTCCCGGAGGAAGGACATGCTGATCGTTTCCGGAAGCTGCGGATCTGTTGCAAAGGACAGCGTATAAGATTCGCACCAACGGCCATCAGCCAGCTGCTCTGCTCCTCCGTTTTCGCCGGAAAGCACATTTACATCCAGCCAGCTTCCGTCCGTCTGCGTCAGAGTCACATAACCGTCATTCCAAACGTATTTCGCTGCATCGCGACTGTTTTCAGCCGGAATCAGCAGCAGCGTCAGCGTGGTCTGCAGCTGGGTGGTTTCAGCACGTCGATACTGCAGCGTCAGGCCCTCATGAACCGCGGGCTCCGGAAGCGCCAGAGCACATGGCTCCGAAAGATTTTTCAGCGGCAGATCGAAAGCAATCTTCATTTCCGAGCGAGTCATGCCCTCAGCGGACGGATTTCGCACCAATCCAAAGCATTGCACCAGCCCTTCCTCCGGCAGCTCCTTCACAAAACCATCGCCGCCGGCAATGACGTAATAACCCTCCTGCTGCTTCTGCCGGGCCTGCTCCGCATCAAACACGGCCATCTCATAGACCGGTCTGACCGGAGTATACAAACCGACTACCATTTCCACATGGAGGACATCGCCAGTGATTCCCTCCGGAAGCAACACCAGCTCGCCATTCTGCATCGTACCATCGTTGCACCAGCCGGGAAACCACTGGCAGTGGAAATCATCCGTACCATCGATGGACAAGGGCATTCCGTTGCCGGTGAAGCTGTCCACCTGCATGTACACATGGCGGGATGGGTCCTGGTTCTCCACCGTCCAGTCAAAGGCAAGCCATGTTCCGTCGGTTATGGCGCTTTCAATGCGGATGGCACAAGCCGCTGCGTCGCTGTCCACCGTCACGGGCTCCACCAAGCCACTTGCACCGCCGTCCGGACGTATTCTCAGGAACGCCAGCACATCCCAGCCCTCCACAGCCACAGCGATGGTCATCATCAGCATCATGATTGCGGCAATCAGGATAGCAGCGGGCAGCTTTCGCCGCGCAGGCGCATCCTCTTTGACAGAACGGGCAGCATGCATCATGGCTGCGCTGCAATGTTCCGGTGTGGCGCGAAACGCCCTGCGGAAGTCAACTTCCTCATGCTTCATGCTTCCAGCTCCTTTCTCATATACAGCTTGGCGCGATGTATGCGGCCCCGCACAGTAGATTCCGGCAGCTGCAGAACCTGCGAAATCTCTGCATAGGTCATGCCCTCACAGGATTGCAGCAGCAGCGGCAGACGCAGCTGTTCCGGCATCTGACTAAGCAGCAGTGCCAGCGTCGGATCGGGCGGCTGGGCCGATGGCTCCGGCACCTCCTCAATGGATAAAAAGCGTCGCTGCTTCATACGCGCACGCCTGCAGGTATTGATGAGAATTCGCGTCAGCCACGTGCGGAAATACTGTTCCTCACGCAGGGTATTCCGCTTCTCCCAAGCTTTCAGAATCGCATCCTGCAGCGCGTCGGCGCAGGCGTCATCATTCTGAAGGATGGCATAGGCAATCCGATAGAGCATATCCTGCCGCAATTCGATCTCCCGGACGAAGAATTCCTTATCCATAGGCTCATCTCCTTGTAACGTTACACTCATTAGATACCTCTGCATCCGGAATCCTCACAGCGGGGATAAGAAAAAAGCGTCCCTCCGTGCGGGAAGGACGCTGATCTGTCACAGACGGGGCATGGGGGAATCCTGGAACACCGCGTCATCATGATCGCAATGATCCGGGTGGTCCACCAGCATCTCGCTGGCGCGGATGTTGTGCTTCTTGCGGGCCGCGTCCACCAGACGCACGATTTCCTCCTTGACTTCCAGCGGGTGCTTGATGCTCTCCAGCACCGTTTCGCCATTGGAAGCGTCCGTGGAGAACACACGCACCGTGCCCAGCCCAAACAGCTTCTGACCCAGATTCCGCGTAACGCGCACGTCACGCACCCGGTAGAGGTTCTCCTCGTCCAGCACGGAGTTCAGGAAACCCTTCTCTACAAAGAGACGATCCTCCGTCAGCATATACTTGGTGAAGGACAGCGGAAGACCCAGGAATGTACGCTTGCGGTCCTGCCAGAGATACTTGATCTTTTTCATTGGAGCTCCTTTCCATCCTTGCGGATTCCGACATATCATGATATAGCGAAAAGGACTGTCCAGCGCGCTTGCGAACAGTCCTTATTCGAGTCGTTGCTTCTTAGCCCACCAGCATGAACAGCAGGCAGCACACCACAAACACAACCGAAGCGATCTTGGTGCCCAGCGCCAGCTTCGCGTCAATGGTCTTGCCCTTATTCTTGCCGAAGTAGGTCTCCATCTCGCCAGCCACAGCGCCCAGACCCTTCGCGTTGCTGCTCTGCAGCAGAACGGTCACGATCATGAACAGGGCCGCCAGAATGATGACAATACCCAGAAAATAGCTCATGGTAAAAAACCTCCTTGGAAAGTCAGCTCTGTTATTTTATCACACTATTGCGCATAACGCAAGCAGAAATTGTGCAAAAAAGGGCGCTGTGCGGCATATTTTCCACACAGCGCCGGAGAATTCCGGTTTTATGTACCGTGATCAGGGCTGCTTGCCGATGTAGGCGAGGATGCCGCCGTCCACGTACAGGATGTGGCCGTTGACGAAGTTAGAGGCGTCAGAGGCCAGGAACACGGCGGGGCCGCCCAGATCGTCCGCCTCGCCCCAGCGCTCAGCAGGGGTCTTGGCAATGATGAACTGATCGAAGGGATGGCGGCTTCCGTCGGGCTGGATCTCACGCAGGGGGGCAGTCTGGGGGGTGGCGATGTA
>JAFTWV010000077.1 GCA_017465155.1 Clostridia bacterium
CTGTTGACATTTGATCTGTATTCCGATATCCTGTTCTTGGAGCATAGTTCGACTTCCTTTTTGTTGTCTCAGCAACTTCAATTAGAAGTCCTCTATGCTCTTTTTGCAACCCTTTTTCCCTAACTTTCCGTGAAGAATCTAAAAAGGATACTCTTCATCATCCTACAACTCCTTATAAATCGAATTCTTTCTTTGACTTTCTCCAGACCGCAGGATACGGCCGCTGTGGCATTTGTGTTCTCGGCTAATTTTCGACCTCCCTTCAAACGAAAGAAACGTCGATGAGATACATATATGATACCACACCGACGCCTTTTTTCATATCCTCTGCTCAATGATCAGAGCGGATAACCTGATTGGCGGTGCAGCGCTGTACAAGTCTTGTTGCATGTGGTATAATCCGGTTAAGAAAAAATGCGAAAGGCGGCCAGAATATGCTGCATGATGCGATCCCGGTGCCCCTGGAGGACGTAGAATGGCTGTATGCGCGTGATGAAAGCTATGCCGTGCATGACGGAGTGGAGCTGCGGCTGCAGCTTATCTTTCCGTACCATCCGCAGCTGCCGGATGATGCGGGGTTTCCGCTGATCCTGTTCCTGCCCGGCGCGGCGTGGTACAGGCAGGAGATGTACAACAGCGTGCCCCAGTGGGCGAAGCTGGCAGAGCGCGGTGCGGTCGTGGCAGCGGTTCAGGTCAGATCGTCTCAGGAGGCAAAGTATCCGGCGCAGGTAGAGGATGCGCTGGCAGCGATGTATCATCTGGCGGCGGATGCGGCGCGGTGGCATATCGACCCGCACAGGATGTATCTGTGTGGCCAATCTTCTGGCGGGCATATCGCGCTGATGACGGTGCTGACCAGCATGGATGAGCTTGCCGCGGCGCCGGACTTTACGCTGCGCGGCGTGATTGCTGTATCTGCGCCGACGGATATGCAGCGCTGCGGCGGGCAGCCGTCGCTGGATCTGTTGGGGCTGAGCGATCTGACGGAGGACCCTGCCCGGGTGATGGCGGCTTCCTGCGGCGGGTATATCACCCCTGCGGCTCCGCTGCCCCGGATGCTGCTGATCCACGGCACGGCGGACGAGGTGGTACCCATGACCCACAGCCAGCAGCTGTATCGGCAGCTGACGGCAGCGGGTAAGCGCGTGCATTTCATCAAGGTGTCCGGCGCTGGACACGGCGGCGCGTGGCAATGGAAGGATCAGCTGCTGGACAGCATGATGCAGTTTGTGTGCGAGGGATGAGCAGCGGCGAGATTAACGTTTGACATCCTGCGCATAAGGGAGTAAAATAGGTGGGATGATACGTACTAAAGGAGGATACTCCAATGGCATCTGATAACAAGAACCTTGCATCCCAGCGCCGGGAGGAAAACGGCGTTGTGTATTTTGACCGCGGAACCCGGGAAGGCCGCAATGGCCGCCGGTATGACCGCTATGCGATCCAGACGCACTTCGTTGAGGTGGGGGAGAACGCATCCGAGCTGATCCGCCACTATGTACAGCCTATTGCGCAGGAGGGAGACTGTGTGGCCATCACTGCGAAGGTCATGGCCATGTGCACCGGCAATGTCAAGCGGATGGAGGATATGAAGCTGGGCTTCTTTGCCAGGCTGATGGCGAAGCATGCCAATATCAACTCCACGGGCGTGGGCATGCATGAGCCGTATAAGCTGCAGCTGGTGATTGACATGGTGGGTCTGCCGCGGGTGCTGCTGGCGGGCTTTGTGTCGGCCATTACGCGCCCCTTTGGCATCAAGGGCCTGTTCTACAAGATCTGCGGCCACGGCGTGGCGGGCATCGACGGCTTCTACTTCCGCTCCAGCTTTGAGCGCTACAAGACCCTTGCGCTGATCAACCCGGAAAACCCCGTTGAGCTGTCCAACGAGATGACGAAGAACACGGGCATCCCTGTGGTCATTATGGACGCAAACGATATTGACCAGAATCAGCTGGGCAAGTGCGATACCTTCCCCCTGACGGACGATGAAATTCAGGATGCGCTCAAGGACAATCCCTGCGGTCAGGGCGACGAAATGACGCCCATCATCCTGATCCGTCCCCTGAAGTGAGGTGCGCGATGCGAATGATGAAGAAGCTCCTTTTGCTCCTGCTCAGCCTGATGCTGCTCTGTCCTGCTCTTGCGGAGGAGACGCGGCCTGTCATGCAGGTGCATCAGATGATGATTGGCTTCGCTGACGGATACCTGATCCGCTGCGGCGATGTTGCTGTTTTGATCGACGGCGGCAACGCACTGCCGGAACAGCCCACGGATGATGTGCTGCGTTATCTGCGTGCGGCCGGCGTGGAACGGCTGGACGCCTATATCATCACCCACTGGCATCTGGACCACTGCATGAACCTGAACAATGTGCTGGCGGAATTCGGCGATGATGATACCGTGGTCTACGCGCCGTCCCAGAAGGTGCATGCGGATTACGATCCGCTGGCCAACGGCTCCTATGAGCAGATGGTTCCCGGCGATGTGATATCCTTTGGCGATATGAATATCCACTGCGTCGGACCGTATGAGCTGGCGCTGGAGGGCAATCGGAATCAGGATTCGCTGAATTTCGTGCTTGAATACGGTACGCGCCGCATTCTCTTTACCGGCGACTTTGCAGCCAGTGCGAACATTAACAAGGCGTACAAGGACATCTGCACCAATGTGGATGTGCTCAAGTTCCCGCATCACGGCATGGAGCCCTATGAAATCGGCCCTGCTGCGTGCCGTACCACCAGTCCTGATTATGTCCTCGTGCCTGGTGTGGCAAACAAGTTCAAAATCTGGAATTTCTTTGACAACAACGGTGTTGATTTCCCCCGCGAGAATGTGTTCACCAATGCCGATGGTCATGTCGTGATCCTGACCGACGGCGATTACCTCGAATTCCGCACGCAGGTGCAGCTTGAGGAGCTGCCGACACTCTGACAGCGCGCATAACAAAACGAGCCCTCCGTATGGCGCATGACCATGCGGAGGGCTTTGGTGTATCATCATAGCGAGACAACTCTATGCATGAGGAAAACTGGCCGGGGCGCCCCCCGCAGTACCATTGTGCAGCGAAGGGGGATTGCTGCACCCTGCTGGCATCCATTGAGTTGAGCAGACTGTTTAACAAATCGGAGATTCGCCAAAGACGTTGTGATGGTGGGAGAAATCTTAAGGAACCGTTTGTCCGGTAACAAACAAACGAGCATCCGGCGTTTCGGATGCTCGTTTGCTTATGGATTCGCAGACTCATTTGTTCAGCCTGCGAAATGTGGAAACGCAATGCACTGGAACGGTGTGTATAATTGCGTTCTCCCAAGACGTTGGGAGAAAAGGTTTCCTGCTGCTCGATAAAGTGGAATTTGGGTCTTACCGCTTATCTGGATTGGGACACGTAATAATCCATGTATATCCAAAGCGATCTTTTGTGATGGAACCACAACCTGTATCATCCGGTTCTGGATGTGCATGTAATGGTGAAATAATCGTTCCGCCTTTTGACAACGCAGAGATCGTCTTGGATGCATCCTCTTTCGAATCCATATGTATCATCAACTTAATCGCTGTATTTGTTCTCTCGCTATCAAATGTATCGCCTGCAGCCATACGAGTATTACCAATCACATATTCAGCATGCATAACTTTTCCAATTTGTTCGGGAGTGACATCGTATGTTTCTTCACTCCAACGGGACAGAAACAAAATCTCGCCACCGAAGGCTTCAATGTAAGTATTAAGTGCTTCTTCACAATTCCCACTAAACGATAGATACGGGATTACGGTAACAGGATAGGCGTTCTTGGTCTCAGACACTGATTTTTCCTCCACAAATTCAAGTTTATCGCTTTCGCCTTCGGGAAGTCCCTACTGGGGACTCGCTCCCACGGAATGCCCTGCACCCTGTAAGGTGCTTCACCCCTTGACACTTTTTTATGCTTCCCTGGGGGCCGTTTTGACCGTGCAGAAGGTGAGAAGGAGGTCCTTCAATGCATCTATGCTCGCTGCATGGAGATCAGCTTGCGCATATTCTGCCTCCGTGCCGTAGCCATAACAAGCTGCAATCGTCGGTAAACCATTGTCCTGCCCGGCGCGGATGTCACCCAATCGATCGCCAACCATAACCGCCCGCTCAGGCTGAAGCTCCTGCAGCAGCTCAGCCAGATTCTGCGACTTACTGCGGTCAGGCCGACAGGTCACGATCCGATGAAACATGCCCTCCAGTCCAAATACCTGCATGCAGAGGGCAACATACTCCGCCGTGCCGTTTGATACAATGCAAAGCTCGGCATACTCCCGTAACGCCGTCAGCAGTTCCCTGGTACCGGGAAAAAGACGGTTCACCTGCGGCACCAGCGCCAGCGCGGCGGCAAGACGGATGCGGCAGTATTCCTCCATGCGATCCGGAGGAATGCCGATGATGGGCGCAGCCTCCTCGAAGGTCGGGCCGTTGCAGCGCCGCAGAACCTCGTCCGGCTGGTCAGGCAGGCCCATGGTGCGCAGTACCGTACGGTTCTCGTTCACGCATAGCTCCATGCTGTCGCACAGCGTGCCATCCCAGTCGAAGCAAATGACAGGCTTTTTCATCGTCGGTTATCCTTTCAGAACATATCGCTTGGAGAAGTAGTTCCAGATCATCACCAGCAGCGTGGCAACAGCTTTGTTGACCATATAAACCTTGACGGCGAATCCGGCGACGGACAGCAGCACGCCGTCCTGTCCGAAAAGTGCCGTGAGCGCCCACATGATCACCCAGTTGAGAGCAAGGCCCATGACACTGGTAAGCACAAAGCCCAGCTGTGCCTTGCGGCTTCCGTCCTTCGCGCCGGAAAAGACCCAGCGCACGCACATCAGGTAATTCACCGCCACGCTGATGAGAAAGGCCAGCGGCGTGGCGATGAGTACGTCCATTCGCAGCCACTCCTTCAGCGCAATGAGGGCAGCATATTCGATCAGGAAGCAAAGTCCACCGGTGAAGACGAAGCGGAGCAGTTCTTTGAGTCGGTTATTCATGATGTGATGGTCTCCTGAATCAATCGTTGACGGGCGTTATGCCTTTTTTTCCACGAGCTTCACGTTTTGCTGGCCGAAGGCGGCGCTCAGGCGTTCCATGCAGCCGGGGGACGCGTCGCACCACTGGAGCTTGGGCAGGAGGAAGGTTGCCTTCTCCGCCGGGATGTGCAGGTACACCGGAAGGCTGCCCGGAAACAGGGACAAAAGCCGTTGTGCCTCGTCCATCCGTGCGCGGTCAAGCTGGATGAACAGCTTGCGGGGGGCACGGGCGGCATGCTGGGCGTCGGTGAGGGGATCCTGCCAGTGGCCATGGGGCTTGGTGCGGGCATCCCGGGACTGAGCTGCAGCGGCCTGGCGGGGGCGGTTGCCCGGTTCATCGGGGATGGTGACGCGGTCGCGGGGACTGCGGGACTCCGGCGAGGAGGCCCATTCATCCAGCGGCACCAGCTTGTCCAGCAGGAGCTTGGGTGCTTCCTCCTCGCGGATGGACAGTTTGCCGCACAGCACCACCAGATCATCTGCGGCCATCAGCCCCTGATAGCGCTCGTATACCTTGGGGAAAACCAGACATTCGACCTGTCCGGTCAGGTCTTCAAGGGTGATGAAGCCCATCATTGCGCCCTTCTTGGTGGCTTTGCCCCGGACGTCGGTGAGGATGCCGGCCATCTCCACATATCGGCCGTCCAGTTCCATACCGTGATCCTCGCGCTCTTCCAGATCCTCCAGATTCGCGGTCGTAAACTCAAACTGCTCCAGCAGCTCGCGGTAATCATCCAGCGGATGACCGGTGATATACACGCCGGAGACTTCCTTTTCCATCGCCAGACGGACGCGCAGGGGCTGCTCGGGAACATCGGGGTAGGTGTTGGCTGTCTCGAAGGCAGGCGTGCCGCCAAAGGCCATGTCGAACAGGCTGAGCTGCCCGGCAACGTTGGATTTACGGCGGGAAATGGATGCGTCCATTGCGGACTCAAATACACCCAGCTGCTTTGCGCGGGATACGCCGGTAAAGTCGAATGCGCCGGCGCGGATCAGGCTCTCCACCACGCGCTTGTTGACTTCGGTGGTATCAATGCGGGTGCAGAAGTCGAAAATATCTTTGAAGGGGCCGTTTTCGCGCTCCCGCATGATGGCGGCGACGGCGTTCTGGCCCACAGTTTTGACGGCGCCGAGACCGAAGAGGATGCCCAGCTGCCCGCTGCTGTCCTTCGTAACGGTGAATTTCCAACCGGAACGATTCACATCCGGGGGCAGGATGGCGATTCCGCGGCTGCGGCAGTATTGAATATAGGCGGCGATCTTGCCGGAATTGCCGTAGACGCTGTTAAGGATGGCAGCCATGAATGGAACGGGGTGATGCCGCTTCAGCCAGCCTGTCTGGACAGCGACCACCGCGTAGGCTGCCGCATGGGACTTGTTGAAGGCATAGGAAGCAAAGGACGTCATCTCGTCGTAGATATGCTCTGCGACGGCTTCGGGTACGCCGTTTCGCACGCAGCCGGGCACGTCGATGGTGCCGTCGGCGTTCAGCTTGCCGTGGACAAAATACTCCCGCTCCTGTGCCATGATCTTGTGCTTTTTCTTGGCCATTGCGCGGCGGACCAGGTCGCTTCGGCCGTAGGAATAGCCTGCCAGATCGCGCACGATCTGCATAACCTGCTCCTGATACACCATGCAGCCATAGGTTACGTCAAGGATGGGCCGGAGTTTTTCGGTCTCGTAGATGACGGTTTCAGGGTTGTGCTTGCCCTGAATGTAGCGGGGGATGGAATCCATGGGGCCGGGGCGGTAGAGGGAGATGGCGGCGATGACGTCCTCAAAGCTGCCGGGCTTCATGTTGGTCAGGAAGGTGCGCATGCCGCCGCCTTCCAACTGGAACACGCCGTCGGTATCGCCGGCGGAGATCATCTCGTACACCTCAGGATCATCCATGGGGATGTCCTCCGGCTTCATGTCCAGCGTCTCGTCCAGATCGCGCATCATGTCGAGGGTGTCGCGGATGACCGTCAGCGTACGCAGGCCGAGGAAGTCCATCTTCAGCAGGCCCAGACGTTCGATGGTGCCCATGGGATACTGGGTCGTGATGACCTCATCGTTGCGCTGCAGGGGCACGAACTCCACCACGGGACGGCCTGTGATCAGCACGCCTGCCGCATGGGTAGAGGCGTGACGCGGCATGCCCTCAAGGGTCATGGCTGTGTCGATCAGGCGGCGCACATTCTCCTGATCCTCGTACATGGAACGCAGCATGGGCGAGAGCTTCAGCGCCTTTTCCAGCGTCATGCCCAGATCAAAGGGAATGGCCTTGGCTACCGCGTCCGTGTCGGCATAGGACATGCCCAACACGCGGCCCACGTCGCGCACCACGCCCTTGGCAGCCATGGTGCCGAAGGTGATGATCTGGCTGACGTGATCCGCGCCGTACTTGCGGGCCACATAGTCGATGACCTCCTGACGGCGTTCGTAACAGAAGTCCACGTCGATATCGGGCATGGACACGCGCTCGGGGTTCAGGAAGCGCTCGAACAGCAGCTGGTACTTGAGGGGGTCAAGCATGGTAATGCCGAGGCTGTACGCTACGATGGAGCCTGCACCGGAGCCGCGTCCGGGGCCGACCATAATGCCGTTGCTCTTGGCATAATGGATGAAGTCCCAGACGATCAGGAAATAATCTACATAGCCCATGCCGGTGATTACGTCCAGCTCGTATTTCAAACGGGTGTAGGGCTCGTCGCCGGGGAAATCGCCGTCGGGCGCCTTTGCATCCGGGTAGAGCCGTGCGATGCCCTCGCGGCACAGGCGGGTCAGCATGGACAGGGGTGTTTCTCCTTCAGGAACGGGGAAGTGGGGCAGCCGCGTTACGCCGAACTCGAACTCCACATTGCAGCGTGCGGCAATCAGATTGGTATTTTCAATTGCATCCGGACAGGAGCGGAACAGGGTGCGCATTTCCTCCTCGCTCTTGACGTAGAGCTGGGTGGTTTCCATGCGCATGCGGGTCTCGTCTTCAAGGGTCTTGCCGGTCTGGATGCACATGAGGACTTCCTGCGCGTCCGCATCCTTTTCCTCAAGGTAGTGGCAGTCGTTTGTGGCGGCCAGCGGCACGTCCAGTTCCCGCGCAAGGGCGATCAGCTGGGGCAGAACGAGCTTCTCCTCACGGATGCCGTGATCCATGATTTCAATGTAGAAATTCTCCTTGCCGAAGATTTTCTGCATTTCGCGGACATAAGCGACCGCATCGTCATGCCGGCCGTCGAGAAGCAGCTTGGGCAGATCGCCGGACAGGCACGCGGACAGGCAGATGAGCCCCTCGTGGTGCTCGCGAAGAAGGGCATAATCAATGCGGGGCCGATAGTAATAGCCTGTCAGGAAGCCCTCGGAAATGAGGTACATCAGGTTTTCGTAGCCTTTGTTGTTCTCGCACAGGAGGATGAGATGGCTGTATTCGCGGCTGACGGAGGATTTATCCGTCCGGTCGCCGCCGGTGACGGGGCTGCCGCAGATATAGGCCTCGCAGCCGATGACAGGCTTCAGCCCCGCGTCCTTCATGGCGGAATAGAAGTCGATGCAGCCGTACATCACGCCGTGATCCGTGATGGCGCAGGCGGACATGTCCAGCGCCTTGAGCCGCTCCACCAGCTTGGGAATGCGGCACGCGCCGTCCAGCAGGGAATACTCGGTATGCAGGTGCAGGTGCGTGAAGGCCATGGCTGTTTCCTCCTGTCGTGACGATGGTTCGCCATATTATAGCACGTTTGTTCCGCTTTCGCAATGGCGGGCATGACACGGGGTTTTGATACGAATGGTAAAATGAGCAAAGGGCACAAGGGCAGATCACGGGCGATCGGAAAACCCTGTGATCCGTGCCTTCGCGGTACAGCAAAAGCGGCTGCCGTTCAGACAGCCGCTGCGGTTATGCCAGATAATGCCCGTAATGCGCTAAAAAGTGCTCGTATTCATACCGGTCGGTGATCCAGAAGATCACCGGCGCTTCTTCGATACCCAGCTGGTGGCAGGCTTCCCAGCGGTGGTTGCCGTCGTTGAGCTCGAACTCACCCTCCGACTGTCCCTCGGGGATCAGGTAGTGCACGATCAGCGGCGGCAGGTCGGCGCCGGATTTGACCGCCTCAATGATCAGCTGCACCTTGTGCTCCCACCAGCCGGGATGGATACGGAAACGCATGTTTTCCTCCGGTCCTGAGCAGCGGGTGAAGAGCTTCACGGGCATGGTCACTGGCCCCAGAAAGATACGGTCCACCAGCTTGAGGCCCTCGGAGAACTCCTTGTGGTCGCCGTCTGAAAGGAGGTAGGCGTGTACCCATTCCTCCAGCTTGCCGGCCTCGGCCCACTTCTTTGCATAGGTCAGCGTGCCTGCGTAGTCCATCATAACGGCCTCCCTTCGGTTGTATACGATTCGCTTGATGCTCTCGCAGGAAAGGTGATATGCTCCGGAGAGGTCTTCGATGGTTTCGCCCAGCGCGATCTGCGTGCGGATGTCCAGATTACGCGCC
Organism: Clostridia bacterium; assembly: GCA_017465155.1. Taxonomy (GTDB): domain Bacteria; phylum Bacillota; class Clostridia; order Christensenellales; family Aristaeellaceae; genus UBA11524. The sequence continues at coordinate 9,513 of JAFTWV010000077.1, forward strand.
TGCACTGATCGCGGTAACCGCTGACGGCGCCCCAGTCCCGCCTTTTCTCCCGGGCGGGGATGTAGATCAGCTGGCCGGAGACATGCTTCTGTATCTGCCGCAGCAGCTCCGGCGGAAGAATGTCGCGGGCGTTCTCGTACTTCATATGCAGACCACCTTTCAGGCTTGATGATATCATACCGCCGGCAAAAAGGGTAGCCTGCAAATGATTCAGTGTGTTCTTGGCATAGGCAAAGTTACAGCGCGGCCTTGAGACATGCGTGCGCGCCGGACCAGTCAAGGTACGGGTCGGTCAGCGTGATGCGGCGCAGAGGCAGAGTCTGCAGGATGCGTTCCTCGCGGCGCTGACGTTCCTCAAGGCAGGCGATGTACCCGTTAAAGCCTGCCGCGCCGATGGAACGGCCGTATCCGCCGTCCGCATGGTAGGGGATGACCGCGTCCAGCCAGCCGGGACGCTCAGCGGCCGTCTGCTGCACGCGCCCGGCGATATCACTGACGTGCAGATACACCACGACCGGGTCAAGGGGCCGGATGATATCCGCGATCCGGCGGATGTGTGCTGCAGAGGCTTCTTCGTTCAGGTTGAAGCGCATCATGGTCTCGCACATGGGATTCTGCAGGAGAACACAGTTGAACACATGGGTCACGCTTTCCTCTGCGTCCCGGACAAATTGCCGCCATTTATCCAGCATGAGCGGTGCTTCCGTCTCCCAGGGCAGACCGTCGTAGATCTTGCAGGGCATCAGTTCTGTCAGCTGCTCCGGCGGGCAGTCGGCGAGGGAGACGATCCTGCCGCGATGCAGCGCGTGGTATTCATAATCAGCCGGGTGGTTGCCCGTGCCCTCGTCGATGCAGCGGACGGTCTGTCCGCGCTGTGCAAGCGTCGCGGCAATAAAGGAAGCGGTGGTGCTTTTGCCGGAGCAGGGCAGCCCCTCCACGATGTAAAGACGGTTCATCTGATCCCTCCCAGCGAAATGCTGTTCGTGCATACATGGTCAAGGAACATTGCATCGTGCTCCACCAGCAGGAGCGTCGGCTCGTATTCCAGCAGCAGGCCTTCCAGCTGCACGCGGGAGAGCACGTCAATGTAGTTCAGCGGCTCGTCCCAGACATACAGGTGAGCCGGGGTGCAAAGGCTGCGGGCCAGCAGGAGCTTCTTTTTCTGTCCCTGTGACATCTGCCTGATGGGGCGATCGAAGAGGTCGCGGGTGAAGTCCATGTTCCGCAGGATGGCTTTGAAAAGTGTTTCGTCCACGCCGGCATAGCTGATGAAGTCCTTCATGGAGCCTGTAAGATTGTCTGTCTGCTGGGGGACGTAGGAAACGGTCAGCCCCGGCGCGACGGACACGCTGCCCTCCAGGCTGCCGCCTGCGCCGATCAGCGCCTTCAATATGCTGGACTTGCCGCAGCCGTTGGGGCCGGTGAGGGCAATGCGATCGCCGCGCCGCACGGCGAAGGTCACGTCCCGGCAGACTGTCCGCCCGTCGTATACCACCGATGCGCCCTGCACGCTGATGAGTACGTCCTTGGGGTGGCGCAGCACGGTCAGCTTGAGGTCGCCGACCTTCTCCACGTTGTGCAGCAGAGAGCGCTTTTCGTCGATGGCGCGTTCCTTTCGGCGCAGGGCACTGGTGGCCTTCTTCATCATGGACGCTGCCTTTGCACCGACATAGCCGCGGTCAACAACAGCGGCCTCGCTGGGGGCAACGTGGAATTTGCCCTTCTCAGCCTTCGCGGACCATTCGGCAGTGCGGCGTGCAGATTCCTCCAGATGGCGGATGTCGCGCCGGAGCACCTCATTGCGGCTCTGCTCGTATTCATTCTGCTGGTTAAGCCTGGCTTCCCATGTGTCGTAATTGCCCTGCATGACCCACACATCGCTGCGGTTGAGGGACAGCACATGGTCAATGCAGCGGTTCAGGAATGCACGGTCATGGCTGACCAGCAGGAAGCCGTCCTTGCGGCGCAGGTAATCAGCCACCAGCTCACGGCCGTGCGCATCAAGGTGATTCGTCGGCTCGTCGATCAGGGGATACACATCGTCCCTGGTAAAAAGCGCCGCAAGCAGTACCTTGGTCATTTCGCCCTTGGACAGTGTCTGGAAGGGACGGTCAAGGACGCTGTCATCCACGTCCAGCTGGTTTAGTTCGCATTGCAGCTGCCATTCCTCGGCATCCGGCGCGGCGTCCTGCATGATATCGCGGGTCGGACGAGCGGGATTGACCACCGGGAAGGGGAAGTAAACCGGTATGAGGGGCATGTCGATACGTCCCTCATGGGCATGCTGACGCAGCAGCAGCCGGAGAAGGGTTGTCTTGCCCTTGCCGTTGCGGCCGATGAGCCCCAGCTTCCAGCTTGTGTCAAAGGTAAAGGATACATGCTCAAACACGGGCGTATAGGAGCCGTCATAGGTAAAGGAAAGGTCACGAATGGATACCTGCATGAGTGATGTTGCCTCCTGTTTTGGTCGGGGAGGCGGGATGGTCGCCTATATTCTTTTTTGCGCACAACAAAAAGGAGTCCGCACGGAATACGCGCATACCGCCACAGCAAACACACCGTCCTGTGCAGACGGCATTTGCCTCCCTGTCATGGGTTTAGCAGCGGGATCAGTTGCGCATATCCGGGTCAGCCCTCCTTCATAACACATATTGGCCCAATTGTAGCATACTGCCGCCCAATTGTCAACCAACCTTGCTGACAATGCCAAAGGCTCTTCGGTTTTCCTGATGTCAACTTCGGCTGGCTCCTGCGGCCCTCAGGTTCCTCCTGATTGGAACGCCCAACCACACAAGGATACAAAAATGCCGGTGGCGCCGCGATGCCCGAATGGGGGCGCAGCGCCACCGGCAAACAAAGTAACAGACCACTTCTGCCTTTTTAAATTGAGCGGACTGTTTGAACGATCGGGGATCATTCAAAGGCGTTGTGGGTGGTTCGCCTGCGGGCGGGGCCTCCGGCGGGCAGGGAAGCATTCACATTCCTCGTCGCTTTCGCCTTCAGCGACTCGCGCCCACTGAATGCCCTGCACTCTGCAGGGGGGCTTCACCCCTTGCCTCTTTTTTGCATCCCTGGATGGGTGGGTTAGTGCGTCAGCACGTCCTGAAGGAAGCGCGCGGCAAGTTTGGGCCATGCAGCACACTCCGGAACCACCTGATATGCATGATCAGCATCGGAGGTCAGCCAGTTGGCCAATGCAAGACCGTGACTCCCGTGAGGATAAATATGTACCTCCGTCAATACCCTGACGCGGCGCAGCGCAGAAACCATCATCAGCGTGTTTTCCACCGGTACAGAGCCATCTTCCCACGTGTGCCACAGGAACGTCGGAGGAGTCTGCGCAGTAACGAGGTTCTCCAGAGAATGCTCAGCGTGCAGGGCGAGATCATCAGAGCCCGTCAGATGCTCAAAGCTGCCGCGATGCGCGAACTCTCCACCGGTGATGACCGGATAGCTGAGAACCATCGCGTTGGGGCGCGCCTGCGTGGGCGTCAGGCCAAAGGATGCCATCAGCGCCTCGTCATGCCAGCGTACGCCGAGGCTGCAGGCTGCATGTCCGCCGGCCGAGAAGCCCGCAACGGCGATCGCATCCGGATCGGCTCGATACTCTCCGGCGTGGGCGCGAACCCATGCTACTGCACAGGCCGTGTCCTCGACCGCACAGGGATAGCGGTTGGGCGAGATGCGGTACCACACGACGAAGGCGTTGAAGCCCATCGAAGCGAAGACCAGCGCAACCGGCTCAGCCTCCCGTTCGGACAGATGCTGGTAACCGCCGCCGGGGCAGATGACGATGCTCTTGCGCGGATGCGAAGGATCAATGCTCATCGCCGGGATATACGCGTCCATGACGCAGTGGGGAAGCTGGATGCGTTCGTGGTGCATGATGATTCATCCCTTCTGTAAAAATGATTGTCAGCGGAACGGGTTCTCCATGGAACCGTCGCCTGCAGTGAAGACGTATGTGTCCAGTGACAGCGTGATCATCGGCCGTACACCGGGGGTCATGCTGGCAGCAGGAAGCGCCAGAGAGCCGCTGCCGTCCACCACAGGGTGCAGGCCGCTCTCAAGGCTGTCGCGCAGCCAGTACAGCGCCTGTCCGGATTCCTGCTCAACGCCCTGCGCAGCGGCATAGGGCGTGGCCGAGCAGGTCAGGTCGGTCAGGCTGGTCAGATCGGTCATGGCGGGCAGCGTGGAGGAGGTGACGGCGGCGCGCTCGGCCTCCGTCAGGGTCAGGGCGGTGCTGGTTGCCACGGGGGATGCGTCGATCACTGCTTCGCACAGCAGTGTTGCCGTCGTGTTCTCTACGGACAGCACGCGCCAGAGCAGCGGGCTCTCCACTCCGCTTTCTCCCATGGGGTATGCGCCAAGGAGCACATAGGGCTGCTCGGCGGCGGCAGCTATCAGCGCAAGGTTGACGGCATACCGCGCAGACAGGTCAGCGGCACGCTCCTCATTGCCCAGGGCGGCATAGGCGGCGATCAGCCCGGCAGCATTGTCGAGGGAGGCGTCCGTTGCGTCCAGCTCGGCAGTCAGGGCGGCGCGGCATCTTTCAGCGCGGTCGGGCGCGTCCAGCACATCGCCGAGGGCCAGAAATGCGTTCATGGCTGCCAGATGGTCTCCGGCGTCGCAAAGAGCGCTGGCTTCTGCGTAGGCGGCCTTGTTCAGCGCGGCAGTGCAGTTCTGGGCGAACAGCGTGCTCTGGCCATAGCCGTCAAGGGACAGGAACAGGTCGCGTGCAGCGGCGTAGTCCCCTTCGGACATGAGCTTTCGGCCCTGCTGGATAGCCTTTTCGGGGATGGTCTTGCGCAGGTTTTCTGCGGCGGAGGCGCTGTCCTCAAAGGAGCCGAGCGCCTCGTAGCGATCCAGGGCCTCCTCCAGTTCTCCCGCTGCCTCCAGCTCAATTGCCTCGATATACTGCAGGTAGCGCGCGCTGCTCTTGAAGGGGTGAACGGCGTTCAGGTTGGCCCGTGCAAGCGCGGTGTCCCCCTCGGACAGGGCGTGCAGGCCGGCGCTGTACAGCGCGTAGTCCGCCGAGTCCTGATATTCGCCCAGCTGACTGAAGAGCATGGCAGCCATGTCACAGCTGCCGCTGCCAAGGTACAGCTGCGCTTCCTCGTAGTACTCCTGATTGGTGGGGCGGCTGCAGGCGGTTGCCGTCATGGACAGGCAGAGAATGGTCGTCAGCAGCAGTGATTTCTTCTTCATGCGATCCCTCCCGAAAACGTGGTGTAGGGATAGCATGCACGGATTAGGTATGGATTATTTCGCAGCTTTTGCCGATTTACGGCGCAGAAGATTCAGGATGCGGCGGTTCTTTGTAGTTCGCCACAGAAGCAGGCACGAAAGGATATAAGTCGCGCCGCCTGCGGCAACCTGCAGTGTGAGACCGAACCATCCATCCGGCGCAGCGAGGGCGACCAGACGCACCATCAGTGCCATGATCATACCGATGGCCGCATAGGTCATCGCATATCGCAGGAAACGGCCAAAGGGGAGCTCTCGTCGGAGGAGAATGAACTGCACCGCCGGTACTGCGAATTCTGCTGCGACGGTGGCGACCACTGCGCCCACCGCCCCGTAGGCGGGGATGAGCAGCGTATTGAGCACTACGTTCACCGCTGCGCCGGTCAGAACGGATTTGATGAAGATGTGGTCGCGCTTCTGCGGCAGTACCCACTGGGTGCGAATCACGTTGGCAAAGCCAATGGACAACAGCGTCATGGCCAGCATGCACATCAGCGGTGCAGAACCGCCGAAGGCTTCACCGTAGAACAGGGGTGCGAAGTCTGTCGAAACGGCTGCAAGACCAAATCCCAGGGCAGAAACCATGCACATCATCATTTCCATTGATGCATCGATGTGGCTGCGCACCTCATCCATGCGTCCCTGTGCGGTCATGTGGCTGATTTTGGGCAGCATGACTGTACCGACAGCAGCGATGAAGCCTGCAAGGCACAGGATGATCTTCTCTGCATTCTCATAAAGGCCGGTTTGATGCATATCGGACAGTGCACCGATCATGACCTTGTCCATCTGACGGTATACACTCACTGCGATAACGGAGATGGACAGCACTGCGCAGGGCTTGAGGTGAGTCAGCGCTTCCTTCCGGGGCACGGGTGTGAAGCGCACCTTTCCGCGCAGGGAGAGGAAGCAGCTGCCGCAGCCCACAAGGGTCGACAGCGACCACGCGAAGGCGTAGATCCACAGATCCTGCGGCCCTTTGACGAAGATGAACACCGCCGCCGCCGCCAGCAGCTTGGCTGCGGTATTGCGAAGCGCGATGGGCCGGAACTGATCAAGGCCCATCAGGCACCAGTCCACGTTGACCAGACAGGAGATGCTGGCCAGCGTGAACGCCATGGCAAGGGGCTTCTCCGCCCCGGCGACGAAGGCCACATATGCGCACCAGACCAGCAGCGTCAGCCCGGCGACGAGCAGCTGCATCTGCCAGATGCCGGAGAAGGTGCGGTTCAGTTCGTCACGGTCGTCTTTTGCCTGCGCGATGGCACGCGGGCCGTAGTTCTCCAGGCCCAGCAGCCCGATCAGGCCGAAGGTGTAGCTGATCGCCCATGCGTAGCCGTACAGGCCTACGCCCTCCGTGCCCACCGCACGGGAGAGATAAGGGGCGGTAACGAGGGGCAGGAGCATGGAAAACAGGCGGTAAGCCATGTTGTAGAGAGTGTTTTTTCGGGTGCTCATAGGGGATCTCCTATGCGAATGATTTGTTCGGCGGCTTCGGCGGGGGAGAGCGCCGTGGCGTCGAGCTTGATGCTGTCCACAGTCTCATACAGCGGGAGATAGGCCAGAGAGCGGCTGACGGCGGACGCGTCCCGCAGCCCGGCGGAAACGTCCTGCCCGATGCGTGCGGTCAGCGCCTCCGGGGCGCAGATCAGTGAGACGCTCACAAAACGCACCCCGTCCATGGGCAGCCGTGCCAGCAGGCCGTCGATGATCTCCTGCTGGTGCATGACCCAGCAGAACACGACGTTCTCGAACTCGCTGCAGCGCAGGAAATTCCCGAGGATGTGGGTGATATTGTCCGTGACCATGACCTTCGTTTCGTCGGTGACAGTGAAGGGCTGCATCGTCCAGCACCAGTCGCCGTCAAGGAAGGCGCAGCGGGGGAGCAGGCGCAGCAGCTTGCGGCTGACGGCGGTTTTGCCCACGCCCATCGGGCCGCTGATAAAATAGAGGGTCTTCATACCAAATCTCCCGAATGGGGTATGTTATGGGAAAGGGCCGAAGCAGCGCGAGGCACACTCCGACCCTTGGGGTATGTTATGGGATTACTTCTTCAGCATGGACTCTTCCCAGCTGGCGAAGGGCTCGATGCCCATCAGGTCCACGATGGTGGGGGCGACGTTGGCCAGACCGAAGCCGGTGCCCTCCTTCAGCTCGTGACGGCCGTTGGGATCGTACACGATGAAGGGGACAGGGTTCAGGCTATGGGCGGTACGGGGCGCGATGCCGTCCTTCTTGTTCTTCTCCAGCATCTGATCGGCGTTGCCGTGGTCAGCGGTGATGCACAGGATCGCGCCGACTTCATCAACGACCTTCTTGATGCGGGCAAGGCACAGATCGACGGTCTCCACGGCGATCTCGGTGGCCAGGCAGTTGCCGGTGTGGCCGACCATGTCGCCGTTGGGGAAATTGCAGCGGATGAAACCGTACTTGCCGCTCTGCAGGGCTGCGATGACCAGGTCGGTCACCTCGGTGGCCTTCATCCAGGGGCACTCGTCGAAGGAACGCACGTCGGAGGGGACTTCCTCCCAGGTCTCCAGCTCCTCGGAGAACTTTTCGGAGCGGTTGCCGTTCCAGAAGTAGGTCACATGGCCGTACTTCTGGGTTTCGGAGCAGGCATACTCGTTCACGCCGGCCTTGACCAGCAGCTCGGTCAGGGTATCCTTGATCTCCGGGGGATTGACGAGGAACTTGTTGGGGATGTTCAGGTCGCCGTCGTACTGCAGCATGCCGGCGTACTTGACATTCGGCACCACGCCGCGGTCGAACTTGTCGAAGGACGCATCGCCGTCGAAAGCCATCGAAATTTCCTGCGCGCGGTCGCCGCGGAAGTTGTACAGGATGACGGAGTCGCCGTCGGCCATCTTGCCCACGGGCTCGCCGTCCTTGGCGATGACGAAGGCGGGCAGATCCTGGTCGATCACGCCGGTCTCGGCGCGGTAGGTCTCGATCGCCTCAGTGGCGCTGGCGAACTGACGGCCCTGGCCGTGCACATGCACGTTCCAGCCAGCCTCGACCATCGCCCAGTTGGCCTGGTAGCGGTCCATGGTGACCTTCATGCGGCCGCCGCCGGAAGCGATGCAGCCGTCGAAATCAGCGTCGTTCAGGGAGGTGAGCACGTCCTCCAGCTGCTGCACGTACTCCAGTGCGCTGGTGGCGGGCACGTCGCGGCCATCCAGCAGGATGTGGCAGCGCACGCGCTTCACGCCCTCCGCCTTGGCCTGCTTGAGCATGGCGATCAGGTGGGAAATGTTGGAGTGGACGTTGCCGTCGGACAGCAGGCCGATGAAGTGCAGGGTGGAGGCGTTGGCCTTCACCTGACCGACCAGCTCCTGCCAGGTTTCGCTGGCGTAGATCTTGCCGGACTCGATGGACTCGTTGACAAGCTTCGCGCCCTGGGAGTACACCTGACCGCAGCCCAGCGCGTTGTGGCCGACCTCGGAGTTGCCCATATCGTCATCGGAGGGCAGACCGACGGCGGCGCCGTGGGCCTTGATGATCTGCCAGGGGCAGGTGGCCTTCAGCTCGTCCAGGGTGGGAGTGGTGGCGGACATGACCATGTTGCCGAGCGTTTCGGGGGTCTCGCCCACGCCGTCCATGACGACGAGGACAACGGGCTTGTTATTCATGGGAAGTTGCCTCCTTGTATGTATCAAAGTTGTGTTGCATATTGAACCATCTTATAAGATACGCCATTTTGCATGGATTGTCAAGGTTTTCGCAAGGATTTGGGGCGGGGAAGGGGATGTTCATGCGTATGCAGCACCGATGTAAAAAACTACACGGTACCCTTGTGGGGGGAAGGGCCGGCGTGCTACAATATACGCAAACAAAGACGGAGGGGGCGACGTCATGAAGCGCCGTTTGTCATTGCTGCTGATTGTATCCTTTTTGCTTTTGCTGACCGCCTGTTCAAAGCCTGTCGCCGATGGCACGGACAGTTATATTGGCCGGGCAGTGATGACTGAAACGGAAACGGAGCTCGTACGGCTGCTGGGGGATCATTATCCACAGCAGATATTTGATTTTTCCGTGCCGGAGACGGTAAAAAGCATGCGTGTGCGCGTCGTTCGGCTGGTGGATGATCAGTGGGTGCAGGTCAGCGGCGGCGGGACGATCGGCATGACGTATGCGGGCAGGAAAGGTCGCATTGCGCTGGATTATGATACCCTTGACGGAGACGTGAAGGTGTCCGTCCAGAACGACGGGGCGATCTTCCGCATGGATCACAAGGCGCTGGAACAGCATGACACGACTGGCCTTGCCAGCGCGCAGACGTGGCTTGGGAATGCGGTAGAGATCATCCCCGGGAAAGAAATCCCTCTGGCCCTCCAGGTATTCAGCAGCCAATCAGAGATTCCGCTTGCAGGAATGGACTGCTTTGACGCGCCTGAAAAGTATGCAGGACATGAGTATGTTTATGCGGTTACGGTGACCTTCAGCGAGCAGGGATTTGGGGAATAAGGCAATGAAGAATAGCCATCGCAATGGTGTGTGCCGATCGTCAGGCAGGTTCAGGGGATCATGCCGGCAACCGTTCTGCGCGGGCGAGTTGCTTTGCGAGTGTATTGTTTCCTCTTGCTTCCGTGAAGCTGAAATGTCATAATAGAGAAAAGTATAATGGGGCGCGTCAATGAAGTGGAATGATTATTATGAACGGTTCTGGGACTGGGCTGAAAGCACGCAGATCAGCAGGATATCAACGCTGACTGATTTCACATCCTCTGCGGAGGTTGCGGAAATTGCCAATGCATTCTTTGATGAGAAGAATGCAGCCCGTCTGGTAAAGCGCGCCATGCAAAACGGAATACGTTTTACACCGGCTGAGATCATTGAGCTCAGCGGCTGTCTGACGGAAGAGGTGTTCAACAAGGTCATCTGCAGCCGCCGGGGGCAGTTCACCGCAGAGCAGTATGAGGAACTGGAAGGTCTCTGCTTTAATGAGGAGCTGCTCGAAAATGTGGCAAAGGCAGACGGTATTCACCGCGAGACCGATGACCTGCCCTTTGATTCGGAGATCGCCATTGTACAGCCGGAGAGAAAGGGGCCGGGCTTCCTTGCTGCTCTGTTTGGCCTCGCCTCTCATGCGGGCTCTGGGCGCACCTATCCGGGACGCTGTATGGGAAACTGTTCGAATTGTCCCGCACATTATGGCTATCGCTACGGCCGTTGGTATTACGGGCATCATCATTCGCACGGCTGCGAGTTCGGCGGCAATGATTGCAGTGGGAAGCCATAATGGATGCAATAGCAACAAAGGCAGCATGTGGGCAAGCCCTTATTTGCAGGAGAGGGAGCAGGAAAGGTGTTTTTGAGGATGAATGAGAAAACAAAAACAGGACTCCAACTTCACATCAAAGTCGGAGTCCTGTTTTGGCGCAGATGGAGAGATTCGAACTCTCGCACCGGTTATCCCAGTCTACTCCCTTAGCAGGGGAGCCCCTTGAGCCACTTGGGTACATCTGCATATGCGGTTTGACCAGCAATGTTGCTCAAGCAAAGCTGGCGGAGAGAGAGGGATTCGAACCCCCGGTGCCTTTCGACATCACTGGTTTTCAAGACCAGCGCCATCAACCGCTCGGCCATCTCTCCTCGTGAACCAGCAGATAACATTATAGCATGCGAAGTGGGTTTCGTCAAGCCCCTCATGAAGAGAAAATGCAATTTTCCTTCGGATGCCGGCGCGTGGGATGAACGCCGCTGCAATGCCAGACTTGGGCTGCGCTAAAAACTGCTCCGTTTTTGCCCACTTATCCTCAACCCTTGCGCCGCCCCTTGACGTGCGGCGCATTTCCATGTATTATTAGAGGTGGAATATTACCCGTTCAACCAAATACAGAGAGGAGCTGTCCCTTATTATGAAATACGTTCTCGGTATTGATCTTGGCACCTCCGGCACCAAAACAGTGCTGTTCGACCAGAATGGCGTGGCAATGGCCTCTGCCACCGTCGAGTATCCCATGTACCAGCCCCACAATGGCTGGGCTGAGCAGGATCCCAAGGACTGGTGGAACGCTGCCGTCGAGACCATCAAGGCTGTGCTGACCAAGTCCGGCGTGGACAAGAACGACGTGGTGTCCATGGGCATTTCCGGCCAGATGCACGGCCTGGTCATGCTGGATGAAAACAACGAGGTGCTGCGGCCCTCCATCATCTGGTGCGACCAGCGTACCGCCAAGGAGTGCGACGAGATTCACGAGAAGGTCGGCAAGGAAAAGCTGATTGCCATCACCGCGAATCCTGCCCTGACCGGCTTCACCCTGTCGAAGATCCTGTGGGTGCGCAACAATGAGCCCGATGTGTACGCCAAGTGCCGCCACATCCTGCTGCCCAAGGATTATGTTCGCTTCATGCTGACCGGTGATTATGCCACCGAGGTGTCCGACGCCTCCGGCATGCAGCTGCTGGACGTGCCGAACCGCTGCTGGAGCGATGAGCTGCTTCAAATTCTGGACATCGACAAGTCCATGCTGGCGAAGGTGTACGAGTCCTGCGAGGTCACCGGCCATGTGTCCGATGCGGCGGCTGCCCTGACCGGCCTGAGCGCGGCGACCCTCGTGGTTGGCGGCGCGGGCGACAACGCGGCTGCGGCTGTCGGCACGGGTGTTGTGGAGGACGGCAAGGCCTTCGTCACCATCGGCACCTCCGGCGTGGTCTTTGCCCACACCGATAAGCTCGCCATCGACCCCAAGGGTCGCGTGCATACCTTCTGCTGCGCCGTCCCCGGTGCATGGCACGTGATGGGCGTGACCCAGGGCGCGGGCCTGTCTTTGAAGTGGTTCCGCGACAACTTCTGCGCGGCGGAGAAGGAAGCCGCTGCCCAGATGGGTGTGGATCCCTATGACCTGACCAACAAGCAGGCGGCCCAGAGCCCCATCGGCTCCAACAAGCTGATCTACGCGCCCTATCTGATGGGCGAGCGTACCCCCCACCTCGATCCTGATTGCCGTGGTATGTTCTTTGGCCTGAGCGCCATGCATACCCGTCGTGATTTGCTGCGCGCGGTCATGGAGGGCGTGACCTTCTCCCAGATGGACAGCCTGAGCGTGCTGGCTGAGATGGGCGTTGCTCCCGAGACCATGCTGGCCTGCGGCGGCGGCGGCAAGAGCCCCCTGTGGCGTCAGATGCTGGCGGACGTGTTCAATGTGCCGGTGGCGACCACCGTCAACACCGAAGGCCCGGCCCTGGGCGTGGCGATCCTGGCTGGCGTGGGCGCTGGCCTGTACGAGAGCGTCCCCGCTGCCTGTGCCGCGATGATCAAGCGCAATCCCGCGCAGGATCCCATCGAGGAGAACGTGCCGAAGTACGCCAAGGTGTACGAGGTGTACAAGAAGCTGTATCAGGCGAACAAGGAGCTGTTCAAGGATCTGGCGGCGCTGTGATTTGGAATTCTTAATGCTTAATTCGTAATTCTTCATTGAGTTGGAGGACGGTTTCCGAGTGGAGGCCGTCCTCTTTTCAAAAGGGAGTATTGCCATGGATGTACGGGAAACCATTGCCGCGTTCCTGCGGGGAGAGATGGACATCATCAGCTTCCGCAGGCTCTACGACGAGAATCCGGAGATCAACGATTTCTTGCAAGGGATCGTGGATGATGCCAAGGCGAAAGGGGTGACGGAGTTCCTCAAACATCCGTCAAACCCGTTTGGGGAGATCGTAGAAAGCGATTCCGGCATTTCGCACCTGCTCAATCCGGAGGCGTTTGAGGGCGTGCGCTACGGTAACAGTCCTTATGATTCCGTGCGAAAAATGCTGACCTACGAATTCCGCATGAGCACTCATGATGTGCGGGGTGCAACGGGCGCGGAGTCCTTTTACAGCGAACTGTATGCGCTGTATTATCAGGTCGATCAATCTATCCCGTGGGACAGAAAGTATTTTGATGCCTTCGGTTTTGCGCTGGACATGATCCCCGAATACCTGATGGGCGGTGAAAGCGAGTTATACATCAACACCCACATCCTCCCCCTCTACCCCGACACGATGAAGAAAACCGAGCGCAAGAAGGCCATCAAGGCCGCCATCAAAGAGCCCTTCCGCTCGGACAAGGGCCGTCCGCAGTGGATTCAATCCGGCGAGTGGCCGCTGGGCAAGGACGGCAAGCCCGCCGTCTACACCGGCAGCAAGAGCCTCCGCGGCGGCGAGGCCAAGCACTACTTCTTCCGCGACGAGAGCGACGGCTCCATCATCACCGTGGAGCAGTTCTACTAAGCAGCATATGAAGGGGAGCGCTCCGTAGGGGGGTGCTCCCTTTGACCGTTCATGGGACGGAATCGACCGTTTGTTGAAAATCCCTTCCCATTCCATCGCAATTTTGCTATACTCCCAAATGTCAACAGAAACACCCCTGAAGGAGGCGCCAAAGATGCAAGTGGAAGTCAGGCTCGACCCGGTATATGACGAGCCGAAGGTCATTATCCTCACGGCGGGCATGTCCGATGAGATCACCGCGTTGGTCAACCAGCTGACAAATGCTGCGCCCTCGCCGCTGACCGGCGTGCGGGACGAGAAGCTCATCCTGCTGGATGAGCGCGACATCATCCGTGTGTACGCGCAGGATGGCAAGGTCTTCGCCACGACTGCCAAGGGGGATTTCGCCCTGAAGCAGCGGCTGTACGAGATGGAGGAGCGGCTGGACAGGCGTGTGTTCGTGCGCATCAGCAACGGCGAGATTATCAACCTGCGTAAGGCGAAGGGCTTTGACCTGAAACTGACGGGTACCATCTGCGTGAGCCTTGAGGGCGGCGTGACGACCTATGTTTCCCGGCGGTATGTGGCGAAGATCAAGCAGGTTCTGGGCGTGTAAGGAGGAAAGTTCATCATGAAGAAGCAGATTCTGATCCGCGGCGGCATCGGCGCGCTGGGCGGTGTTTTCATTGGGCAGATCATCCTGATCATCATTTCCCTGTGTATCGGCAACGGCGAGGTGCTGCCGGTTCCGCCGCAGCTGGCTGAGCAGGTCGGGAGCGAGCTGACAGCCTACATCCTGCAAATGCTGGGCGTGATGCTCTACGGCGGCGTGTGGGCGGCGGCGAGCATCGTGTGGGAGATTGACCACTGGTCGCTGACGCGGCAGACCATCGTGCACGGCCTGTGCTATGCGCTCTCGGCGCTGCCGGTGGCGTGGATGCTGCACTGGTTTGAGCACAGCGTGACGGGCTTCATGGCATACTTCTTCGGCTTTATTGTTCTGTACGCGAGCATGTGGGGCAGCCAGTACATGGGCATGAAGCAGCGCGTGAAGGAGATCAACGAAAGGCTGTCGCAGCTGTAATTTTGCGCTTGACTTTTGCGCGTCCTGTATGGCATAATACCACGGCAACCGAATAACGCACTCGCACGACACATGTTGTACCATGGTACGTAAATCTGATCACGGCACGAGTATTCGCACCGCGCGTCAGGACAGACCTGTACGGCATGTGTTTTTTGTGTGCTTTTTTCGGGGAATATATCAGAAACGGAGTGTTCTACCGATGCCTCAGACCCGATTCCAGCGTGCCGTTTTTGCCCTGCTGACGGTGTTTGTCACCGTTCATGCGTATGTGTTCTACAGCCTGTATGTCATTCATGGCGCAGATTTCATGGCCTGGACGAATCAGCCCAGCGTCCTTGCAGCCATTCGTTCCATGGGCGGTGTGATGATGCTTGGAACCCATCTGCCCATCTGGGCGCTGGTTCTGATCGAATTTGCGCTGGCGTTTACCCTGGAAATGACCATCGGCAGCCCCCTGTCCTTCAAGCTTGCCTGCCGGAACTTTGATCCCCGCAATACCCATCCGGTATTTTTTGAAACGGCGATCATTTCTGCGACGGTCGGGATCATGTGCCCGTTGATGTCCTTCATCGCAGCATGGCTGTACTACCCCTACATGAACGGCTTTAACCTCCTGACTCTGCTGGCGGATTGGCTGAAGCTGATGTGTTTCAACTTCCCCTTTGCGTGGTTCACGCAGCTGTTCCTGATCCAGCCGGTGGTACGCACGGTGTTCAAGGCACTGTTCCGCAAGCAGATTGCGCAGCAGGCCCATGCATAATCAAACGCGGGACGATACGCTCCGATGAAGGGGCGCTCGTCCCGCGTGCTTTTTGATTGCGAATGAAACAAAGAAAAATGGATACAGGCAAAAGCATTGGTAACTCCGGCAGCAAGGGCGCCGACAAACACAGAAGCGGTCTCCTGCAACACCCGCAGACACAGAAGCATCCGGCATCAGCCTGTCTTGTATGCCGTCGGCCGACTGTCAGTGTTCCTCCCGGTTTTCGGGCCAGCCAAGCAGATCAAGGGCCTCCTTCGCATCGCGGATGTACCCGTCGGCCTGAAAGCTGCCGCGAAGAGACTTCCAGCAGGCTGCGATGCGCTGGGGGACAGGAAGCTGCGCCAGCTTCCGGCGCAGGTCGGCTCTGCGCAGCCCCTTGCGGACGTCCGGCAGGGAAAGAAGCTCGGTCAGGGTTGCCTTGGCGCTGTCCTCCCG
This sequence comes from Clostridia bacterium, assembly GCA_017465155.1. Classification (GTDB taxonomy): domain Bacteria; phylum Bacillota; class Clostridia; order Christensenellales; family Aristaeellaceae; genus UBA11524. The sequence goes on from JAFTWV010000077.1 coordinate 25,235, forward strand.
CAGGAGCAGGGAGAACTTCTCATGCAGATCTTCGTAATGCTGGTTTTCAAGATTGCGGATCTTGACCGCTGCGCTGTCGATCATGCGCCGGACGCGAAGACTGCGCCACAGGGCGGCCTCCTGCTCCGGCACGATGGGCAGCGGCATACTGAGTGCGCGCTGAATACCGGCGGCGACTGCGGCCAGCAGGTTTTTGCGAACAGCTGTCATGCCTGATGGATTGCGCCACAGGGAGGGCAGGCCCCGGCGGCTGACCTGCTGCACGAATTCGTCCAGCGGTTGGCTGCGGAACATGCTGTTCATCGGGGCAAAACGGCTGACATCCTCGTATTGATCGTTATAGAGCAGCAGCACCGGCGTACCGACGGCCAGACAGGCCATAGCACAGTGCAGACGGCGGGTAAAGACCATCTCGGCCCCTGCGTAGCGGTCAAGCATCGCCTGTGCCGCTGCCATCCGGAGGGAAAAGTCCGGCGAAGGCGCTTCAAGGTGATGCGTGACGACTGTTACGTCCCGGCGGTATTCGCGCAGGACGCTGATTGCAGCTTCCGGTACATCGCAGCAGACGATGCCGCTGCGGGTATGGACATGGGGTGCGTCCAAGGTCAGCGTCAGGCAGGCGGTCAGTATGTGGGGGATGCCCAGCCTCTCCAATCGCGCGGCGGTGCGCTGGTCGCGGCAGCCGATGGGGGCGCAGGCTCGCAGGCTCGCAAGGCCTGCGCCGTCCAGCGTCGCAAGGGACAGCCCCCATGCGTCCTCGGAGGAGATGTGTACGCCGACGCAGACGGGCGCAACATGCTTTTCCGGCGGCCAATGGGCTGAGGAAGCCAGCATCGGGCCGGGAATCAGCGTGACGATGCGGTCATCGTCCTGCAGTCCGGGGATGGGCGCGTCCAGTGCGTCGGCGTCCAGCAGATGATCCACCTGAGGCAGCAGCCGCATGGCCGCCAGAGCCAGAAGATCGCTGCCCAGATTGTCTGACGAGGGCCGCCAGGCCAGTCCATAACGGAGCATAAAGGTCGCCTCCATGTTCGGGATCAGTTCCAGTACTTTTCGATATACTCTTCCAGGCACAGATGCTCGTCACGCATGATGAGGGAATGCTCCGTGCCGACATAGCGGATGTGCCACGGCTCGTAAACATAGCCGGTGATATCCTCCTTATCCTTCTGGTAACGGAGGATGAAGCCATAGTCCCAGCAGTTTTCTGCCAGCCAGACGGCCTGCTGGGTATCAATGAAGTATTTGCCCGGGACAGTTATGTCGAAGGCCAGGCCCAGGTGGTGCTCGCTTGTGCCGGGAACAGCAACGGTTTTGCTGGCGGCAGAACGGGCATTGGCGCCGCTGAAGCCCTGCTGGCGGTACTCGTAGACCTTCTCGTCATACAGCTTCTGCTGGTAGGCGACGGTGCGGTATCCGGCGCTGACCTGCCAGATGGTCAGGTCGTCCTGATGTGCGGCGAGGAGCATGGTCATCAGCGCATCCACGGCAGCGCGCTCGCCCTTGATATCACTGCCCTTGATCGTAACGATGTCCTGGTCGCAGTAATCCAGCATGTTGACCAGCTCGACGGGTTCATAGTTGTCGGGCAGATATACCTCGCGGTTGACGAGCATCGGCTGTCCGCTGAGCAGCGTGCCGGCCTGACGGACAGCAGTAGGTGCGGGGGTGGGCGAGGGCGTGACAATCACCTGGTGGGCCTGCGGGGAATACAGCATCGCGCTTGTGGCCGGGCCGACCACGCCGTCTGCATCCAGCCCGTGCTGCTGCTGGAAGAGCTGCACGGCTGTGAAGGTGGCCGGGCCAAACTGACCATCAAGGGTGCCGGTGTAGTACCCCAGTGCCTGCAGCCGTTCCTGCAGCTTCCAAACGGTCTCGCCTGACATACCGGTACGGATGACGGGCTCGGGCGTGGGGGCGTTGGGATCAATGGTGACCTGCATGACATTGCCATAGGCGGGCAGGGGTGTGGGCGTGAGGGACTTGACCACCTGCACCTCCCTGTTGAGACGGGAGACTGTCACGCCCAGCCACACGGCGACGCCGATCAGCAGTGCAAGGGTGATGTAAGCTACGATCAACAGCAGGGAAGGAGATCTGCGTTCTTCCATTGGATGTATACCTCGCTGAATGCTTGTTTTCTATGCATAGTATACGACATTTGCGTCCCGGGCGCAAGTGCGGATGAAAAAGCCGCAGTCTGCGGGGGAAGGCAGACTGCGGCAGAAGCGTGGGATCAGACGGAGCTGAGCATGCTGCGGAGCTGCTGATCAATGTACAGCTTCGTGTCGGCAGCGCAGGTGAGGTGCATGTGGGCTCCGGCGGAGTTGTACAGGATGGTTTCGGCGTAGCAGGTGCGCAGTGCAGCAAAGGATGCAATTTCGCTGGAGGCAAGTGCAGTTTCGATGGGTTCAGCAAGAGCATACTGCACCGTAACGGGGCTGCCTGCGGCTGCCTGCTGGCCCAGATAGGTCTTCAGGCTTTCGACAGGGGTGGCGGGATCTGCAAGCAGCGCTGTTGGAATACAGAGCATCAAATATGCGCCGCTGGTATGGAGCGCAACGCCTTCAGCGCTGCCATTGTATACGCTGTTTCGGGCGGGCAGATGGCTGCAAAGAGGGAGAGAACCCGGCAGATAATCTGTCACATTGCGCGTATAGAAGCCGGTAAGGCCGGATGTGTGGCTGTCGGCGCCCCATGTCAACCATGTTTCTGTTCCGTCAAGCACATGTGTTTTGACGCGTTGTACATACACGCCGCGTGCGGGATCAATCTCATCAGCGATCCATTGCTGACCGGCTGTATCCGTATAGGTTCCGCTGCTGCTGACGGGTACGCCGCAGAGACTGCCGGGGAGGGCGATGCTCATGGACTGCGGCGCATGATAAGCACCGGAGGGCGCATGTTCATCAAGCGTGAGCGCAAGCCCTGTGAACACGGCGGTGTTCGCGCTTTCCAGTTCAGCGGCGGTGTTGTTGGCCAGCAGCTGCAGGCGCATCGTGGCGGCGCCATGCGGAATCTGCCAGCCGCTGCGCAGCACGGAAGGATTCAGGTATTTGGAAACGCCGTCGATAATATAGTAGGGCGAAATGGCGGCAGGTGCAGCGGATACTGTTCCGTGGAGCCAGAGCGTACATCCTGCCAGACCGGCAATGTTGACGTCAATTCTGGCGTTTGCATAGGCCTGTGCACCGCTTACGGTCAGGCTGTCATCGCCGTCGATGACAACCACAGCGTCCTTGGTGGGGGTGAAGCTGTGAATATTCAGCAGATTACTGCAGGTGAGGCGCAGAGCGACAGAACCGCCGGAAGCGGCGCTCACCAGATCAATGGGCGCATCTGGTGCAGGTACGTCGCTGAGTGCCGTGTATCCGAACATTTGCAGGGCAGTCAGGGGACGATTATCAGCGGTTTCCGTCAGCGTGACGACGCTTCCTTCAGCCGACAGCGGGATCGGCGGCGCAGCGCTGGCAAGAGCGGTCTGAGCGGCAGCATGGGCATTGCTGATTGCTTCCTGGACATCTGCAAGAACGGTCTGCGCTTCAGCGGTGACGTCCTTCAGCGCGCTGATCTGCTCCAGCAGATCCGGCAGGGTTGGAACGGTATCGTCCGGCGATGCGATGCTGTCGGTGCTGGTACGCTCGATCGTTCCGTTGATCTTCAGGACGGTGTGACGGACATCATCCAGCGTGACCTGCAGGGCCAGGCTGAAGCGGCCCGGCTGTGCGCAGCAGTCCTCGGTCAGCGTTACAGAGGCTTCGCTTCCCTGCGTGCTGCCGGTCAGCACAAGGGTTTGCTGCGTTGCGGAGAGCCACAGGTAGCCGAAAACTGACGCGCCGGTCAAATTGACAGGGCTCATGCCGCGGCGAAGGACGGCGGTGAATACGTCTGCCTGGGCATCCAGATGCATCAGCGGTTGGGATAGCTCAGTTTCAAGCGTACCCTGATTCAGATCAATACGATATATATGCTCGGTTTCGAGTCGTGTCATTGCATTCTCCTTGAGGATGGATTTGTCAAACAGGTTGACGTTGCTATTATAACACACGAACAAATGTTCGTCAAGGGGAACGCTGAAAAAGTGGTCCCTCAGGAAGAATGATGGAAAGGAAGAAGGTATCCTTTATATCACATCGTGCAAAAAGCAAAACCGCAAGCTCTGTTTGGCTTGCGGTTTCTTGTACTGCTATGCATAGAGTGAAAATGACAAACTTGAATTTGTTTTTGTGGATATGCATCTTCTTTCATGCAGAATTGATTTGCAGCAGGGAGCCGCTTTCGCGCGTCGAAAGCGGCGCAAAGCCGCCGGGGGGAAGCAAAAAAGTTTTCGGCTTCCTTGAGGGCTGGTATCAATCCTTTGAGAAGGCCAGTGTGATCTGCATACCGTCCTGACCGCAGACCGCGTTGGGGTAAAATGCCTGCGCATTGGCAAGATACTCCTCCGGATCTGTAATCATGGCAGAGTAATGCACAAGCCATAGTCTCTTTACCTCAGCCTCAGCTGCCAGCTGAGCCGTCTGGGCAAAGGTGGAATGACCGTGATCAGCTGCAAGGTCGGCTTGCTCATTCTCGCCGTAAGTGGCCTCCATGATCAGCAGGTCAGCGCCGTGGGCGGCTTCCCGGACAGCGTCGCAGGGCTGCGTATCGCCGGTAAACACAACGGACAGGCCCTTCCGGGGTTCGCCAAGAACGTCGGCAGACGTGATGATCCTCCCATCCACCTCGACGGATTCGCCGCGCTGGAGACGGCCCCAGTCCTTCTGTGGAATGTTCAGGGCGCGGGCCTTTTCGACCATAAAGCGGCCGGGGCGGCTCAGCGAGAAGCGGTAGCCCTGACTTGCAATGCGATGCTGGGTTGCAACCGGGTATAGCGTGGCCTCAGCAGGCCAGCCGGGCATCACGTCGCACAGGTGCAGGCCGTCCTTGGGCAGGGGCATCAGCCGTACCTCATAGGGAAGCCAGACGCACAGGGCCAGGATGGGCGCCATGATTTCCTCAAGACCTTCGGGGCCGAAAATATACAGCGGCTCAGTCCGGCCAAGGGAACCCATGGTCTGCAGATAGCCGGGCAGACCGAAAATATGATCGCCGTGGTAATGTGTCAGGCATATGGCGTCGGCGCGCATGATGGGCGCGTGAGCCTTGCGGGCGGCACTTTGCGTGCCCTCGCCGCAATCGAAAAGGATGGAGTGTCCGGCGCAGGAAAGTGTTGCTGCGGTCACTGCACGTTCAGGCAGGGGCATGGTTGCCGCCGTGCCGATCAGCGTCATTTCAATCATTGGAATCACCTCGTATTGGTTGGTCGGTTGGGGAAGGGGTATCATTTGCTGGCGGCAAGGCCATTATAGCATATAGCCTTTGCCGCGGCAAGAAACTGTCTCCGCCCCGGCAAATTCATATCCCTTTCATATTGCCGTGCGAGAATGACATGACGACAAACCGGAGGATATCATGATGAAAACGAACGAATTGCTGTCCCGTGCGCAGGCGCTTGCGCCGACTCTGACGGAAGATCGCCGATGGCTGCATACGCATGCTGAAACAGGCTTTGACCTGCCGGAAACCTGTGCGTATGTGTGGAAACGGCTGACGGAAATGGGCTTCACGCCCCGAAGGTGCGGCTGCTGCGGTATTGTGGCAGATATCGGGCGGGGGGGAAGGACGGTGCTTCTGCGTGCAGATATGGATGCGCTGCCCATCCGTGAGGAAACGGAGCTTCCATTTTCCTGCCGCAACGGCCGCATGCATGCCTGTGGTCATGATATGCATACGGCGATGCTGCTTGGCGCGGCAGGGCTGCTCAAGGAGCAGGAAGCGGAGCTTGACGGGACGGTACGGCTGATGTTCCAGCCTGCGGAGGAGCTGCTTTGCGGTGCGGCGGACATGATGGCGGATGGCCTTCTGGACGCCCCGAAGCCTGATGCAGCCTTCATGCTCCATGTGCTGACAGGCCTTGACCTTCCTGTGGGAACGGCGATTGTGTCATCGCCGGGAGTGAGCGCGCCGGCTGCAGCAACCTTCGAGATTGTCGTGCAGGGCAAGGGCTGCCATGGCGCCATGCCGCATACGGGTGTTGATCCCATCACAGCGGCGGCGCACATCGTTCTGGCCCTGCAGCAGATCGGTACCCGCGAGCTGAGCCTGATGCAGCCGAATGCATTAACCATCGGCATGCTTCAGGCGGGCGACACGGCCAATGTCATCCCGGACAGAGCAATGCTGCGCGGCAGCATGCGCGCCTTCGATGAGGAGACGCAGGCGTTTATTCTGCGGCGCATCCGGGAGATTGCCTGTCAGACCGCTGCGGTATTCCGGGCTCAGGCGGAGGTACGACTCCTCAGCAGCTGTCCGACGCTGCGGAATGATGAAAGGACCAGCAATACTGCCTACCGTGCACTGACGGCGCTGCTGGGGGAAGAACGGACGCTGATGAGCGGACAGCTATCCGGCGAGGCAGCGAAGTCAAGCGGCTCAGAGGATTTTGCAGTGGTGAGTCATGCCGTGCCGTCGGTGATGGTTGCGCTGGCAGCGGGCAGACCGCAGGATGGCTGCGCATACCCGGCGCATCATCCGCGCGCCTGCTTTGACGAGGCAGCGCTTCCTCTTGGTGCAGCAGCCTATGCAGCCATGGCAGCAGCAGTGCTGAATGGTTGAAAAGTCGAATCTGGTTACAAAATGGTTATAATCGGACAAATCCCTTGACGTGAACGGGCAGGCATGCTATCATGTTACATAACAGCAATGATGCTGTAACGTGACGATGATGTACTGTGACATGAGTACGGGATAAGGAGAACGGTATGCATACCACGCTTCTCATCATGGCGGCGGGTCTCGGCTCGCGCTTTGGCGGAAACAAGCAGATCGCGAAGATTGGCCCCAATGACGAGATCCTGCTGGAGTACTCCATCCATGACGCCATCGCGGCAGGCTTCGACAAGGTGGTTTTCGTCATCAAGGAAGCCATGGCAGACAGCTTCCGGCAGCTGATTGGCGATAAGATCAGCCGGAAGGTTGAGGTGCATTATGCCTTCCAGGAGTTTGACTCCCTGCCGGAGGGCTTCGTTCCGCCGCAGGGCCGTGTCAAGCCCTATGGCACCGTACATGCGGTGCTGGCGGCGAAAAACGTCATCCATGAGCCCTTTGCCGTTATCAACGCTGATGATTATTACGGCAAGAGCGCCTTTGTGACCATGGCAGAGAGCCTGCGCGGTATGCAGGGGAAGCAGAATGTCGCTTCCATGGTGGCGTATTACCTCAAGAATACCGTTTCGGAGAACGGTTATGTGACCCGCGGCGTTTGCCAGAAGGACGAGCAGGGCTTCCTGAAAAAGGTGACGGAGACGTACAAAATCCTGCCCTTTGCCGATGGCACCATTCGGGATATAAACTTCCGTGAGGAAGGCGATATTCTGGATCACGAAGCGCTGGTGTCGATGAATTTCTGGGGCCTGACGCCCTGGTTCTTCGAGGCGGCCGGACGGGATTTCGAGGCCTTCCTGTGGGCGCAGAACGGCGATCCGCTGAAGAAGGAATTCGTGCTTCCGATGGAGATCGACAGCCTTATGCGCTCAGATGGGCTGCGGGTAGAGGTGCTGTCCACGGATTCGGTGTGGTTCGGCGTGACCTATCAGGCGGATCGCGAGCATGTTGCAGGCGAGCTCCGCAAGCTGCACGAGGCGGGCCTGTACCCTGAAAAACTGTGACCTTTCCCGACAAAATGACGAATTATTTCTCAAAGACCTTCCGGAGCTCTTGCCCCGGAAGGTTTTTTTTCGTATAATAGATGATGGCATGAGTCTGGCGCGGTGTCACGCGGACAGGTCCATGTAACCATCAAGGCAAAGACGACGTTTTGAGGAGATGCTCACCAATGAAGATCCTGCTGACCGGCGGCGCCGGATTCATCGCAACGCACACCTGCGTGGAGCTGTGTGCGGCGGGCCACGATGTGGTCATCGTCGACAATTACGTAAACTCCCAGCCTGAGGCGATCCGCCGGGTCGAAGAGATCGTGGGCCATCCGGTGAAGGTCTACGAGGCGGATGTGTGCGACCGCGAGGCGATGGACCGCATCTTTGAGGAGAATACGTTTGACGCAGTGGTGCACTTTGCGGGCCTGAAGGCTGTGGGCGAATCTGTGCAGATCCCCCTGCGCTACTACCGCAACAATCTGGACTCCACCCTCACCCTGTGCGAAACCATGGCGGCCCATGGCTGCAAGCGGCTGGTGTTCTCATCCTCTGCGACGGTATACGGCGTGCCGGACGAGGTGCCCCTGCGCGAGGATATGTTCTGCAAGGGCTGCACCAACCCTTATGGCTGGACGAAGTATATGATCGAGAAGATCCTCGAGGGCGTGGTGAACGCGGATCCCGAGTGGAGTGTTGTGCTGCTGCGCTACTTCAATCCCATCGGCGCGCATGAGTCTGGCCGCATCGGAGAGGATCCCACGGGTATCCCCAACAACCTCATGCCCTATATCACCAAGGTCGCGGCCGGACAGCTCAAGCAGCTGACCGTGTTTGGCGACGACTACAATACCCATGACGGCACCGGCGTGCGCGACTACATCCATGTGGTCGATCTGGCCCGTGGCCATGTGGCGGCCTGCGATTATGCTGCGAAGACCACTGGCTGCGAAATTGTCAATCTGGGCACTGGCGTGGGCTATTCCGTGCTGGATCTGGTCAATACCTTTATGCGTGTGAATGAGATCGAGCTGCCCTATACCATCGGCCCGCGTCGTCCCGGCGATGTGGACGCCTGCTTTGCTGACCCGAAGAAGGCCCGCGAGGTTCTGGGCTGGGAGGCCACGAAGAACCTCGATGATATGTGCCGCGACGCCTGGCACTGGCAGAAGAACAATCCCAAGGGGTATCACGAGTAATACCATAAAGATGCAGCGCGGAGGCTCACGCAAACGGGCTTCCGCGCTGTTTGGCGCTGCGGAGGGCGATACAGGATGAAGCGATATGTACTGCTGGTTGGCGGAACGGGCGCGCGCATGATGGACGCGCTGATTTGCGCTGTCAGCGCGGGCGTGTATCCGGCGGGCACGCTGAAGGTTCTGCTGGCGGATACGGATCACCGCGGCGTACAGAGCGCAGCGCTGCTCAAAGCGCGGCTGGCGGACTACGACCGCATCCATCAGGCGCTGCTGGTGCCTGAGGGAGGCTTCCGCACAACGCTGCGCTTCACCTCCTGGCCCGAGCGGCTGCCGGGGGATGCATCGGCGCTGTCTGAATGGACGGCAGGCTCTGAGGCGGATAAGCTGCTGTGTCAGGCGCTCTTTGACGGGAATGCTGCAGGTCTTGACCTGCATGAGGGCTTCCACGGCAGCCGCATGCTGGGACAGGTGACCTTTGCGGGGCTGCTGCATGAAGCTGCGCAGAACCCTGACGATCCGCTGAATGCGATGGTGGAGGAGATGGCTCGCGAGGCGGAAAGCGGCGAAGAGGTGCGCGTAGTGCTGGCGGGCTCTGTCTGCAGCGGTACGGGTGCGGCAGGCATTCCGGCGCTGGCAGCCTTCATTCAGGAGCGTACGCGGGGCAGCGTCCGGATGGGTGCGGTGCTGCTGGCAGCTTGCACGGATCAGCAGGATGCCGCCAAGGCGAAGGAGGCCATCGCTCAATATGCCAGGGACGGCTTGTGCAGCTCCATCTGCGTGCTGGGTCTGCCTGCGAGCGCCCGTCCGGCGGCGCCGGCGGAGTATGCGCGGCTGACGGACTGGCTGGCTGCGTACTGCATGGATGTGCTGCTGCACCGTCCGGCGTGGCTTGACGGCGTGTTTACCGTGCGTGCGGAGGAAGGCCCGCTGAGCTGGTCCGTCTTCGGCAAGGCGGCAGGCCGGTACCGTGAGGCCTATGGGCGGCTGTTCAAGGCGGCAGCGGCGTGGACGTACTGCATCGGCCCGGAGGTGGAGCGGCGGCTGCGCAAGCCCTTCTTCCTGCGGGATATGTTCGGATGGTACGCCAGCTTCTACCGCCGCAGGGAGATATCCCGGGAGGAGGAGCTGGAGACCGTTGCCAGCGTGACGCGTCTGATGCGTGTGCTGCTCCTGTGGCTGGGCGGCATTTGCAAGACGCTGCCCATGGAGATGCGGTGTGCATCGGCCATGCAGCGTGCGCGGCAGGAGGCGACGGAGCATTACGATGCGCTGACTGAGCTGGCCAGCCACCTGTGCGTCATGGATGATGACGCACAGCGCAGCGAGCTGTACGATGAGACGCTTGTGCACCGTCATTATACGCCCGAAGTCACCGAGACAGAGCATACCCTGCGCCGTATCGATGCGGTGAAGCAGGAGATTGCCCGCCGCACAGCACAGCAGGTTGCCCTCAACCGTAAGATGGGCGGCACGTCCGTCATGACGATGCTGGAGAATGCGCTGGAAAAGGCGGACGCAGAGGCAACCGAGCTGCGTGAGTGCTATGCGGAAGCCAACCGCAGGATCGATCATGCAGAGACCATTGCCTCTGCGGAGGATCAGTATCGCATCACGGATGCACGCACGAAGCTCAAGCGCATGGAACGGCATCAGCTGATGCTGGACAGCCGCGCCGAGAGGATCCGGGAGGATCTGGCTGCTGCGGTGGCAGAGGAGGTTCGGTTTGACCGGCCTGCCATGGCGCCTTCAGCTGCGGAGAACGGGATGTTCCTGCCGGGTCTGGCAGAGCGGCTGCTGCAGCGCGAACCCCTGACTCGCGCGGAGGTGGAAGCCATGTGGGGCGATATGATCCAGCCCGGTGAAACAGTGAGCCTGAAATATGTCATGAAGGCCATCCGCCGTGCCAATGTGCGTGCGACGATGCCCAGCATCAGCCTGCTGCATGCGCTGATGAAGCAATCAATGGAGGAGGTGTGAGCATGAGGGATCTGGTGTTCCTGCCCGACAGGGAGGGCCGCGATGAACTGACGGCTACGACGGGTTTTGTGCGCCTTGGCGCGGATGCATCGGCGCTGTCGGCGCTGGCAGATCGTCTCGTGGTGCGCGGTGAAGCGGCTGCTCACGCCGATGAAACGACATGGCGCGGCATGCTGGCGGTGGCGCTGCTGGCGGATGCATGGCCGGATGCAGGCGCGGCGGTGTCTGTGCTGACGGTGGATGGCACGACCTCTCTGTTTGCATCATGGGTGCTGGCAGCAAAGCAGCGGGATGCGGTGCATCTGACGCTGCTGGAGCGCGACGGCCAGCGGAAGCTGCTGGGAATCGCAGATGAGCAGACAGGCCTGATCCTGCCGGCTGCCCCCGGCGATCTGCGCGAGGTGATGCCTGAGCGCGTCCTCTGGTATGACCGGCAAACGGGAGCGATGACTGACCCGACGCCGTTTTTGTCCGAGGGAGAACGGCAGCTTTTGTGCAGCCGGATCGTCCGCCTGAACCTGCAAAGCGCGTCTGCGGCTGACTTTGTGCGCGACCTGCAGCAGGCGGGAGCAGAGGAAATCAAGGCTGTCCGCATGCAGGATGCGGAGGCGCTGGCGCGGCTGTCAGCCCGGATACAGGCGGTGCATGGACTTGCGGAGTTCGAGGCCTTTTCTGTGAAGGATGAGCGCTGTGCTCCCGGCGGCAATGCGCTGATGAAATGCCTGTGTGGTCAGGAAGCTCCTGATGAAACGGAAGCGGCAGAGAACCGCACATACCTGTGGAATGGCGTTCCCTTTGCCCGCACAGACAGCCGCATCGGCCTGACGGGCTCCTGGGACGCCGCGCAGGAGGCTGCACTGGAACAGATTGCGCAGGAGACGGCGATGATGGCTGCGCAGTCTGCCGCGTGGAACAGGCGTACGGCAAAGTCCATTGCTGCGTGGCTGGACACGTCTCAGGCGGCCGGACTGTTGCCGGAAGCCCGCGAATGCATTGACGAGATCCGGCAGCGAACGAGTGATGCGGGCCGTCAGGTGCAGATGACCGTGACGCTGACATGGCCGTGGGACGCCGGCTCCGGTGCGGTGCGCGCGCTGCTGCGGGAGACCCTTGGCGATGGCTGGATGCGCGGCGCGGCAAATCCTTTTTCGGATCGACTGACCAAGCTGACGGGCCATCTGCTGGGCGATACAGCCCTGCAGATCAATTGCGCCTGTGCTGATGGCGTACTGCTGCCACCCCTGTCCAGAGATATGGCTGTCTGCGTGGCTGCGGCTGCGGATGGCGAAGGTCTTGCGCTGGATGCGATGCGCTTTCAGCCGCAGGAGGACGGGGGAATCACTGCGTCTTTCCTGCTGCGAGGTATGGGCGAGGTGCGGATGGTCCGCAGCTACAGCGTGGATGAGATTGCGGTGCTGACGCAGGAGGAATCTCCCAGCGTGGCGGTGTGGCCCTGCCTGCCGCTGGAGCGTTGGCATGCGTATCATGTGTTTGCGAAGCCCGGAACCGTCCGGGTGGAGGCTCTGCGCGGCGGTGAATGGACGGCCTGTCCTGTGCTGGAGGAGCGTTGGAGCTGCCTGCGCACAGAAAGCTATCCTGCCTGCCTGATCGTGATGCAGGATGATCTGTGCCTTGGCGCGCTGCCCAACGCGCTGCCGTCCTGTCATGTGGAGGCGGTGCGGGATGCGGTTGCAGCCATTGATCTTGGTGCGGCAACGACAGTTTCCGTCCTCGCCTTTGACGGCAGTGCTGCGGCTGCAGAGGGACAGGAGCTGACGCGTCTGCTTGTCAGACCTCAGGAGATGTCTGAGGACGACTTCCTGCTCAGTCTTACACCCCGCAGCGTTATGCCGACAGCGGTGGAACTGACCGGCCCCGGCGACGAGCTGTTTGTTGACGGCCATGTTCTGTGCGCTGCCAGCTTCGATGCGTTGTCGTGCAAGGAGGCTGCATCCATCAAGTCCTCGCTCAAGTGGCGCGCGGACGCCGCGTCTGTCCGGGCGCGCAGGCTTCTGATGCATCAAGCGATGCTGGGCACGGCGCTCAATGCCATGCTGGAGGGCGCAAGGAGCATCCTCTGGCGCGTGACCGTTGCGGATGAGATGGGCGACGAGGGCCGCCTGGCAACCACCGATATGATGGAGGAGCTGGCTTCGGCTGTCGCGATGGAAACAGGTCTGCCGCTCACCGAGGGACAGCCTGCTGTCACATGGGCGGAGGAAGCGCCGGCGCTTTGTGCGTATCTGCGCGGCGAGGGCGGCGTTCGCGGCAGCTTTGCCGTGCTGGACATGGGCAGCGGAAGCACAAAGCTGCATTTGTGGATGCAGGGACAGAGCCGGCCTGCAGCAGGCAGCGTCCTGCTGGACGGCACGCAGACGATGCTCCTTGCAGCCCTCCGGGATCGTCCTGAAATGCTGGAATATGACTTCGCGGATTGTGCAGATCCTGCGGTGATTGCCGCTGCGCAAACCCTCTCGGAGCAGCTTCAGCGGGCTGGGGAATCCCTTGCCGAGGCTGACAAGGCGCAGCTGATGCTTCATGCGATGCTGGATGAATACCGTCAGCCGATCACGTCGCACATATCCGCCCGCGCGAGCCTGCAGCGCCCGACCTTCCTGCAGGCCGTGCTGCTGGAAAATCAGGCGGCGGCGATGTTCATCGCAGGCCTGATGCTGGAGCAGGTGGGCTCGGATTCCATGCAGAATCATAAGCTGCCGGAGGATATGACCATCTGTCTGACGGGCCGCGGCGCATGGCTGCTGGACAGCCTGATGCCTGCTGCGCGCAATGCCCTGCAGCAGATCACCCGGCGGGTGATGCGGCTGGACAATCTGGTGCGCTTCGTGACGCTGAAGGCTGCACCGCAGCCGTCGCTGAGCGTTGCGCTGGGCATGGCCGTCAGCCGCGATACCCAGCGGGCTGTCAACGCGCCGGAAATCCGCACCCGTACATCCTTTTCCCAGCTGATGCGGGATTTGATGCTTCAGCTTGTTGCGCATTTCCCGACCCATACATGGCTGCTGCATGAAGGTCTGTTTGACGCATGGGGGAATCTGACGCCGGCTGGCGAGGATACCATCCGGCGTGTCGCCTCCATGTGCTATGGCGACGGCGAGGATATCCCTGCGTCCGTGATGGCCTTTGTCAGGCAGCTTCGCGCCACGCCGGTCGCACCGGATCATGCGGCTTTCCCGGAAGCCTGATTGATGACGGAAAGGTGAGATTCATATGAAGCAAGCGTCCAAATTGTTCAAGGAATATGCGCTGCTGACCATTGCAACGGTGATGATGGTTCTGGGTATCTATTTCTTCAAGTTCCCGAATCATTTCTCGACCGGCGGCGTCAGCGGCATTTCGGTGATTCTGGGCCACTATTTTCCCAGCGTGACGCCGGGCGATTTTGTGCTGGTGATCAACGTAGCGCTGCTGATTGTGGGCTTTGCGGTATTCGGCAGGGGGTTTGGCGGCAAGACGGCCTATGTCAGCCTGCTGATGAGCGGCATGACATGGGTGCTGGAGCGTGTGCTGCCCATGACTGCACCGATGACGAATCAGCCGCTGGTGGAGCTGATCTTCGCGGTATCCCTGCCGGCGGTGGGTTCGGCAATTCTGTTCAACCTTGACGCATCCTCCGGCGGCACGGATATCGTGGCGATGCTGCTGCGGAAGTATACGTCCCTGGATATCGGAAAGGCGCTGATGTGCTCGGATCTGGCGATCACGCTGACGGCGTTCGCGGCATTCGGGCCGGAAACGGGGCTGTTTTCCATTCTGGGCCTTGCGATCAAGAGCCTGCTGGTAGACATGGTGCTGGAGAATATCAACACACACAAGTATTTCCACATCATCACGACGAAGCCGGCAGAGATCGAGGCGTACATCACGCAGCAGCTGCATCGCGGTGCAACTGAGCTGCATGGCGAGGGCGTCTACACCCATGAGGACAGAACCGTTGTGCTGACGGTGATGAACCGGCACGAGGCAGTGCTGCTGCGCAAGCAGGTGAAGATGATTGATCCGAAGGCGTTTGTGCTGATCATCAACACGGGCGAGATTGTGGGCAAGGGCTTCCGCGGCACAAATTAAGGGGGACCATCAATGATTGAACACATCACCAGCCTGAAGAATCCGAAGGTGGCTGCGTGGAAGGGCCTCAAGGACCGCAAGGGCAGGAAGGCGACAGGCTGCTTCCTTGTGGAGGGCCGCAAGATGGTTGCAGAGGTGCTGGACAGCGACTTCACCGTGACGGCTGTCCTGACTGCTGAAGGATACGAGCCTGACTTTGCGCTGCCTGCCGGCATGCCCCGCTATGTGCTGCCTGAGCATGTATTTGCAGCAGTTTGCGACACAAAAACGCCGCAGGGCGTTGCAGCCGTCGTGCGGATGAAGGACAGCATGGTTACAGGCAGGAGGCTTGTTGCGCTGGACGGCGTGCAGGATCCCGGCAATGTGGGCACCATACTGCGCACCGCAGATGCTGCGGGCTTTGACGGCGTGATCCTTAGCGAGCAGTGCGCGGACATATTCAGCCCCAAGCTCCTCCGGGCGACAATGGGCAGCATCTTCCGTATGCCTGCCGCCGTTACGCCCGACCTGGCGGGGACATTGTCGGCGCTGCGGGATGAGCAGGGCTTCAGCGTGATCTCCTCTCAGCTGGACGGAACGCCCTTCTATGAGCGTGCGCCGGTAGGGGAGCGGTTCGTGCTGGTCATCGGCAGCGAAGGCAACGGCGTGACAGACGCCGTAAAGGCCGCAGCGACCCATCGTGTCAGACTACCCATGCGCGGCGGTGCTGAGAGCCTCAATGCCGCGGTAGCTGCGGGCATCATGATGTACGAGCTGACAAAGGACATGGAATAAGCGGCTTCCTTTTGAAAATGTTAAAACCGCGATGCAGTTCATAGTGAAGTGCATCGCGGTTTTCGTATGAATAACCTGTCAGCGGGGCAGGGTGACTGAGTAAACCTCGTTGTTGCTCGTTACGATTGCATAACCGTTATTGGTCAGGCCAATGAAGGAGCTGACTGTACGGTCGTCCGGCAGGGGCAGGTCATAAGCGTAAAAGCGCTGGCTGTTCACATTGCCGGAATACATGGCATTCGGTGCAAAGGCGAAGATGCGGCCGTTCTGGATGGCTGCACCGACGCAGTTGGAGGGCAGCGTGTAGCGGCGGTCAATCGTGTCCGAAATGACGCGCAGCTCGCTGATGGCCAGCACACTGTTGGTCTGAGAGGTCGGGGCCAGCAGCATGTTCGCGCTGCCGCGCTCGGGAACATAATGGTCAAGATACTTCCAGCCGTATACCAGCATCGTGTTGTTCACGTCCTGTACGCCCTTATAATCGTAGATGTACATCTGCTGGGTAGTGAAGACGTTCAGCTTGTTGTTGGCATAGAGCACCTTGTAGGCCAGATGATCGCTGATGTTGACCACGCCGGTGTTCATCTGGCCGACCTGGAAGGTGTTCATGACCGTGGTGATTTCAGGATTGTAGACGTCGTAGGCCAGCGTCCACATATATTCGTCGTTTGTGCCGTAGAAGCCGCAGTCCAGCATGAGCATGCCTTCGAAATCTTCATCCTCCAGATCAATCTGTGCACCCTGGAGATCCTTGATGTACAGCACGGGAGACAGATCATCACCAGTGACAACCACGGCGTAGCGAGCGCCGATACGGGCGAATTGGATTGGATCCTCCATGGACTGGTTGTAGGAGGGACGGCCCTTGGCGTCCACGATGAACAGCTGACTGCCGGCCCAGATGATCAGGTGCGTGTCCGAAACAGAGAAGGATGCGCCGTCGCCCACGGGATAAGACCATTCTATGCCGCCGCCCGCGTTGACGAAGTGAATCGACGCACCGTCATAATACAGTACGCCGTCCTGAAACACGGTTACATCCTGATGGGCGTAACAGGGCAGGGAGAGCGCGGTGATGGTGCTTGTCCGGCCGAAGGAGCTGATCAGGCTGACCGCGCCAATCACCAGCAGCACCAACGTGATCAGGATCACCCAGTTGCGCACCTGACGGCGGCGGATGCGGCGAAGAACGGCCGGATCCAGAATCGGGGACTTGTTTTTGTTCTGCATATATTCAAAGCTCCTGTTCTGTTGACAGAAATAAAGAGTGTGTCCGCATGGATGCACACTCTATTATAGCAGGAAAAACGGTTCCTTGCAACCGGTTATAGTGCCTTGAGCATAGCAGTCATGTCGGCAAAGGAGCCCTGCGCCCCCTGCCACGGCGATTCGGCCATGGGAATGCGGCAATCGGTCACCAGATAGCAGTCCATCCCGACGGCGGACGCGGCTGTCATATCCTCGCGGTCATCGTTGCCGATCATCAGGCAGGCCTTGGGATCAATACCCATGCGGCTGCATATGTCCAGATAGTAGGCTGGATTGGGCTTGCAAAAGCGATCCGAGCTGTAATGTGTCACCAGATCGAAATCCTCCGGGGACAGACCGAGCCAGCTCAGACGGGTACGCTGACCGGCCATGGGGAAGAGCGGATTCGTTGCGAGGATTACCTTGTCCGCCTTTTCGCGGGCGGCGCGTACAGCGTCCACAGCAAGGGGATTCTCGCGCGTGGCTGCCCGTGCCTGATGGAAGCTGCCGCTATAAAAGCTGTCGCATACGGGCTCCACAGCGGCTCGAGCGACGCCTGTCAGCGCGGTGAAGGTTTCCCAGAATACCTCGACGTTAGGTCTGCTGCCGTCGTTCTTTACCATTGCCTCCGTGCCGCCCCAGATTGCCTTGATCAGCAGCTCCGGCGCGACGCCAAAGGGTGCGAGCTCCACTGCGAGGGCGTGGAAATAAGCCTTGGCAAAGCCCTCAAGCTCCATGGGCAGCAGCGTGCCGTCAAGATCAAAAAGAATCGCCTGATATCGCATATTGCCTCCTGCAGGTATCAATACTTGTTCCTTTTTATTATACATCAGGAACCTTCTGCTGACAACCGGAAAGCATCCGGTTTTGCAAAAGAAAATTGTGTAACCCTTGGCGTAACTGTATTGACATCGCAGTGTGTGAGCGATATAATTAACTTTGTAAAGTATAACAAAGAGGAGGCTCCTGCATGGAAGAGAAGTACCAGCAGATGGCCAAGGTGCTCAAGGCCCTGTCGGATCCTAAAAGGCTTCGTATTGCCGGCATGCTGAGCCAGCAGGAGCTTGGTGCAAGCCGTATTCTGGAATCCTTTTCGATCAGCCAGCCGACGCTGTCTCATGACATGCATGTGCTGCTGGATACCGGGCTGGTCACGGAGCAGCGCTTTGGAAAAAACGTGATCTATCGTCTTGAACGGTCGGAGGTCAATGCCTTTCTGGAGGCGTTGGAACAGCTGCTTTGCGCAGGTCAGGAGGCGTAACGGCTCAGGCTCTGCTTTGCATGCAATAGATGCGGATAGACTGCGCAGCCCGCGCGGCAGTTCCGGGACCGCCGGCATGATCAATGTTGCGAGCGAAGGCGTCGCTTTCGTACATATCGGCAAGCCCGCGAAGGATTGGTATCGTACAGGTGTAAAAGTGCGCGCTGATAAACATCTGCAGCTGCTGTACGAGGCTTTGCGCCCTGTCGCTGGCAGGATCTGCAGCATCGTCCTGCCCGAATGAAGCCAGGATTTCCATCAGTTCGCGGCCATAGCGTTCGCTGTCTCCTGGATGGCGGGCGTTTTCTTTTTGCTCATATTCGGTCCAGGCATCCGTATGGCCAAAGGCAGCCTTGGCTTGAGCCGTATAGTCGTCTATTTTACGGGTGTCGAAGGCGGAGAAGTCCATGTGCGTCATTCCTTTCGTTTTGAGGGTCTGTGCCAGCTGAATCAGGCGGTCAAGGTGTTCACGGCGCATGGTCAGCAGCGTGATCTGCATGTCCAGTGCGTCGGCAGGGTCAAAGCCTGGCGTATCCAGAATGCGGCGGATGTCGCTCAGGGGGAGCTCCAGCTCTCTGAACAGGCGGATCGTATGCAGCCGTTCGAGCGATGCTTCGTCATAGCAGCGATAGCCGCTCTGTGTGACGGTGCAGGGATGCAGCAGCCCGATCCGGTCATAGTGGCGCAGCGTACGGATGGTGACGCCGGAGCGACGGGCCATTTCGCCGATGGTCATTGCCATAGGTATTCCTCCTGACAGGCTGCAAAGCCGGATTACTTGTCCATTCCATGATAAAGCATGACGCAGGGGGAGAGTCAAGGGGAAAATGAAAAAAAGCCCGCTTCCGGGAAAAATCTGCTGCGCCGCAACGGCAGGTCGCCCTCGTGCAGGGCTTGTCATTTGGTCACAGCTATGATAGACTGAAGGCAGCATACATGAATATGGGAGGCGAAGAAATTGCACCTGCAAGGACGAGAAACAAAGCTGACGGGCAAGGACGTCATATTTCACGGGAAGGGGATCATTGACGTCACGAATTTCGAGATCGCATCCTTCGACGAACCGATCGGGTACTTATGCGGCTGCGATGTATATGCCTTCCGGAATGGTCAAATCAAAATATTCGCGGATGGTGATCCTGATGATTTGCTGGAGAGTCTTTCTGTTGCGGAGATGATCAGAGTCAATGGCAGCGTTGGCGATGATGACCCGGAGCACATGCGGGAGGTTTCAGTGGTTACGGAAAGCAAGAATCTGCGGGTGTCCTTTTTTGATGACAGGGACAAAGCCGGTTTCTGGCATGCAGTGGCAGTACTGTATGATCAGCTTCGTTCGGATGCTGTCCAATAATCCACCATAAAAATGGAGACTGTCGCACAGGATGCGGCAGTCTATCGAAAAAGCGCCTAAAGCAGCATGTGTGTAAAGGAAGGTTTTATCCTTCACATTACATCATGACTGCGGCTCGTTTGTGGTGAATGAGAGTGGTTATGAGGAAAGGAGCAAAAACCCCCTGTAACCCTTCCACGAACTGCGAAAGGAGCTGCAACATGAACAATCAAAACGAATCCAATCTGACTATTCCCTATGCAAAGTCGGTGATTACTACTTTCCCAACATTACCTTGCCGCCAGATGCCGGTGATACTGGCTTCTGGGACCGTCGGCGCAGGGAGTTCCTGCGGGAGCATCGTCCCGTTATCTTCAGCCAGCTGGTGCTGTGCGGCGAGCTGTTCAAGTATCTCGCCCTGTTCAATGCGGAGGTCACCGAGCGCCTGGAAAGCTTTGTCCAAGGCATGAAGGTTGCCCAGGGTATCACGGAAGAACTCAAAGGCCGCGATCAGATTAAGGCACTCAACACCTACTTCTGGAATGTGGGCAATGACATCGCAGACATCCTCCTACTGGCCGAAGGTGCACTCGCCCTCTACGAAGGTGACGCCGAACCCCTGCACCGGCTGGGTATGAAGAGCAATGAGGAAGTCGCTGCCTCTGCCTTTGATACGATCGGTACAGCACTGTACGATCTGCGAGAGAAGATCGCAGAGATGCAGCACAGCCACTTGCAAGAAACAATTCAACAAAGCATTGATCAAACATCCGAATAGTCCTTCGCCGCCCGAACAGGTTTCCTGCCGGGCGGTTTTCACATATGACAAACGATCACTTGCAGGCGGAATGGAGACTATTGACATGAATTATTATAACGGTTATAATAATCATACAGGAGGTGACACCATGCAAAGCTCTGCAGATATCCGCAGGGAAAACCGCAAGCGGATCTACCGGCTTCTGCTGGACGGCAAGTCGTACACCAAACAGCAGCTTGCTGCCGGAACAGGCCTCAGTGTGCCGACTTGCAACACGCTGCTCAACGAGATGCAGGCGCTGGGTGTTGTAAATGGCACAGTTTATCATACTGGTGAGGTCGGACGCAGCTCAGCTCTCTACCGGATCGACGAGATGCACGAGGCTTATCTTGCGATTTCTTTCCGGGTAGAGATGGGGCTACGCGTCATGGAGAGCGTTGTCTTTTCTGCGCTTGGAAACGTGTTGCGCCGAGAGAAGGTATCCTTTTCACAGCTTGATGCGTCCCGGATCAGCTGCCAGGTGAAGAAAGTCTTGGATGCCTCTATCGTTCATGTTCTCCTTGCGATTCCTGGCATCGCTGATCATGGCATGATCCGTTACAGCGATATCCATGAACTGGAGCGTATACCGCTGAAAGACGCGCTGGAAGCCGAATTCTGTATCCCTGTCACGATGGAAACCGACATGCACTGCATGGCTTATGGCTACAGCCGCCGGGAAGGCCATACGGACGATGTGATCACACTGGCATACTTCCCAAGCAACCTGTTCCCTGGTACTGCCACGATTCATAAGGGGACGATCATTCGGGGAGCATATGGCATCGCGGGCATGGCAGGCTTCCTTCCCTATGGCGTCAGCCGGGAAGAACAGCTTCAGCTGCTGGTACCAGCGACCTGCATTCCCTATGTGGCCAAGTCCCTGTGCGCCATCATGGTGCTGCTCAATCCGGGAACAATCGTGCTTAGCGGAGATCTGATCAATCCCGGCATGCTGGTGGAAGTCCGGCGCATCTGTGCGGAGGACATTCCGGCGGAATATATGGCAGATTTCGTTATTGCCGACAGCTTCCAGGATAGTCTTTACGCTGGCTTGTTTGAAATGGCTGTGGACAGCAAGATCATCTGAAATGCGTACTGCCTCCCACAAGGAGGTTCAATACATCAATTGGAGGAATCACCATGAAGATCAACGCAACTGAAATGAAATGGACGCGTGCGCCCAAGCAGTACACGGTTACTGAAGACCGGGTGGACATGATCACTGAGCCCCACACAGACCTGTGGCAGCGGACATACTATCATTTCCGCAATGATAACGCCCCTGTGCTGCAGATGGAAACGAACGAAGAATACTTCTCCTTTGTGTTCAAGACTGAATTTGACACCAAAGTCCGCTACGATCAGAGCGGTGTGGTGATGTACCTCAACAGCGACAACTGGCTCAAGGCCTCCATGGAATACGAAAACGACCAGATCCAGCGCCTGGGTACTGTAGTCACCAATAATGGCTATTCCGACTGGTCTTCCACTGACATCGACGCCTCCATCAAATCCATGTGGTTCCGTCTCAGCCGCCGCGGACATGATTTCTGCGTGGAAAACTCTACCGATGGCGTGAACTTCAAGCAGATGCGCATCTGCCACATGTTCAATGTGGAAAAGACCATCAGCTTCGGCATCTATGCCTGCAGCTCTGAGTATTCCTCTTTCTCTGCGTCATTCACCAATATGGAAATGACGGAGTGCAAGTGGCTGCCCCATGACGGACAGGCCCCCGACGAAGAAGAATGATTCCTGAAAGGAGAAAGAAAGATGGACTTCCGCTGGATCAATGAAAGCACCATCCGTCAGGAAGGTGACTGTATCGAGATTTATGCTCCTGCTGAAACAGACTTCTTCTGTAATCACAGTGCCGTCAGTGAAGAAGGCATCACGCCCGCTTCCCTGTATAACGCGCCCTTCTATTACACGGAGATCGAAGGAAATTTTGTCCTGCGTGTTAAGGTGTCTCACGACTTCAAGGATACCTATGACTCTGCATCCATCATGGTGATGCATGATATGTCCCACTGGGCGAAAGCCTGCTTTGAGCTAACAGACTTCGGTACCCATGCGGCAGTCAGTGTTGTCACCAAGAACGAATCCGATGATGCCAATGGCTGCAACCTTCAAGGTAACTCCGCATGGCTGCAGATCTGCCGTGAGGGACAATCCTTTGCTTTCCATTACTCTGTGGACGGGGAGAACTTCTACATGATGCGTTTCTTCCATCTGCCGGTTGACAAGAAGGTAAAGGTTGGCCTTCTTGCGCAAGCTCCCTTGGGCGGTGGCGGCATCCGTCGCTATGAGCACCTGACTATTGAAAAGAAAACTGTGAAGAATATCCGTGCTGGCAAATGACACGCAACGTGGGCACACCGCCATGGACGAGCTATAATATACACGGATCAATTGGCTTTTTTCAAAAGAAATAGTTTTGATTTTCTGGGAAAAACCGGATTGTCCCCTAATAGTAGCCAAAGAAAAGAAGCCCCCTGTTGCAGATAGTAATAGTTTACGCAGCCTTGCACCGGATTTCAACCGGAGTGAGGCCGTTTTTGAGCGAAATACGCTCAAAATTGTAGAAAGCAATGTATTCGGAAACGAGCTGCTCAACTTCGGGACGCGAGGAGAAGTGAGCGCGGTATAAGCATTCGGTTTTTAAGGTGCCGAAAAAGTTTTCCATCGCAGCATTGTCGTACCCTGCTGCGATCTTCCGTTCTTTCCTCCTCCATCGCACCGCTGCGCCTCATGCCTCGTCTCGACGAAACTCTCTCCGATCTCACGATATGTTTCCTCTGCTTCTTGCCTCTGCACTATGCTCTCTGTTAACGATTCTACCTTTGTGTATTTTCTTGCCATTGTTAACGCCCCCTGTTGTAGTTTCTATTCTACAACAGGAGGCGTCTTTTTCTTTGAAACCAATAACGAAGCAACGTGAAAAGAGTGCAAAAAGCCCCTATGTAACAGCGGAACAAGAAAAGATCAAGTCATCGTAGAAGGCTGCTCCCATCCAAGGAGATGCAGCTTACGCAGGAGTGCATTAACCGTTCGATCTCTGTTGAACTGGCGGTAGTAGTCCGCGCCCAAATCAGTCAACCTCTCACC